>JAIXXZ010000071.1 GCA_027490465.1 Oxalobacteraceae bacterium
CTAGCGAGTCAGCAATATAGGTGGCAGGCAATTATCAGTCAAGTTTAAACGCTGATTAGAAACACAGAGATGCATTGAGTCTCGGAACCAGAGGTCGGTAGGGGTTACGAAAATGGCAGTGCTTTCATTGCTAAAAAGCAAATTCTTTTAAAGCGACGGTAATGAGCAATACCCATTGCACTACCGGCGTTTGCAAAAGCATGCCTGCCACCTGTCCCCCAGATATTGATGAATGGAGAATTTTTTATGAGCGATCGCCTTCCCAGAAGTAACTCTCAAAGTCAGCTGCCCAATTATGGGCAGGATCAGTCTGACAACAAAAAAGATGTCGACAAAAAAAAGGATGGCGCCACTGGCCAATCAGAAAAAAACACCGGCCAGGGCCATTCAGTCAAACCCAACGCTGCGCCGAAGATGAAATCGAAGGAAGAAAAAGAAGGGAAAGAGCCCACCGAGAGCGATTTAAATGACGATCGCGGGGGGTATGGCGAGAACTTCGCGGCCATACTTTTTCCCGAGGAACAGGGAGGGTCTAAAGCCAGTAATACCTTCGGAAGAATGTTTTTAGGCGCGAAACCAAGTCAGGTGGAACAGAAACTCAAAAACGAAAACGAAAGCTTTTCGGAAGATGATGTCATGTCACATCAGGCCAAGATGCCGAAATCGCCTCGTCAACAGCAATCAACTGCCAAAGAAAAAAATACCAACCCAAAAGTCCCCAACCTATCGCTGCAAAATCTTGGTAACGCGTTTAAAGGCTTGGCATCCGATCGGAAGGAAATGACTATCTCGCCTCGAAAGACGCGCAGAGAAACGACCACCACCACCACCACGACCACATCGACTGGTGCGCCGAGCTGGATGCCGGCAAGCCCGCGTGCCGTTTCGCATCCAGTTCAGTCGTCGAATCCGCAAGCGTCTACGCCGACAATGAGCACAACCGCTACTGCGACCGCTACGACAACCACCACCAAAAACACAAACACCACTACAACTACCACCACGCTAGCCAAATCAATCGCCAAACCAATGCCATCGGTGGAAAAGACCACAACCAGCACCCCAAGAGGATTTTTTGACTTATTGCCTGAAAGGGAAAAAAATAAAAAAATCAAAGGAGAAAAACAAAAAGGTTTTGATTTAAACACTAAATTTTCCGGATCAGCAATAACACAATCCGATAAAAAAATGACTGTAAGGTTCCCGGCTTCTATGCTGACCGAGTCTGCGCGGGACAGTATCGGTCTTGCACTGAGTGGTCAGACCCCAACCGGTGATCAGCTCGCAGAATTAATTATTTGCATTGAAAGCCAGGGATACACAAGCCAAATCGACAAAGGCAAGGTGTCCACAATTTACCGGGGTGCTTCGACAGTTGGAGATTTTGAAGTTGGTGGTGATGATGATCAAGAAAAAACAAAAGCCGACATTAATATTGTCAACTTGGTCCAAAATGAATTGCTTACAAAGCATTTGGATGTGACAAAAATACAGAAAATCGTGAAAAAATTGGCTATTCAGTACAAGGACATCGCGCCACAGGTACCTCCAGAATTAGGAGAATTGGATCCAAAAAGCTTGCGAAAAAATGAATTTTTTGCAAACCTCATAAAGCCATTAACTGATTTTTTTTTTTTTTTTTTATTCGGTAAGGAAATGAAATTATCCAGTTCCGGCTTCACCCCGGAATTCCGAAATTTCTTGAAAGGTATTGATGCAGGAATTGTTAAATGGGCGAACGCTGTTGGAAATGTTGATCAGGACCTGCTAATTCGGTTAAGAAAATCTGCACTTGCCGGCTACATAAACACTAGAGGAATTGCGCCCATCGTATATGCAACCTTATTGGGTAAACCTATTGCGGCAACGCCCTCAACCGCTTCTGTCCCAACCGAAAAGGAGACCGAGAAGTTTAAGTCGGCTAAGTTAGATATTTTGAATAGATATTTGGCGACAGTGATTAATCACCAGATCGATGAGTTTTACTTCGATATTATGAGTCATACAAAAGATCAAGGCGAAGGCCAGGAAAAAAAGCTGAGGGCTTACGGCAAAGCACATGCCCTCATGGGGAAAAAAACGGGTTTCACCTCCGCCAGATCAACAAAGGACTTCAGTGCGGAATTAACTGATCCAGAGTCTCCGCGAAAAGCAGAAAATTCTCATCCACAAAAAAAATTAGAGAGAGAAAGCCAAGAACAGAAGAACAAACGATATGGGATTCGTTCGAAAGAGATCAGTAAATTTATAAAAGACTCAGGGATCAAATCACCAGATTCAAATTTTTTAAGGTATCTCAGGGACTATTTATCGAAAGAACCCAGGGAAAATTATAAAAAATTTCTGGAGGCCAAAGCGGAATACATATTAGTCGCACTGGATAAATACATTAAAAATAATCCAAACAAGCTAAAAAATGAGACTAACTTTGTAGATTCCTTTAGAAGAGAACTCTTGGCCGTGGCCGCTCAAGCAAAAAATACACGTTTGGCTGAACAAAAGGCGAATTCTGCTTCGGTCGCCCAAACCATAAATCCTACTGTGACACAAACACAGACTATGCAACTTGCTGCCACAGCCTCGTTATCGCCCGCTCAGAAAAATATTGCCAACGATAAAGGCGGGCAAGGTAATGATGATTTATCAGTATTTTCTGAAGAATTGGCGCTTGAGGAGCTAGCAAAGTCCTCGCTCGAGGAATCTGTGTCTGAGGAGTCTATTGATGATGAGGCAATTCAGGGAAAACCGAGTGATTCATCATCGTCTTCAGAAACGTTAGCGCAAGAAGACCTCACGAAGTCACCATTCGACGACTCCGTAGCTGAGTCCCCGACTGCTGAGGAGGTAAGGCCGAATGTCCCGGGTAATTCGGCGGCGGCTTTGGAGAGGATAAAACAGGCGGGACTCATGGAGTCGCCGTTCGATGATGGTGATTCTTCCAGCAGCCAGTAAGCACAGGTCCGCGCCCCCTTTTTTAATTTCAGCACCCGCCGCCCGAGGTTTCGGGCGGCGGGTATTTTTTTCCGGGGCCATGCACGGCCTCTGCGCGCCAGTCGTTCGAGCCACGCCTCAGGTGAAAGCCACCCAATCCCAGTAAAATCATGCCCTTACTTCAATAGCTGCGGGGAAGATCTCGGTGAAAGCACGATGGATAGGGTTGATAGTGCTGGTGGTTCTGATCGGTGCCGGCGCATGGTATTGGTTTGGCATCAAAAAACCCGATACACCGCAGTACCGTACCGCCACGCTTGAAAAAGGCCGGCTGATTGCCAGCGTTTCGGCGACCGGGACTCTGGTGCCGGTGGTCTCGGTGCAGGTGGGCTCCCAGGTTTCCGGTCAGCTCAAGGAGGTGCTGGTCGACTTCAATAGCCAGGTCACTAAAAACCAGCTGATTGCCCGTATTGATCCCGAAAGTTTCGAATACCGCGTCCGGCAGGCGCAGGCCGATCTGGATGCGGCGCGTGCTCAGGTAGCAACCCAGCAAGCCAATATTGCCGCGCAGCGCGCCGCGGTGTCGCAAGTCGAGGTGACGCTGGCCGATGCCCGTCGTGATCTGGATCGCAAGCAGCAGCTGGCGGACAAAAACTTTCTTTCACCGGCCGAGGTCGACAAGGCCCGAGCCACAGTCAATGCGCTGGTGGAGCAGCAAAAATCAGCGGTGGCTCAAGTCGATGTGGCACGCGCGAATGCAGGTAATGCCGCTGCGATGGTCAAGCAGCGTGAGGCGGCACTGTCGCAGGCGCGGGTGGATCTGGAGCGCACCGCCATCCGTTCACCGGTGAGTGGCATCGTCATCAAGCGCAGTGTCGACAAGGGGCAAACCGTCGCCGCCAGCCTGCAAGCGCCCGAGCTGTTCATCATTGCGGAAGACCTCGCCGACATGCGGGTCGACACCGCGATTGATGAATCCGAAATCGGCAAAATCCAGATCGGGCAGCGCGCGACGTTTACCGTGGATGCGTTTGCCGGCAAAACCTTTGAGGGCGAGGTGCGCAAGGTTCGCAAGTCTGCCCAGGTTGTCTCGAACGTGGTGACCTATCTGGTCGATGTCTCGGCGCCGAACCCCGAGCTGCAGCTACTGCCCGGCATGACGGCCAATGTGCGCATCGTTACGGATACCTTTGAGGATGTATTGAAAGTACCCAATGCGGCGATTCGGTTTCGTCCACCGCAAACATCGGACGACAAGCCAGCCAAATCAAAACGCGGCGAGGGTGATAAATCTGGACGTGGCAATGGACGTCCCGATCCTTCGAGCTCGACTATTTATGTTCTGAAAAACGGTGAGTTGAAATCCATTCCGGTCAAGATAGGTGCCTCTGACGGCAAGATGGTGCAGGTCACCGGCGAGGGTGTTACCGAAGGTATGGAAGTGGTTACGGGCGTCAAGGGTGAGGGCGGCGGCGGCGGTGGTGGAAGCCGCAAGGGTTCGTCGATGGCCGGTGCGCCGCGCATGTTCTGACCCAAAATGAAACCCTTGATTGAAGTTCGCGGCCTGAGCAAATCCTATGTGATGGGCTCCAATACTGTTGCGGCGCTGCGTAGTGTGTCGCTGACCATAGGCGAGGGTGAATTCGTTGCCATCATGGGTGCGTCTGGCTCCGGCAAATCGACCTTCATGAATTTGCTGGGATGCCTGGACACGCCCACCGCCGGTGAGTACCGACTGGCCGGTGAAAAAGTATCGGACATGAGTGGTGATGCATTGGCGGCGATTCGCAATCGTCGTATTGGTTTTGTGTTTCAGCAGTTTAATCTGCTGCCGCGCACCAGCGCACTCGACAATGTACAACTGCCGCTGTTGTATGCCGCCACTCCGGCCAGTCAGCGTCGCCAGCGGGCGATGGCGCGGCTCTCGCAGGTCGGTCTGGCGACGCGTCATGATCACCATCCTTCGCAATTATCCGGCGGTCAGCAGCAACGCGTGGCGATTGCCCGCGCCCTGGTCAATGACCCGGCCTTGATTCTTGCGGATGAACCTACCGGCGCGCTCGACTCGCGCACGAGTCTGGAAATCATGGTCTTGCTGCAGCAGCTCAATGCCGCTGGCATGACGATTGTGATGGTCACGCATGAACCTGATATCGCTGCGTTTGCCTCACGCATCATCACCTTTCGCGATGGCGAGATCATCTCCGATGCGCCGCATACGCCTGACAATGCCGCTGCAAAGCTGGCCAAGGCCGGCGAGGTGGTGTCGTGAATCTGCTTGCAACTTTGCGCGTTGCGCTCAATGCCCTGCGCGTGAATCTGCTGCGCTCGGTACTCACCATGCTGGGCATCATCATTGGTGTGGCAGCAGTGATCACCATGCTGGCTGTCGGCTCGGGGGCCGAAGCGCGCATCAAGGAACAAATCAAAAGTCTCGGTTCGAATCTGATGATCATCACCGCTGGCGCGCGCACTGCCAATGGCGCGCGTATCGGCACCGGTATCACGCCTGATCTTACTGAAGATGATGCCGCCGCCATTACTCGTGAAGTACCGGAGGTCGAAGCAGTGGCACCGACTTATCGCGGTAGTGCACAGGTGGTGTTTGGCAATGCAAACTGGGCCACGCAGGTGTTTGGTATCACGCCCGACTATTTCACGGTACGTAACTGGACGCTGGAATCCGGCCGCATGTTTGAGCCCGCAGAAATGTCTGGTGCAGGCAAGGTAGCCATGATCGGACAGACAGTGGCGCGCGAATTGTTTGGCGATGCCGATCCCATGGATCAGACCATACGTATCAAGAATGTGCCGGTAACGATCGTCGGTGTGCTCGGCCGCAAAGGTCAGAACATGACCGGCAATGATCAGGATGATGTGATCATGGTGCCACTATCAACTGCGCGTAATCGCATTGTGGGTGTCGAGGCCGGCAAACCCCGACAGGTAGGCATGATTCAGATCAAGGTCTTCGATGGCGAGAGCATGAGCGAAACTGAAGAGAAGATACGTGCCTTGTTGCGTCAGCGCCTGCGTACGGCCGAAGGTCAGCCCGACCCCATCACCGTGCGCAATCTCACCGAGATGCTCGCAGCGCAGGAAGAATCCTCGAAAGTCATGTCCATGCTGTTAGCCGCTGTGGCTTCGGTTTCCTTGCTGGTGGGTGGCATCGGCATCATGAACATCATGCTAGTGTCGGTCACCGAGCGCACGCGCGAAATTGGTTTGCGCATGGCGGTGGGTGCGCGTGCCGCCGACATACTCACGCAATTTCTGGTGGAGGCAGTCACCCTCTCGCTGGTCGGCGGGCTGATTGGTGTTGCGCTCGGGGTCGGGGGTTCCTGGATGATTGCCGAGTTCGCTGGCTGGCAGACACAGTTGTCCGGGACATCCATCGCACTGGCGGTGAGTTTTTCAGCGGCGATCGGTATCTTTTTTGGTTTTTATCCGGCACGCAAAGCAGCGCGCTTGCTGCCGATTCAGGCGCTGCGTTATGAGTAAGCCTGACCACGCCTGTCGCGAAGGCTGCGCGGCGTGTTGCATCGCGCCGTCCATTTCTTCGCCCATTCCGGGTATGCCCGATGGCAAGCCTGCCGGTGTTCGTTGTGTGCAGCTTGATGCTGCCTCCGCATGTCGGCTGTTTGCGCATCCGGATCGGCCTGCTGTCTGCGCCAGCCTCAAGCCATCGACAGAAATGTGCGGCGACAATCGCGAGCACGCTTTGAATTATTTGCAGCGGCTGGAAGCCTTTACCGCTGTTGGATAGGGAGTGACGCATGGCGAGCAGCTTGGGTGGTGTGAGTTCAAATTTTCCGAGGCAAGTTCGACGCTTGCTGGTTTTGACATCGCTGATGCTGCTGACCTTGCTCTCCGGCTGTGCCAGCCTGCTACCGCCGCAAGAGATTGAAATTCCCCTATCGCGCCTGCAGCAATCGGTTCAGAAGAATTTCCCCTTCAATGCGCGTTATTTTGATCTCTTTGAGGTCAATCTCAGCAATCCGGTACTGTCACTGCAGCCCGCATCCGAGCGACTCGTTCTCGCACTGGATGCGCGTGTTCAGCCGCCGTTGATAAAAACACCCTGGCAAGGCGAACTGCTTGTCTCGGGTGGTTTGCGTATTGATCCGGCGCGCCGTGCTGTCATTCTGACCGAGCCACGGCTGGAGAACATCAAGCTCGATACCGCCACGGGTACCCACACAAGCCGCCTCGCCCGTCTGGGTACCCAGCTGGCCCAAGATCTTATTGGTGAGACGGTCTTGTATACCTTTGCGCCCGATGCATTTATTGTGGCTGGCAAGCGTTTTGTCCCGACCGGCATAACGACCCGCAAGAACAGCCTCGTGGTAAGCTTCGAGCCTGCCAAATAATCGTAAATCACAGCAACGTGCAGTGACGCGGAAGCTCATGAGTGACTGTCATCACGGCGATCTGCGTCAACGATTTACCTTCTGCCTTTCTTGCCAGCCAATCGCATGGAAATTCTGCTTGCTGTAAAAATCATCATCATGGGTGTCGTCGAAGGGCTGACGGAATTTCTTCCCATCTCCTCGACCGGCCATTTGATTCTTGCAGGCAGTTTGCTCAATTTCACGGGCGAGAAAGTCAAAGTTTTTGAAATCGTCATACAAGCCGGCGCCATGCTCGCGGTTTGCTGGGAATACCGCGAGCGCATCGCGCATGTTGCGCGTAATTTTTATCGTGACAATGCCGCACGTCGTTTCGTCATCAATCTGATCGTCGCTTTCCTGCCTGCTGTCGTACTGGGTCTGCTGTTTGGCAAGATCATCAAGGCGCATCTATTCAAGCCTGTACCGGTCGCAATGGCATTCATTGTCGGTGCCATCATTATTTTGATCGTGGAGCGTCGTCAGCGCTTGCAGCCTGAGGGCCCGCGTGTTGATTCTGTTGACGACATGACCGTGCTGGATGCATTCAAGGTCGGTTGCGCGCAATGCTTTGCGCTGATACCCGGCACCAGTCGTTCCGGTGCCAGCATCATTGGCGCGATGATTTTTGGTCTTTCGCGCAAGGCAGCGACCGAGTTTTCTTTTTTCCTCGCCATTCCCACACTGTTCGGCGCGACTATTTATTCGCTCTACAAAGAACGCAATCTGCTGTCGTTGGACGATTTACCCATGTTTGGTCTGGGCGCGCTGGCGGCCTTTGTTTCTGCTTTTTTGTGTGTACGCTGGTTGCTTCGCTATATCAGCACGCATGACTTCACCTTGTTTGCCTGGTATCGCATT
This sequence comes from Oxalobacteraceae bacterium, assembly GCA_027490465.1. Lineage (GTDB taxonomy): Bacteria > Pseudomonadota > Gammaproteobacteria > Burkholderiales > Burkholderiaceae_D > Pernthalerella. The sequence continues at coordinate 8,181 of JAIXXZ010000071.1, forward strand.
GTCTTTGGTGTCATCGTGCTCTCCACGGCGTGGTCTGGCTGGCTGGTCTGGGCGGAATAGAAGGTGCCGACGACTGGTGTATTGACACCCGCTGCTGCCGAACATGACTTGCCGGCCCGCGCGCTGCATTTACTGCAAAGCGTGTTTGGTTATCCGGCCTTCCGCGGATCTCAGAGCGATATAGTTCAGCTTGTGGCGCGCGGTGGTGATGCGCTGGTACTCATGCCCACCGGCGGCGGCAAGTCGCTGTGTTATCAGATTCCTTCGTTGCTGCGTGATGGCTGTGGCATTGTGATCTCGCCGCTTATCGCGCTCATGCAGGATCAGGTCGATGCATTAGGCGAGCTGGGTGTGCGCGCTGCGTTTCTGAATTCCAGTCAGAGCTTTGATGAATCCCTCCGCGTTGAACGCGCGCTGCGCCAGGGTGAACTGGATCTCCTGTATATCGCGCCAGAGCGCTTGCTCACGCAGCGTTGCCTGGAGATGCTGGATGGGGTACAGATCGCTCTGTTCGCCATCGATGAAGCGCACTGCGTATCGCAATGGGGGCATGATTTCCGACCCGAGTACATCCGCCTGTCTGTTCTGCATGAGCGCTATCCCGAAGTCCCACGTATCGCACTGACGGCGACGGCTGATGGACAAACCCGCACTGAAATCATCGAAAGACTGCAGCTGGATGAGGCACGGCAGTTCATTTCCTCATTTGATCGGCCGAACATTCGCTACCAGATCGTCGAAAAAGAAAACGTGCGCAGACAGCTGCTGGATTTCATCACCACCGAGCATGCAGGTGAGGCAGGTATCATCTATTGCCTCTCGCGCAAAAAAGTCGAAGAGACCGCTGAGTTTTTATGCGAAAACGGTATCAGCGCGCTGGCCTACCATGCCGGCATGGACACGCCCATACGCAGCAAGCATCAATCACGCTTTCTGCGCGAAGACGGCATCATCATGGTGGCCACGATTGCCTTTGGCATGGGTATCGATAAACCGGATGTGAGATTTGTGGCTCACCTTGATCTGCCGCGCAGCATTGAGGGCTACTATCAGGAGACCGGGCGGGCAGGGCGTGATGGCTTGCCCGCCGATGCATGGATGGCCTATGGCTTGCAGGACGTCGTGCAGCAGCGCCGCATGATCGAAGAATCCGAAGCGGATATTACCTTCAAGCGCATGCAATCGGCTCGCCTTGATGCCATGCTGGGTCTATGCGAAACGCTCACTTGTCGCCGCGTGCGCCTGCTCGCATATTTCGATCAGGCCTCGGAGGCATGCGGTAACTGCGATACCTGCCTTAATCCGCCCGTGTCTTTTGATGCGACCGAGGCAACGCAAAAACTGCTCTCCACGATCTACCGTGTCGGACAGCGTTTCGGCGCAGTGCATGTGTTGGAAGTATTACGCGGCAGCGATTCAGAAAAAGTCCGCCAGTGGCGTCATCATGAGTTATCGACGTTTGGCATTGGCGCTGACAAAAGTGAGGCCGAGTGGCGCGCCATTTTGCGACAAAGCTTTGCGCTGGGACTGGTGGAGATTGATCACGACAACTATGGCTCCTTGCGACTGCCCGAAGCCGCGCGTGCGGTACTTCGCGGCGAGCGTCAGGTCGCCATGCGCCTGTATCAAAAACCCGTACGACAAAAGCGCGCACCGGCGCGCAGCGGCAGCTATACCGAAACCGGCTTGTCAGCACCGCAGCAGACGCTATTCGAGAAATTGCGCTGGTGGCGCATGGAGACTGCACGTTCTCACAATCTGCCGGCGTATGTGATTTTTCATGACAATACTTTGCGTGAAATTGCACGCGCAGGACCGGTAACACTCGACGATCTGAGGCTGGTCTCCGGTGTGGGCGAGAAGAAGCTGGAGAGTTATGGTGCGCAAATTATTGCGCTGGTGTGTGAGCAGGGTGCGGACTGATATCGCTTCAGCGCTTGGTAAATACCAAATCCCAAACACCATGTCCCAACTTCAACCCACGGTTTTCAAATTTCGTCACAGGCCGATAATCCGGACGTGGCGCATAGCCATCTGTCGTGTTCTGTAATGAAGGCTCGGCACTCAGCACGGCCAGCATTTGCTCCGCATAATCTTCCCAATCGGTCGCACAATGCAGATAGCCGCCCTTCACAATTCGCGATGCCAGCAACGCCACAAAGGGTGATTGAATCAGGCGACGCTTGTTATGCCGCGCTTTGTGCCATGGATCGGGAAAGAACACATGCACCCCAGCCAGCGATTCGGGTGCAAGCATGTGGGTAACCACTTCAAAAGCATCATGCTGAATCAAGCGCAGATTATCAATTGACTGCTCTCCGATACGCTTTAGCAGACTGCCCACGCCCGGTGTGTGTACTTCGACACCCAGGAAATTTTTTTCCGGCATCAGTGCTGCAATATGAGCGGTAGTTTCACCCATGCCGGTGCCAATTTCCAGAATCAGCGGTGCCGCTCGTCCGAATGCAGCCTCGCTATGGAGCAGCGATTTCTGATACGGCACACAAAATGTCGGCCCCAGCGTCTGAATCGCGCGATCCTGTGCCGGCGACAACCTGCCCGCGCGAGTAACAAAACTTTTGATACGGTGTTCGGTAGGGTCGTAGAGCATGTGCTGTCGTAGGTTTGGAGTCTGCCATTGGGGCGGGTAAAGGGAATCAAACCCTCGTATGCAGCTTGGGAAGCTGCCGTTCTGCCATTGAACTACACCCTTAGCAGACTGAATTCTACCGGAGCAGAGGTTTTAGCGACTGATCTACCTAAGGTCATAAGAATGATTCAAGCTCTTGACACTGAGCCTGTAAATAAAATTGTGTAAGTGCCGACGGCGAATTAACCTCTTGTAGGGGAAACCGTCATGCAAGGCACAACCATGGAACGCAGCAAATTACAGGCCCTAGCGGCCGAACTAGCCAAAGATATTAAAACTGAGGCTGATCTCAACGCCCTGTCCCGAGAACTGCTCAAGCTAACTGTCGAGACTGCGCTTGGCGCCGAATTGACCGAGCACCTGGGCTACGAGAAGCACGGTGATAGCAAACTGGCAAAGGGCAACGCCCGCAACGGCGCCACGCCCAAACGCCTTAAAAGTCAGCATGGCGAGGTCGAGATTCTGAGTCCACGTGACCGGGACGGCTCGTTCGAGCCGCAGCTGCTGCGCAAGCATCAAACGCGGCTCACCCAAATGGACGATCAAATTCTCACCCTGTATGCCAAGGGGCTAAGTACGCGAGAAATCGTCGAGGCGTTCAAGGAAATGTACGATGCCGATGTCTCGGCCACGCTCATTTCCAAAGTCACCGACCGCGTGCTCGAGCAGATCACTGCTTGGCAATCGCGTTCCTTGGATGCGGTCTATCCGATTGTTTACCTGGATTGCATCGGTAATCCCCCCATTTTTAACGGACGCCTGAAGTAGCGTTAAGCGGCCATGGCCAGCCGCTGATTGGGGGTGATACCGCCCAAGGCCATGTTCGGGCGTTCGTGATTGTAGTGCCAC
>JAIXXZ010000046.1 GCA_027490465.1 Oxalobacteraceae bacterium
CAAAACGAAGACGAGAAACAGCGCAGCCGGCACCACCAGTTTCAAACGCTGCGTAGCGGACTGAAGATTTTCAAAGGTCCCACCCCACTGGTTCCAGTAACCCGTCGGCAAAGTCACCGAAGCCAAGTGCTGGCTGGCCTCGTCAACGAAACTGCCGACATCACGCTCCCGCACATTTGAGGTCACGACAATGCGGCGCTTGCCGTTTTCACGACTGATCTGATTGGGCCCCGGCGCAAGCGTCAAGGTAGCGACCTCGGCGAGCTGAATGAATCCCGTCGCACCGTTACTTCCCTGCACCGGCAAAGTGACCGGCAGACGTTTCATCGCATCGATATCGCCGCGCAAATTCTCAGGCAAACGAACCACGATATCGAAACGCCGGTCACCCTCGAACAAGGTACCCGCTTTGCTGCCACCAATCGCAGCCGCGACCACATCTTGGACTTCCATGACCGTGAGTCCATAGCGCGATAATTTTTGACGGTCGATGCTGACCGTCAGCATGGGCAGACCCGTGGTCTGCTCCACTTTGACATCGACCGCTCCCGGTACCTGACGCATGACCGTTGCCGTCTCTTCGGCGAGTCGGTGCAACTGATCCATGTCGTCACCAAAAATTTTGACTGCGACATCGCTACGCACGCCCGAGATCAGTTCATTGAAGCGCAGCTGAATCGGCTGCGAAAAATCATAGTTATTGCCAGGGATTTTCCAGACCACCTCACGAATTTCCTCCAGCAGCTGATCCCGTGTTTTACTCGGATCGGGCCAGTCTTGTACTGGCTTGAGCATGATGTAGCCATCCGACAGACTGGGGGGCATGGGATCGGTGGCAATCTCGGCAGTGCCGATGCGCGTGAATACACGTTCAATCTCGGGAAATTTGGCTTTCAAGGTGGTCTCGATCTGCATCTGCATCGCTACCGCTTGGGTCAGGCTGACGCCCGGGGCGCGTATGGTCTGAACGGCCAGATCACCTTCATTGAGATTGGGTACAAATTCGCTGCCAATGCGCGTGAGCAGCAAACCGGCCAGTATCGCCGCAACCAACGCAAAGGTCAGCACAACAGTCTTGGCCTGCATCACCCAGTCATACATCTGCACATACCAGCGCTTGACCCAGACCATCAGCGCGATTTCTTTTTCTTGTACCCGCCCGGTCACCAGCATGGCCACCGCTGCGGGCACAAAGGTCACCGACAAAATCATCGCCCCCAGCAGCGCCGCCACTACGGTAAAAGCCATTGGGTGGAACATTTTCCCTTCCACCCCCGAGAGAGAGAAAATCGGCAGGTACACCACCATGATGATGATCTGACCGTACAACAGAGGGCGGCGCGATTCACGCGCAGCCTCGAAAACTTCGTGAAAGCGTTCCTCGCGCGTCAGCGCACGACCTTGCAGTGCCTGCGCATGTGCCAGTCGACGAATACAGTTTTCGACAATCACCACCGCACCATCAACGATGATGCCGAAGTCCAGTGCACCCAGACTCATCAGATTGGCGCTGACCTGATACTGAACCATGCCGGTAAAGGTAAACAGCATGGCCAGTGGAATCACGGCAGCGGTAATGATCGCAGCGCGCAGATTTCCCAAAAAAACGAACAGCACGACAATCACCAGAATCGCACCTTCGAGCAGATTTTTCTTGACGGTGGCGATCGCCTTGTCGACCAGGATCGTTCGGTCATATACCGTCACTGCACGAACCCCTTCGGGAAGATTGCGATTGATTTCCTTCATCTTCAGATCAACCGCCTGCGATACGGTACGGCTGTTCTGCCCCATCAGCATGAACACGGTACCGAGCACGACTTCCTTGCCATTGGCCGTGGCCGCACCGGTACGCAATTCACGACCGATGCCCACTTCAGCCACATCCCGCACGCGCACCGGAATGCCACCGGCATTCTTGATGACGACATTGCGAATGTCTTCCAAAGTAAGCACCTGCCCTGGTGCTCGCACCAGATACTGCTCACCCCGCTTCTCGATATAACCTGCGCCGGTATTGTGATTATTCTGATCAATGGCAGCGACCAGATTTTCCATGGACACGCCGAGTGAAGCCAGTCGCTCGGGATTGGGCGCAATCTGGTACTCCTTCACATAGCCGCCAATGGAGTTGATCTCGGTGACACCCAAGACATTGCGTAACTGAGGTTTGATCACCCAGTCCTGTATCTCGCGCAGATCCGTATCGGTGTACGGTGAGCCATCCGCTTTTTTTGCACGCTTGTCTGCTTCGACAGTCCACAGATAAATCTCGCCCAGACCCGTGGCGATTGGCCCCATCGTGGGTGTCACGCCCGGTGGCAGTTTGTCCCGCGCCTGCGTGATGCGCTCATTGACCATCTGGCGCGCAAAATAAATGTCGGTACCTTCCTTGAAAATCACGGTTACCTGCGACAGACCGTAACGCGACAAAGAGCGCGTCTGCTGCAGATTGGGTAAGCCAGCCATCACGATTTCGATGGGATACGTGATCCGCTGCTCTGCCTCGAGCGGCGAATAACCGGGTGCTTCCGTGTTGATCTGCACCTGAACATTCGTGATATCCGGCACAGCATCAATCGGCAGCTGCTGATAACTCAGCATGCCGGCCAGTGCCACACCCAGAGCGGCCAGGAGCACCAGCGCGCGTTGGTTGATAGCGAATTGAATCAGTTTCTCGAACATGGCAAGACTCCTGTCGGGCTCAGAAGCCTTCTTCTGACGTCATTTTGGTCAGCTCGGACTTGATGATGTAACTGCCCCGCGCGGCATAAGGTGTGCCTGCTGGCAGGCCCTCCAGTACCTCAATATATTTGTCATCACTGATACCGAGCTTTACGCTACGCGGCACGAATCGCTTCTCTTCGCGCACGAACACCACCTGACGATTCCCCAGCGTCTGCACTGCCTCGGTCTCCACAGCCACCGGTACCTTAAGATTGGCGGCATTGACTTCGATGCTGACAAACAGCCCAGGTCGCCAGGTGCCCTGAGGATTGGCGAGCAGGATGCGGGCTCTGGCCATCCGGGTCTGTTCACCCACCAGCGCGCCTACAAAGGCAACCGTGCCCGTTGCCTTGGCATCAAATGCGGTGGCGCGAACCAGTACCTTGGCACCAACGCGCAAGAGTGGCAGATCCTTGGCTGGGATACTGACCTCGACCCAGACCGAGGACATATCGGAGATCGTCATGATGTGCGTGTCTTCCCTGACCGCCTCACCAACACTGAGTTTGCGCTCGACAACCAGGCCATCATAGGGTGCCCGCAATTCAAAGCGATTCAAGCCAGTACCAGTACCTGCCGCAACACCCAGTGCGCTCAGCTTCTGCTGTGCATTTTCAACGGCAATCTCTGCCTCGCGCAGTGCCGCTTGCGCCTGTAGAAAATCCTGCTCGGCTGTTATTTTTTGCTCCCAGAGTTTTTTCTCACGGTCATGCACTGTAAGCGCCAGGCTCCGCCGCTTCTGCGCACTCTGCAGCGCACTGCGCTGCTCCGAAATGACCTGACTCGAAAACACGGCCAGAGCCTGGCCCTTGCGAACGGTCTGACCGGTACTCACGAGCACAGCCTCGGCAATCGCCGGTACGCGCGGGACTACATGAACGGTGCGATCATCATTGAGCTGAATCTCGCCCGGAAACTGCACCACCGATGCAATCTGTGCAGCACCTGCTGCTGCAACCACGATGCCCGATGCACTGACCTGACCGTCATCCATGATCACATGTGCGGTCTCATGCGCGGCTTTCGGGTTGCTCTGCACCTGCGCTGGAGCTGGCCCATCATCGTCCTGCTTGCCAACCGGTTTCTTTTCCGACTTTGTGAGGATCAGTGTCGCCAGCACGGCTCCCACCACAATGATCAGAAGAACTCCCAGTAACTGCGCTTTGCCCGAAGTCTTGATTGATTTGTTCATGATCGTCACCTGCTGCCCGGAGGCTTGGGCTCAAGCGAAGCTGCCGCATCGGGCTGACCGAGAATAGCTTCGAGGTCCGTCATTGCACGATGTACCGCTGCCAGCGCATTGAGGTACTGGGATTTCGCACCGAAAAAAGTCCGCTGCGCATCAAGCACCTCCAGAAAACTGAACTTGCCATTCTCGAATCCAATCGTGGCAGCTTCATAGGCGCTCTTTGCACCGGGCAAGACCTCGACACGCAGCAGCTCCGCCTCCTGCCGGCGTGCGCTCAGCCGCTCAATCACCTGATAGGCATCACTGGTCAGCGCGATCCGAGTAGCGACCAATTCATCACGTGCCTTGTCCTCGCGGCGCAAGGCTTCGAGCAAATTACCCTGATTACGGTTGAACACTGGTATCGGTATTGAAATGCCGAACCGCATCTGCTCCTGCAATGCCTCTTCGCGTCGCTGGACACCCAGGCTCACCGTGAAATCCTGAATGGTCTTGCTTTGCTCGACATTGACCAGCGACTTGCGTCGCTCCAGTTCGAGTTGCGCACGCTGAATCAGAGGCGATGTACCGAGGCGCTGTTCTATCGACTCACGCGCCGGCATGGGGGGAAGCAAGTCGACATTCCCTTGCGCCTCACTAAAACGAGGTGAGGAATTGCCCCACAGGCTGGCAAGACGTCGACGCGCGTTGCGCAGTTCGCTCTGGGCCTGCGTCAACACGACCCGGGCACCGGCTTCGGCCACGCGCGCCTTGGTTTCTTCGACCGGCGACACCTTGCCTGCCACTACGCGCTTGGCCGCAATATCCGTGGCGCGACGAGCAAGAGTGACGCTGTCCTGAGCGAGCGCCATCAGCTCTTGCGCCGCCAGTACATCAAAGAATGCGGCCATCACGGCGGCACGCACTTTCAATTGACGACCACTGAGGTCTGACACGGCAACATCGCGCCCGCGCTCCGCGGCCGCCACACGAGCGGCGCGTTTGTCACCACGCTCGATAGGCAGCTCCACCTGTGCCATGCTTGAGCGCGAGATCCGGCCGGCATTTTCTGCGGTATAGCTGAACCCGGGATTCGGTCGCAGAGATCCCTGCAATATCTGCGCCTCGCTCGCTTCTATTTCGCGACGAGCGGCTGCAATCGTGGGATTGACCTCCAGCGCAAGACGTATCGCAGCCTCCATCGTCAGTGGTCCCGCGGGCTCCTGAAACATACGCCCCTCATCACCTGACCGTGACGGGTCGTCCCATAAAGGCGCCTGTGATGCGTTCTGCGCGTAGGTCCCACCTACCGACAGCAGCCCGCAAACGATACTCAGCGTAATGATGCGCAGCGGCCCCAACGCAAGGGGCGCCATTGAATTGCTTTTTCGTCGTGACATCTGATCCTCCAGAAACGGATACGCGCAAAAGCTGATGTCGTCGTGTCACTGCGCAGAGAAGAGGCGGCGCGAGAAGCCAATAACTGGCAGCCAAGAAGGCTTGGCGTATCTCGGTGCGCCCGGGGATCTGCAGAGCAGATAAAACACGCAGCGGCTCGGCGACTCAGTCAATCAGAGAAGGGCGGGCCAGTTGGGGCGTTCAGGTCGATCGAATGGGGGTGCGGGCACGTGACCGGCAATGACCGCCACCAGATCAGTGTGAGGAAGAGTGAGGGTGACCAGGTTAAGTTCGGAGAGCAATCCGAAGATCACACCGACGTGGCACATACTGCAGTCGAGATCCGTACCGGTATATGCGTCCTGCTGCGCTTTTTTGTGCTGATGGTCATGGTGGCCGACATGCTTGACCACCGCATCATGCTCATGCTGACAGTACGAACCCACCGCCGCTGCAGCAGCCTGCAGGGACATCACGGCGATCAGCACAAGCGCAAGGAAGGTTCGCATGCTTGGGAGTTTACCAGCTTTGCCATGCACCACCGCGCCCGATTCGCTTCCCCTGCGCCGGAGAAATCTTGCGATGCGGTCGACATCTGAGGAAGCACGGATTAAATAAAACCGGAAACTCTTTCAGCTAAATCAATCGTGATAAGTCCTTGATTTTGCTTAACCTCGTATCGCACAGCTGCGCTGGCTCGCCATGAAACTTCGCTTTACTCAGCGTCTCACCAAGCCTCACCAACCAGATGCATTCGCTTTTCGAGGCGACCACATGATGCTCGCGCGATTTTTCTGCGATGTCGCAAAACGCAATTCAATGTGCGGGTCAAAAGTTGATGGTCCACCCCCTGCCAGCGCGCCAAAATGGCTTTTCGGGGGTCCGATCAGAACAGTGGCACAATAGAGCCCACGCCCATCCGCCCAAAAGGCGGAGAGAAATATACTGTATGTTTGTACAGTATAATCAGGCCAGGCTGGAGCACCACCGCGACAGCCACCCCTACGAAGGAGTTGTTGAAATGATAACAAATCTGGCCTACACCGCTCCGGCTGCGAATGATCTCCCCATCCGTCGCAAAGCCGATGTGCAAAGCCTCTGGCGCAAGCGTGGCTGGATGCCGCCAAGCGAGTACCGGAATGACTTCGCGCAATCTTGCCGTCCTGCGATTCTGGCGGGCATGAGAAAGCTTGAACTGGTCAAATGGCGGTAATTGGTTTTTAAAATTGCAATAATTCGCGCGAGCGCCAAGGCATAGTTTTCAATGCCGCAGGGCGCTCTGGATGCACTTGTGTCCATCCTTCATTGATTTTCCCCGTACCCCGGCAGCTCTGCCAGACATATCTCCCCTGCTTTTGCGGATCTCCCAGCATCCAGCCTCGGTGCAGGCGACGGACCTGTACCCAATGGGCATTCATCTTCGTAATCGCCCAGCCTGAGAGGCCGTCCAGTACTTACCTGACTTTTATTTGTTTACCGTATAAGTATGTCCGGAAATATTCGTTTGGAAATGACGCATGGCTGATTAAGCTTCAGGCTCACCATTTTCATTACGGAGAAAAAGCATGCGATTCATCCAATCTCTGTCCTTCATCCTCGCGCTTGGACTGGCATCACAAGCACACGCGGCGGAGGTCAGTTTTCTCAATGTCTCTTACGACCCGACACGGGAACTATATCAAGACTTCAACAAGTCCTTTGCCACCCTCTGGAAGAGCAAAAGTGGCGACGAGCTGAAGATCAAGCAATCGCATGGCGGCTCGGGTAAACAGGCACGTGCCGTCATCGATGGTCTAGCAGCAGATGTCGTTACGCTGGCGCTGGCCTATGACATCGACGAAATCGCGAATCGTGGCTTCATCGCCAAAGATTGGCAAAAGCGACTGCCACACAGCAGCGCCCCCTACACCTCGACGATTGTTTTACTCGTTCGCAAAGGCAATCCCAAGAAAATCAAAGACTGGAATGATCTGGCCCGTCCCGGCGTATCGGTAATTACACCGAACCCCAAAACCTCCGGTGGCGCACGCTGGAATCATCTGGCAGCCTGGGGCTATGCACTGAAACAGCCTGGCGGCAATGAAAAAACCGCGCAGGAATTTTTGGCCAAGATCTACAAAAACGTTCCAGTACTCGATTCGGGCGCACGCGGATCGACCACCACCTTTGTGGAGCGCGGCATCGGCGACGTGCTGCTGGCCTGGGAGAACGAAGCTTTGCTGGCCATTAAAGAATTAGGCCCGGAGAAAGTCGAAATCGTCGTCCCGTCGCTCAGCATCCTGGCCGAGCCACCTGTCACCATTGTTGACAAAGTCGTCGACCGCCGTGGTACACGCAAAATCGCCGAAGCCTATCTGCAGCATCTTTATAGCGAAGAGGGTCAGGAAATCGCTGCCAAACATTACTACCGCCCCACCAACGAAAAAATCGCCGCGAAATATGCGTCTCAGTTTCCAAAACTGAAGCTGCTGACCGTGGATGAGATTGCCGGTGGATGGACCAAGGCGCAGAAAACGCATTTCGCTGACGGCGGCATTTTCGATCAGATCTACCTCCCCAAGTAAACACTCCAGCGGCCGGTAGCACAACCGGCCTGCCTCTTCCCAAAAAAGAAAGGATTTCCTATGAACTCAGGACCTAAAGTCCTGGGCAGGCCCTTGTCGCGCCTGCTCATTGCCAGCGCTATCGCTGCCACCCTCCCCGCTTATGCGAATGACGCTGCCGAGATCGAGAAACTCAAAGCGCAGATCGAAGAACTGGATCAGAAAATCCGTATCCTCGGTCGCAAGCAGGAGATCGTTAACGAGGATGTCGCCGCCAAACAAAAGGCAGCTCCGACAGTCACCGCTAGCGACAAGGGATTCGGTATCAACTCGGCTGATGGACAGTTCGAGTACAGGCTTCGTGGCCTGGTACATTTTGACTACCGTGACTTCGGCGGCTCGGCACCGGCCGTGACAATTTACGATGGCTTTCTTGCACGCCGTATCCGTCCGACTTTTGAAGGTACTGTCTTCGGCAAATACGGTTTCCGCTTTACACCAGAATTCGCAGAGAGCGGTGACGGATCTGCTATCACTGGCATTTCGCAGAACAAATCGCGTGTCATCGATGCTTATCTTGACGCGCGCTTTGACCCCGCCTATTCCTTCCGGTTCGGCAAATTCAAACCCTTCGTCGGTCTGGAACGCCTGCAAAGCGGCTCGGATATCAAATTCATCGAGCGCAGCTATGTCAGCAACAATATTCTGCCCAACCGGGATTTTGGTCTCTCGCTGTATGGTGAAGCACTGGATAAAAAGCTGAACTACGCGGTCGGCTATTTTAACGGTGTCAGGGATGGCGGTGAAAACTTCACCACACAAGACGAAAACAATCACAAGGACTTTGCCGCCCGTGTGTTTTCTACGCCCTTTGCCGGTACTGATAGCGCGCTGGCAGGTTTAGGTGTGGGTATCGCAGGTACATGGAGTAACGATTCCAACTCGAATTCGCTGCCTTCCTACAAAACCGCGGGTCAGGCCTACAACTTTTTTGCGTACTCTGGCGCCCGATCCAACGGCCGGCGCGAACGCATCGCACCGCAAGCCTACTACTACAATGGCCCTCTGGGCATCATTGCAGAATACGCGGCGGTGAAACAGGACATCAGCAATAGCGCTGGCACCACCACTGCGAACGTCACCAATAGCGCCTGGCAGATCGCAGGCTCTTATCTGTTGACCGGTGAAGATGCGTCATTCAAAGGTGTCAAACCCTACAATCCGTTCAAATCAGGTGCCGAGGGTGGCTGGGGAGCTTTTGAACTCGTCGC
>JAIXXZ010000075.1 GCA_027490465.1 Oxalobacteraceae bacterium
CCCAGAATAGCCCGATGCAGCATCACCGGCACCTTGCGGGTGTTGTCCTCGGCCACATACTCGGCCTCCAGACGCACCGGCATCGAGAAATCCACCTGTATCGTGCCGCACTGCCAAGGCCGGCCGATCGCGTCTTTCAGCGTGTATTCGATCTTCGGACCGTAGAACGCGCCCTCGCCCGGCGTAATCTCGTAAGCGCAACCGGAACGCTCCAGCGAGGCGATCAGCGCCTGCTCCGCCTTGTCCCAGAGTTCGTCCGAGCCCACCCGCTTTTCGGGGCGCGTTGCCACTTTGTAAATAACCTCGGTAAAACCGAAGTCCCGATAGACCTTTTGCAGCAGCGCCGTGAAAGCCACACATTCGTCGAGGATCTGGTCTTCGGTACAGAAAATGTGGCCGTCATCCTGAGTAAAGCCGCGCACCCGCATCATCCCGTGCAGCGAGCCCGAGGGCTCATTGCGGTGGCACTGGCCGAATTCGCCATAGCGCAGCGGCAGCTCGCGATAGGAATGCATATTGGAGCGGAAAATCTGCACATGGCCCGGGCAATTCATCGGCTTGAGCGCGTAGTGGCGATTCTCCGAATCCGTGGTGAACATATTGTCTTTGTAGTTGTCCCAGTGACCGGACTTTTCCCACAGCGTGCGGTCCAGGATCTGCGGCGCTTTCACTTCCTGATAGCCGTTGTCCTGGTACACATGGCGCATGTACTGCTCCACCTGCTGCCAGACCGTCCAGCCTCTCGGGTGCCAGAAAATCAGTCCCGGTGCCTCATCCTGGAAATGAAACAGATCCAGCTGCCGACCCAGTTTGCGGTGATCGCGTTTCTCTGCCTCTTCCAGCATGTGCAGATAAGCGTCCTGATCTTCTTTCTTCGCCCAGGCCGTGCCGTAAATACGCTGCAGCATCTCGTTCTTGGAATCACCGCGCCAATAGGCACCGGCTACCTTCATCAGCTTGAAGACCTTCAGCTTGCCTGTGGAGGGCACGTGCGGACCACGACACAGATCGGTGAATTTACCTTCGCTGTAGAGCGACACATCTTCACCGGCAGGAATCGATGCAATGATCTCGGCTTTGTAAGCCTCGCCGATCGACTTGAAATACGCCACCGCCTCATCGCGTGGCAGCACCTTGCGCTCAACTTGCTCATCTTTCTTTGCAAGCTCAGCCATCTTCTTTTCAATCGCCTCGAGATCTTCCGGCGTAAAGGGGCGCTTGTATGAAAAATCGTAATAAAAGCCGCTATCAATCACCGGGCCAATCGTAACCTGCGCATCCGGAAAAAGCTCCTTCACCGCATACGCCAACAAGTGCGCCGTTGAATGGCGAATCACCTCAATGCCATCAGCATCCTTGTCCGTGACGATGGATAGATCGGCATCGCGCTCAATCAGATACGACGTGTCGACCAGCTTGCCATCGACCTTGCCCGCGAGGGCGGCCTTGGCCAAACCGGCACCAATTGATGCAGCAACCTGCGACACAGTGACGGGAGCATCGAACTGACGCTGCGAGCCATCGGGAAGTCGAACTGAAACCATGAAGTACTCCTGCTCTGCGGTTAGACGATCAAATGTCGACCGTGAACACCATAAAAAAACGCGGGCTAGCCGCGTAATTCTCTCGAAAGGCGCCTGATTCGAGGCGTGTGAGCCCCATAGTATACGTCGAGGGCGTATCACTTGCCAACCAAAGCGCCCCGAAGTCCGCCGTGCCCGGCCCCCAAAGTCACGCCACAGTCTGCCACTACAACGTCGGGCAAAGAGCCAAGCGGATATGGCCGATATGTCGAATATTGCGACTTAACCCCAGGTTTCAATCACGCGGCTATCGTCACGCACACCCAGACCCATGTCGGCCGCCTGACAGAAACGCGCATGCGCGATACCCAGCAAAGGCAACTGCGCACCACAAGACGCACCGGCTTCCGCCACCAGTCCGCTGTCCTTCACAAAAATATTGATCGCACTCGTCACTTGCACATCCGTGTCCGCGATCATGCGTGGCCCGCGATCCGACAACATCCAGGAACCCGCAGCACCCTTCTCCACCAGCGACAACACCGCTGCCGGATCAAGCCCCAGCGAACGCGCGAGACTCAATGCTTCTGCGGCAGCGGCAAGATGCACTGAACACAGATGCTGATTCACCACCTTGATGCTTTGTCCGTCGCCCGGCTGCGAACCCGTGATGTGTACCTTGCCCATCGTATCAAGCACAGGCCTTGCTGCCTCCACATCTTCTGCCGCTCCGGCAGCAAAGATAACGAGCTCGGCCTTCTTCGCCCGCGCGACGCCGCCAGTCACAGGCGCATCCACAACACGCGCCCCCAGTCGCCGCAAGATATCGCCCTGCTCACGCACCGACTGCGGCCCGACCGTGGACATGATCACCCACACCTGACCCGACGGAAGTTCGGCAATACCCCCGACCAAGGTCGCCAACTGCGCCGGCGTCGCCACCATCACCACCACCATCGATGCAGGTGGCGCTTCAGACAAGCTGCGCACCGTAACAATGCCGTTTGCTGTCGCATTGGTCGCAACCGCCTCCGATACATCAACGCCAGTGACCTGATAGCCTGCACGCTGAATATGCAGTGCCATCGGCAAACCAATCGCGCCCACGCCGATGAAGGTGATATTCATGGGGGTTTCTTGCGCCTTCATCGTCGTCGTCATTTCAGCCACTCCTTGATGCGTGCTGATAATGCATCGCAGCTAATGCCGTAACGATCGTGCAGCGTCGGCAGCGCACCCGCGTCAAGAAACACATCTGGCAAACCCGCCAACTGAAAACTCCCAGGCTGCACCCCATGACGCAGCAGCGCGCTTGCGACCGCCTCGCCAAGTCCGCCAATGACAGAATGATTTTCAGCGACCACGACCAAGCGTGATTTGCTGCGCACCGCATCAACAATCGTCTTTTCATCCAGAGGCTTGATGGTCGGGCAATGCAGCACCGCGACATCTACTTTGTCAGAAGCCAGCACCTTGGCCACCTCAATCGCGCGCATCGTCATCAAACCGGATGAAATAATTAACACATCAGCACCATCGCGCAGCGGCTTGGCCTTGCCGAGCTCAAACTGATAGCCTTCCATCTCATCCAGTACCAAAGGTACATTACCGCGCAGAAGTCGCATGTAAACCGGCCCCTTGTGCTGTGCGATCTGCGGCACCGCCTGCTCCAGATCCAGTGCATCGCAGGGATCCACAATCGTCAGTCCGGGAATGCCACGCATCATCGCGATGTCTTCAGTGGCTGCATGACTCGGTCCATAGCCTGTGGTCAGCCCAGGCAATGCGCAGCAGATTTTCACATTCAGATTTTCTTCAGCAATCACCTGATGAATAAAGTCATGTGCGCGCCGAGTCGCAAACGCGGCATAAGTCGTTGCAAATGGCGTCAAGCCTTCTTTAGCCATGCCACCGGCAGCTGCCATCAGCAACTGCTCGGCCATACCCATTTGGTAAAAGCGTTCGGGGAATGCTTGGGCGAACAGATGCAGATCGGTGTACTTCGCGAGATCCGCCGTCAAACCCACCACCTCAGGATGATCGGCTGCATAAGCCACCAATGCTTTCCCGAATGGCGCAGCGGTCACACGCTGCCCTTCGGAAGCGATGGAAGCGATCATCGCCGAGGTAGTCAAGCGGGGCTTTTTATCAGCAACAGGGGCGTTCATGCGAAGACTCCTCAAGATTGAGACTGATCGAGCACGGCCAGCGCCTGCTGCCACTCGGGTGGATCGACACGGATGAAATGATTCTTCTCGCGCTGCTCAAGAAAAGGAATGCCCTTGCCCATCAGCGTGTCAAACAAAATCACGCGCGGCTTGGCTTCAGCACAGCTACGCGCTGCGTCAAATGCAGCGACCACTGCACCGAGCTCATTGCCATTCACGCGCTGAACATGCCAACCAAAAGCCGCCCACTTGTCTACCAGCGGCTCAAAGCCCATCACCTTGCCTGAAGGACCATCGGCTTGCTGATTATTGATATCGACCAGACAAATCAGATTGTCCAGCCGATGATGCGCAGCACCCATCGCCGCTTCCCAAGTCGCACCTTCATCCAGCTCACCATCAGACATCGAGTTGTAAATGAAAGCGGGATTCTTTTTGTGTTTCAGACCCAGCGCCATACCCACCGCAATCGCCAAACCCTGACCCAGTGAGCCGCCAGAAATCTCCATACCCGCCGTATAAGTCGCCATACCCGACATCGGCAGATGACTGTCATCACCGCCATAGGTATCGAGCTCGCTTTCATCAATAATGCCGGCCTCGATGAGGGCCGCATAATGAGCAATTGCATAATGACCATGCGAGAGCAAAAATCTGTCACGACCTTCCCACTCAGGTTCTTTGGCGCGCAAATTCATCGCATGACAATAAGCGACTGCAAGCACATCCGCGTAACCCAGAGCCTGGCCGATATAACCCTGGCCCTGCACCTCACCCATACGCAGTGCGAAGCGCCGTATGCGATAGGCATGCTTCTCGAGTGCCGAGAGATCAGACATGACATTCTCCGTTGATAAATAGTCGTGGCGAGATAACGCTCGCTTAAAGAAATACGTTAGAGATTCGGGGTAGTGCGGCAATCACTCTCAGTGAATCAGCATGCCGCCGTTCACATCCAGCGTGATACCGGTGCAGTAAGCCGAGAGTTCGCTGCCCAGAAACACGCAGGCACCAGCCACGTCATCAGCGCGCCCCAAGCGTGCAAGCGGGATCGTGTCCTCGATCTCCTTCTTGCGTTCGGGACTCAGCTTGCCTTTGGTGATATCGGTTTCAATCAGACCAGGCGTAATGCAATTGACGCGAATGCCCTCGGCACCAAACTCGCGCGCCATCGCACGAGCCAGACCCAGCACACCCGCCTTAGCCGCCGAATAATGCGGACCGCCGAAGATACCGCCGCCGCGCTGCGCTGAGACCGAAGAAATACAAATGATAGAACCCGATTTCTGTGCGCGCATCGTTGGCAGAACAGCCTGAGACATGTACAAAGTACCGCGCAGGCTGACATCCAATATGCGCTCGTAATCGGCACCCGTAATATCGAGCGTTTTTACCGGCTGCGTGATACCAGCATTGTTGACGAGGATATCGATGCGACCGAATGTCGTGACGACCGCTGCCACCGCAGCTTCGCATTGCGATTTATCGGTCACGTTGGTGACCAGGCCCAGGTGCCCCTCACCCAGATTTGCAGCGGCAGCACCGGGATCGGCGGGCTCCAGATCCAGAATCACCACGCGAGCCCCTTGAGCAGCCATCTGGCGGCCAGTGCCAAAACCCAAACCGTTAATACCCGCACCACCCGTAATGATGGCGACTTTGTCTTTCAGGAGCATGATATTCATCTCTGTGTGATGTGGCGCATTCGCGAGTTCGCATGATTGTTTTGCAAAAATGAAAACTTGAAATGCACTGCGGTTGAAACAAGGTGCCGATTATAAAGAGTCATAAAGAGCCGACTACTTTTCGGGCTGGATGGACCGTCACCTCGACAAAGCAAGTACAGCTAAATGCTGGCATAGTGGCTTAGCCGCTGAGTGTGCCCGAGGACAATAGCGATGGGTACCACCCCGCTGCTTAAGGTGCTTTTTCGATGAACCAGTACACTGTCGCTTGGCCAGCGCAAAACAGATCAGATCTATCTTCAGGCGGAGCACTATGCGTTCCTTACTTTTACTCGCACTACTTCTGATAAGCCCCGCAGCTTTTGCAGAGTGGCACCAATTCGCCGAGCGACGTGACAATGATCTGAGTATGGTCTTGTATTACGAGCCCGATAGTCTGATTATGGGAGCCACCCGATACGAGCCCAGAAGCCCACACAAATTGGACAAACCCAAAGTCTCGATCATGGTGATTTTTTCCAAATCAAAACCACAGTTCTCCTGGCGCGCAAGCAAATTTTTATGGGAAGCGAACTGCCCCTCCAAAAAAGTTCGATTACTTGCCTCCGTAGATTTCACACAAATGGGAAAAGACCTGACCCATGAGGTGAACGAACCTTACATGGAATGGATGGCGGCTAATGACGGCGGCGTAAAAAATTCTGTGTACGACTTGCTTTGTGCGGATGTGAAGGTGAATGGCAAATAACACTCGTCGTATGGAGAGTTGTAAGGCCGAACATTGTCATCACCTGCATGTGATGACTGCTGCGTAGGCGGATCGCATGCGATCCGAATTCCCCACTCGCTCACCTGCATGTGATGAC
>JAIXXZ010000061.1 GCA_027490465.1 Oxalobacteraceae bacterium
AGGTGAACCTGCGACGCTTTAGCGAAATTTTTAAACCGCCTCGCAAGTTGTCTATTAACTCGGCGGGTACGACTTCGTGCTATTTTACGCAACTTGCCTCGATTCAGCAAAATCTCCGCATCGCCTCCCAATGCTGCTCCGTCTGTTTCAACTCCTTTCTCTGCTGCCGCTGCCCGTTCTGCATGCGCTGGGCGCGGCCGCTGGCTGGGTGGTTTACGCTTGCTCACCCTCTTACAGACGCCGTCTTCGCGACAATCTCGCGCATGCGGGCTATCCGCATTTGCTGACATCTGCGGTTGTCGAAGCAGGTAAAAATGTATTCGAGCTGCCTTTCATCTGGTGCGCGAAACCCGCGCGCGTACTGAAAAGCGCCGAGCTGCATGACTGGTCGATTGCACAATCCGCGCTCGATGATGGTCAGGGTGTGATCTTTCTGACACCGCATCTGGGCTGCTTCGAAATCATCGCGCAAGCGATTGCCCGTCAGGCGCCACTGACCGCGCTGTACCGCCCGCCGCGCAAGCCATCGCTCAAGCCTCTGGTCGAACAGGCGCGCGCGCGCGAGGGCCTGTCGCTGGCACCCGCCAATTTATCAGGCGTGCGTACGCTGCTCAAGACGCTGCGCGCTGGCGGTGCGATTGGCCTGCTGCCAGATCAGGTACCGGGCGCCGGCGAAGGCATCTGGACCACCTTCTTCGGCCGACCTGCGTATACGATGACGCTGCCGGCGAAAATGCATCAGATGAGCAATGCACCACTGGTGCTGACCTATGCAGAACGGCTGTCCTTCGGTAGAGGCTATGCGATTCATTTTGTGCGTTTTGATGAGCGACTGGCAGGCACACCCGAGGAACAGGCACGCATGATCAATGCTGCCATGGAGCAGCTGATCGCGCGCTGCCCATCGCAATACTTCTGGAGCTACAACCGCTACAAGGGCGAGCCCTCGTCATCATCACTCGTCGGGGAAGTCGCATGAGGGCGATGCTTGCACTGATGTGGCTGCTGCACTGGTTGCCACTGCCGATACTGGGTCGTATCGGCAAAGCGATCGGTAGCCTGCTATTCATACTGCTTCGCCGTCGGCGTCACATTGCACTGACCAATCTCCGGCTCTGTCTTCCCGAGCTCGGCGACCAGGAGCGCCTGCAGATTGCGCGCGCTCATTTTCAGGGCTATGCGCGCAGCGTACTCGAGCGCGGCATCCTGTGGTGGGCATCACCGGAGCGACTGAGAAAGTTGATACAGATTGTGCCGGCCGTACCCACAGCAGCCGCGGCGGCGCGGCCGACGATTTTTCTGTGTCCTCATTTCGTTTGCCTCGAAGTTGCAGGCGTCGCAATCACCATGGCGGGACCAGCATGCTCGATGTACACGCCGCAGCACAATCGCGTGTTCGACGAAGCACTGCGTCGAGGGCGGCTGCGATTTACGCCAGATGAACGCAACCTGATCGCGCGTCGGGCAGGTATCAAACCCATCATCCGCGCAATGCGTGACGGGCGTCCGTTTCTGATGCTGCCTGACATGGATTTCGGTCATCGCGAGTCCGTCTTCGTGCCTTTTTTTGGTGTGCCGGCGGCGACATTGACAGCGCCAGCAAGACTGACCATGGCAACCGATGGTCAGGTAATTCCGGTCGTCACGCGATTTCTGCCGAACTACGAGGGCTGGCAGGTAATTTTCTATCCACCCTGGGATGACTATCCGGGCACTGACGTTGACGCCGCTACTGCACGCATGAATGCGTTCATCGAGGCCCGCATACTTGAGGCGCCTTCGGAATATTTTTGGTCGCACAAACGATTCAAAACGCGGCCCGAAGGTATGGCAGGCGTGTACGATTCTCCCGCTGACTGACAAAGAAAGAAGATGCATGAAACTCAGATTTACAAAAATGCACGGTGCTGGCAATGATTTCGTGGTGATTGATGCAATCAATCAAACGGTTAATCTCACCAGCGATCAATGGCGCGATGTGGCCGACCGTCGCTTTGGCATCGGCGCTGACCAGATACTGGTTGTTGAAAAACCCACGATGCCGGGCGTTGATTTTCGCTACCGGATATTCAATGCCGATGGCGGCGAGGTCGAGCAATGCGGTAACGGCGCGCGGGCCTTTGTAAAGTTTGTTGTTGAGAAGGGTCTGACAGAACATCGCGAAATTCGCGTGGAAACCATGTCAGGCGTGATCCGGCCGCGGCTGGAGGATGATGGTCGCATCACGGTCGATATGGGTGCACCAATATTTGACACGGTACGCGTGCCTTTCGATACTGCCGGTCTGGCCAGCAAACAGCAGCATGCAGCCACGCTCTGGCATATCCCGATCGGGACCCGTCTGCGGGAGTTTGTCGTGCTCTCGATGGGCAATCCACATGCCGTGCAGCTGGTCGATGATGTCGACACCGCTGCGGTGCTGGAAGAAGGCCCCGTGATTGAAAACCATGCCTGCTTTCCGCGCAGAGTGAACGCGGGTTTCATGCAAGTGGTAGACAAGCAGCGTATTCGTTTGCGCGTTTTCGAAAGAGGTGCAGGCGAAACGCTGGCTTGCGGTACGGGCGCTTGCGCTGCGGTTGTCGCGGGCATACAGCTCGGACTGCTCGACAGTCCGGTGGCGGTCGCCACACGGGGTGGCGAGTTGTCGATTGCGTGGGAGGGGGGACAGACTCCCGTGATGCTGACCGGTCCCGCAGTCAGTGTATTCGAAGGCACAATCGACATCTGATCGTGGACGCATTCATGGTAGGCGTGATCTTGTATCAGATCGCCGGACTGGCACCGCGTTGATAGCGGTACTGTGTCATCAGGCTGCGGAACCGATACAAGCGCTGACGGTAATTGCCCTCCTGACCAGCGACGCCTTTCGCTTCAACCGCATCAAACATGCGAGCGACGCGATCCAGCGCAGCGCGCTGATCACCCGTGACGATCTGCACCAGACGACGGCGACTGCGCGGATGCTGATCTCGAATGTCAATTTCGAGGCAATGCCCATGATCGGCGGCTTCAATGTCGATCAGCAGCGCCTCAGGGCGTGACAGCCCGAACCAATAACCCAGCTCGACACGCGCAGCCAGAAACGGATACTGATTGCTCGTATCGCGACTGAACACGGCACGCGCTGCATGCGCCCATTCCGCTTTGCGCGCAGGCGGTGCGATGCGTTCCAGCAGTGATTTCGCCTCACGGTTACCCTGACCTGCGGCCTTTTGTAACCAATAAACCGCACGGATATCAGAGCCCTTTTCCACTTTTCTCGAACGCCACGCAACCAGACCCAATTCGAGTTGCGCGCGCACATGGCCGGTCACTGCGGCCATCTCGAGATAGCGACGCGCCTCGGTAATGCTGCGACGAGAAAACTCGGGCTTCAGATAGATGCGCGACATCGCATACCAGGCGGCCGCAACGCCCTGATCAGCAGCCAGCGATAGCCAGCGTATCGCTTTCTTGTAGTGGGCAACGCCGGGGACAGATGGCAGGCGATGACCACTCTCATCCATGCGCGCAATCCATAACCCATACGACAGCTGGGCTGCGCTGTCGCCACCTTCAGCTGCGAGCTTCAGATAGCGCTCGATGAGTTGACTGTTCGGGTCTTTGGTGAGCAGCAGAGCGTTGGCACAACGTCTAAGCAAGTCCTGCTGAGACCGCTCGATCTGGCAACGACGAGCGCCGGTACCAGCGCGCCGTTCGATGGTTTGCGCGATCGGCAAAGACCAGAACAGGAACTTCAGATAATCGCCAATGCCCCAGAAGTAATCGGCGACCGCGCGTTGCGCCGGCATGATGCCGCCTCTGGCCGCGCGCGATGACCATTCAATCGCTGCGCTGCGTCGCGTCTTTGCCGCCGGCGACAGCTCTGCCGGTTTGGGCTGCGCGACCACATCGGCAATACCGAGCTGCTGCGCGAGTAGCCATTGCGCGTCTGCCAGCCCAGATTCGGCAGCGGACTGAAGCGCGCGCATGGCTTTCTGGCGCAGCAATTGATCCGCTCGCGACCAGGAAGCAAATACCAGCATGGCGAGAATGAGCCCCGCCTTGGCCATGCCGCCTTCGAACGCACGCTCGTACCAGACCGCCACTCCCAAGGGATCGGATGACTGCTGCGCGATCTCGAAAGGTACGTGCTCGCCGATCAAGAACCAGGCATCCGCCATGTTTTGCTCCGCGGCCTTTTCCAGCCAGTGCAGCGCAGTCGCATGACTCTGCGGCAGACCTGACCCCCCGAACAAGTAACGCTTGCCCAGCGCCAGTTGCGCGTGCGCCTGCCCGGAGCGCGCAGAACGAATGATCAGTAATTCCTCTCGATTAGCCATAAATCCCGTCGGTCCGGATCGACAGATTTCCACCGTTCGAACGCCGAATCACCCGCAGTGACAGATGAAATACGCGCTCGGAGTGGCGCTTGTGCAACAGCCCAATGGCCTCACAAGCCTGAAATCTGCCCTCACAAAGTTATCAAAACAAAAACTTAACTTTGCTCCGTTCAGTGAGGTGGCGTCAACGGCAACTAGTGCGAATAAAACAACAGTCTTCAGTAATCAGCCGGGTTTTGCCGGAGCTTGAAAACCGACGATGGCCAAACTTCGTGTTGTTTCTATTTTAGAAATTAATGTCCCTTCATCCGACTCGCGCGGATTTTCAAAACTCAACACAACTGAACATTTGGGGATGGAAAAATGAAAAAGTCACTCATAGCGCTGGCCTGTGCAAGCGCATTTGCAGGCTCTGCAAACGCCCAGTCGCTGACGACTTACGGGATTGTGGATATGGGCTTCGTTGGTGAAAGCGGCGGAACTGCAGGGTCGATAGATAAAATCACCAGTGGCGCACAATCGGGCACACGTCTCGGTTTCAAAGGTACCGAGGATCTTGGCAACAATATGAAAGCCTTGTTTGTGCTTGAAACTGGTATCGCTGCCGATACTGGCGGTTTTAGTGCTTCCACTGCCTCAAATATTGCATTTGCACGCCAGGCCTTTCTTGGTCTGCAAAGTGATGCCGGTACCCTGACCCTCGGTCGCCAATACACGCCTTTCTTCCTGACCCTGAATGGTGTCGCGGATCCCTTCGCCAGTGGTCTTGCCGGCAATGCACAAAATCTGATTCCGCATTCCGGTATCCGCATGAACAACGCGGTGAAATATGCGTCGCCGATTTTCTCGGGTATATCGGCTGAAGTGGCCTACGGTTTTGGGGAAAGCACCGCGGGGGCCGACAGAGCTAGCAGGAACGTCGGTGGCTCTATCGGTTACAGCGACGGCACATTGAACGTCCGTCTTGCGCACCACCGTGCTAACAACTCAACAACCGGCACAACGGATGACACCAGCACCATGCTGGCCGCCAACTACAAATTCGAAGTCGCCAAGGTGTTCGCTGCGTATTCGGATAATGATGTGCAAATTAGCGGTCGCGGAAAAAGCAGAGATTTTCTCATCGGTGTTAGCGTCCCCTTTGGTAATCACACGTTTATTGCTTCCTACATCAACAAAGATGGTCGCTCGGCTACAAATTGGGATGCTCGCCAAATTGGCCTCGGTTATACCTACGCCCTTTCAAAACGCACCAATCTTTATGCCGCTTGGGCGAGCATTGATAACAAGAATGGCGCGCCCTACACGGTCGGTAACAACTCCGAACCTGGCACTGGCGACAGGGCAGTTAACCTGGGCGTCCGCCACACGTTCTGATCAGTTCGGGCCTGATGCCCGCAAAGAATTCGTTACTCGTCATAGCTGTCAGATGACGAGCAACGGATAAGGCTGTCAGCCAGCCTGCAGATCTTCTTCTGCGAATTTAATCTCCTCTGTAATACCTTGGGTACCTTCGGGTACCCTTTTTTATTGGGTTGTCTTTATTGAGGGCACTTGCCGCTGGACTACGCGGGTAAAATGCAAGCACCCTATGCGATCCGGTTAGCGGATCATCAAGCCATCTTTCGCACTACCATCATGCAAGCCTTTACCGTTGACAAGCTTCGTAACCAACTCGATGACATTCTGGAGATGGCAGAAGCCGAAGAAGTCCTGATCGCCCGTGATTCGGGTGACAACCTGATGCTCGTCACCGAGGCAGGCTGGCGCGCTTTGCAGGAGACGGCGCATTTGCTGGCGACCTCGCTCAATGAAGAGCGCCTGCAGCAAAGTCTGCAACAGCTGCGCGCCGAGCATCTGAGCCGATACGATACGAAATGAATCTGTGGCTGACACCCCATGCGCGCGAAGATCTGGATTACTGGCGCCAGTCCCAGCCTGCCATGGCGCTGAGAGTGGAAAAACTGCTTGACCGCCTGGCGGCCGGCGAGAAACTGCCAGACTTGGGGCATACCCGGCTAGAATTCGGACTTGTTTCGCTGATGTCGTTCAAAATCGCACCCGAGCACCGGCTGGTACTCGAAACGCTGGGTGATGATCTGATCGTGCACCAGTGCCGTTTTCATTATTGAATACTTTCCAAACTCATGACTGAACACACAGACGCTCAAGCGGTTGCAGACTTCCTCTTGGCGCATCCGGAATTCTTCGAAGACAATCCCGAACTCACGGCCAGCCTGAAGCTGAGCTCGGCACTCGGTGGTCGCACGATATCGCTACAGGATCGCCAGGTCGAAGTTCTGCGAGAAAAAATCCGTCAGCTGGAGTTAAAGCTCTCTAATCTGATGCGCATCGCCAAAGACAATGACGCCATCATTGCCAACTTCCATCAATGGACCTTGCAGCTGTGGCGCTCTCAAGATGCCAACGATCTAGGCGAGGCTGTTGCGAAAACACTGAAAGATGCCTTCGATCTGCCTGAGGCCACTCTGCGTCTGTGGGACCACTGCACTGATGCCGGCGATGCCCGCGCGTTTACCGATCAGCTCAATGCACCGTACTGCGGCGCAGCGAGCGGAAAGCCGGGCCTTGCATGGCTGACCAATGCCACGGCAATGCAATCGGCAGCGCTTATTCCATTGCGCAAACCTGACAGCGAGCAAAGCATCGGTTTACTGGTGCTGGCATCGCCCGATGCGCAACGATTCAGTAGCGACATGGGGACCGATGTGCTGTCACGCATCGGAGAAACAGCAAGCGCGGTGCTGGAAGGACTGGTTGAGTGATTCCGTGAGCACAGCAGGCGATACGG
>JAIXXZ010000079.1 GCA_027490465.1 Oxalobacteraceae bacterium
AGACGCTGGATCCCGGCTTTCGCCGGGATGACGATTTTGGGGCTAACCGTTCCTCCAAGGTCATCCCGGCGCAGGCCGGGATCCAGTGTCTTACGTTTTACACAAGCAGCTTGCGCCTACACCCATCGGCGCAATCAAATCATCGCAACCAACCCCGTCGACGGAAGTACCAAAATGGCGTCACCGCGCTGGCAATCATCAATAGAATCGCAAACGGATAACCGAAGCTCCAATTCAACTCCGGCAAGATACGGAAGTTCATACCGTAGATACTGGCAATCAGTGTCGGCGGCAGGAAGGCAACCGACGCCACCGAGAAGATCTTGATGATCTTGTTCTGATTGATGTTAATGAAGCCCACCGTTGCATCCATCAGAAAGTTGATCTTGTCGAACAGGAAGGCGGTGTGACCATCGAGTGATTCGATGTCGCGCAGGATCTGGCGCGCATCATCAAACTGATCGGGACTGAGCAAGCGTCCGCGCATCATGAAGCTCACCGCACGTCGGGTATCCATCATGTTGCGACGGATGCGACCGTTCAAGTCTTCCTCTCGCGCCATCGCATTGAGCGATGCTGCCGCGTCCTGGTCACTGATATCTTTCTGCAGCACGCTGCGACTGACTTCTTCAAGATTCTGATAAATGCCTTCGAGCGCGTCGGCCGAATATTCAACATCGGTGGAATACAAGTCGAGCAGTACATCCTTGAAGTCGCCAATCGAGCCCGGGCGTGAACGTGCGCGCATGCGTACCAGACGAAATACCGGCAGATCGTCGTTGTGCATGGAGAAGAGCATGTTTCGGGCGAGAATAAAAGCAACCGTCACGACGCGCGACTCGCCCTCGTCTTCTTCAAGCAGAAAATCGGAGCGCAAATGCAGATCGCCATTGTCGGCTTCGTAATAACGCGCTGAGGCCTCGATATCCTTGACCTCGTCTTCCTCCGGCAGCATCACACCAAAAATACTGCTGACCCAATCGCGCTCTTCATCACTGGGATCCGTCAGGTCGACCCAGACCGGCGTGACATTGACCAGATCATCACGTGACTCGATAGGAATCTGACTCAGACGACCGTTTTGCAGGACGAATACATTGATCATAAGTTCTCCCGGCCGCAGTCAATGCAGCATGCGCTACGCAAATCGCGCAACATGTAAAACATCAGGGAACGCGGCCTGACGGCCAAGCGCACCAGCTTACCCATATCCGGCAAGCGAGGCACTGAAAGGAGATGCGCTAGCTTGCGAAGACACCGTCGAACGACGGATGGGAATATGATTTGGGACTACCCAAGGTAGGTCTCCGATTACAAAAACAGCGCAAGTGTACTGAGATCGGTGGCCTCAGGCAAGCGCCGCGGACAGCCAGTGAACAAGCTTTGCTCTCAGGGTAAGTCGGCGGTACGCATGCGCAAGAGGATCAAGCGTGATCGGCGGGCCAAATAACCGGAATCGAGATGACGCCCAAAGTAGCGCGGGTTGGGTAGCATCACGGCAAGTCTTGCTGCTTCCTGTGGGCCCAGCGCAGAAGCGGGCTTACCGAAGTAACGCATGGACGCTGCCTCGGCCCCGAATACACCCGTCCCCCATTCGACCACATTCAGATAAATCTCGAAGATGCGGCGCTTGTCCATCATCATTTCAAGCATGAAGGTGATGATCATTTCCTGTCCTTTGCGCAGATAGCTGCGCTGGCCTGATAAGAAAAGATTTTTGGCCAGCTGCTGTGTGATGGTTGAGCCGCCTGAGACCACCTTGCCCTTTTTCGCATTTTTTTCATACGCTCGTTGCAGCGCATCCCAGTCGACCCCCTCATGCTCGGCGAAGTTGGCATCTTCCGACGCAATGATGGCGCGCTTGAGATTATTGGAAATGCGGTTATAGGGCACCCAGCGATGCTGCAGTTGGGCAGCAGGATTTTTCTCGCGAATCTTGCTCAGCTGCTCGCGCATGAACGAAGTGGAATCAGGATTGTGATTAACCCACCAGCAGATATGCAGGAAATACCAGGCCTGCAAAAGCAGTACCAGCAGCAAGGGAATACCAATGATCCAGAACAGCAGACCACGCCCGGATCCCTGCGCTTTTCCTGATCCGCGAGAGCTCATAACTGGCCTCGCAGCCACTGATATACCGGGGCTGTCTCGGGCCGTACGCCGCGCCAGACGAAAAAGGCTTCCGCCGCCTGCTCGATCAACATGCCCAAACCATCACGAACGGCAGCGCCACGTTTGGCAGCATGCTGCATGAAGATGGTTGGCTGGGCACCGTACATCATGTCGTAAGCCAGCGTCTGAGGACCGAAGACACAATCAGGCAATGGCGGCAATTCGGCATCCAGACTCGCTGATGTGGCATTGATGATCACATCAAACGATTGATCGAGCTGTTCAAACGTCGCAGATGACACAGGTACGTCGCTGTGAGAGAACTGCTGTGCGAGCTCCATCGCTCTGGGTTGCGTGCGATTGGCTATCACCAGACCTGCGATGTTTTCTTCCATCAGCGGCAGGATCACACCGCGTGCCGCACCACCAGCACCCAGCAACAGCACTGAACGGCTCCTGAGTGGCACACCCGCGTTGCGTGTGATGTCACGCACCAGCCCTATGCCATCGGTGTTATCGCCTTTGATGCCATCAGCAGAAAAACTCAGCGTGTTGACCGCACCCGCTGCCTGCGCGCGCGGCGTGCGTTCTTGCGCCAGCGCGAAGGCTTCCAGTTTGAAGGGTACGGTGACGTTGGCACCGCGAGCACCCTGCGCGATGAACTCATGGACGCTGTCGGCAAAACGATCGACGGGGGCCAGCAAACGCTCATACTGCATCGCCTGCCCGGTCTGCCGCGCAAACAAGGCGTGCACCTGCGGTGATTTGCTGTGCTCAATGGGATTGCCGATCACTGCATAACGATCAGGGACGGATTCGAGTGTCAAGGCAAAACTCCGGTCGAACGCGACTTCAGTGTCTGATCGCGAGTGAAATGAAAACGCGTAACGATTTCCCACACATGCGTCTTGCCATCGCGGCGCAAGGCTGCAGGAAATGATCCGAAGGGTGCAGCCCGCCTAACGATCAGCAAGGCTGCCTGATCGAGCGCCGCATTACCTGAACTGCGTTCGACACGCGGCCCACCCTCTTTTTCGTAAATCGAGCCATCCTGAAAAACCGGGATATACACGATGAGCTCGCCGTACATTTTTTTGCCATCACGCTCGGGAAAATGCTGCGTGCCGGTCCGCTCTATGCGCTGCTGCAACGCAGTGTAATACATCGCGTACTCAACCCGCCGAGTACTGGGCGTGAGCTGGGTTTTGACAGGTCGCTTGTTGTAGTCGGCTATGTCACGCGCGATCTCGGCTTCGCGACGTGCGAGCACGCTGGTGCTGGCTTCGCTCTCAGGTGCGACACCGAGTTCGCTTGCCCTGGTCTGTTCTGGTCGTGGCAGCGCATGCTCGGCCTTGTTTGCGGTGAGTTGCGCGAGCATTCGGGCTTGTTGCTGCTCAAGCTGGGCGACACGTTGCCTTTGCGTTTCCAGCAGGGCGCCGTCGCTGGTGTGGCCGGCATCAGGCAAAGGCGATGTCGCGCGGCCCCGCTCGGCGTTGCCACCGCCATTCAAATTGACCTGCGCCAGCAAATCAGCCTGCATGGGAACACGCTGGTCGGCGGTGTTCATGAGGATGATCTCCAGCCCACGATCAACAGGCTTGAACTCCAGATCATCCGGACTGACAAAACGTATCGACAAGAACATTGCATGAAGCAGCAATGAACTCGCGATTGCAATGAACAGCAATTGACGGTCTGCCAGCACCACGCGTGTTACTCCGGATTGGGCGGTGCAGTGATTTGCGGCACCGCTTCAACTGCAGCGCTGTCAACGGAATTCTCGCTGAGCTCGGGCATTCCGGTTTGAACATCAGTTTCGGATTCCTCATCCATATCATCGCTGATGGACTCGCTCACAACGCTCACCTCCAGTACACGCGCCTGTACCGTCAGATCCAGCTCATCCCAGCTAATCAGTTCAAGCCTGACCTGAGTGCCACGCGGGTGCTTCACGCCCGGCATGGGAACCACCAACGGCACCTCGACCAGCCTGAGCACTTCGTCTTTGAGAACGACGGCATCGACCTGACGTACCGATGACTGTGCCAGCCATCTCAAACACCAATAGCGCTCCATGATGTTCTGAAAGTCGGCATACGCCCCGTAGGCGCTGTCGAAGGCGGAGACAATCGCAAACAAATCGGCATCTCTGGGCTTGAAGGGCGCCACCAGTGGCGCAGTAACGCCGTGCCTGACGCAAGCCAGTATCTGCCACTGATTGACCAGATCGGTGTAGCGTCGCAAAGGCGAGGTGCTCCACGCGTACTGATCCACGCCGAGTCCCTGATGGGGCGCGGCATGCGTGAGCATGCGCACCTGCATGCGCGCGGCCCAACCATTGCCTGTGCCCTGTGTGCGATATATGCCGGGCACGCCCTGCTCATGCATGAGCTTGCCCCAGCTACTGTTGGCAAAAATCATCAGCTCGGCAACGATTTTATCGAGCGGTGCGCCACGCTTTCTGCGCGTGATGGTGACGATGTCATCGACCACATAGAAATTGAAATCAACACGATTGTTTTGCTCGGGTCGCAGACCGAAACTCTCGCGCTTTTCCATGCGCCCGCGCTCGAGCACCTGCGCCCATTGCCAGAGCAGTCCGATTTCCTCCTTGTGGGGATAATCACCGCTGCCTTCAGCCAGCGCCTGCTCATTCACATGCTCATCCAGCTCGTTGTGACGCAGATTGGCGCGGATAGGTACGCGCTCGACGACGGTCTCGGTGGACTGTACCGACCAGTCACCCATATCGAGCGTCGCGTACAAGGAGACCGCGGGACGCGCATCGCCCTCGGCGAGAGTGAACTGCTGCACGAGTTCATCCGGCAGCATGGTAATTTTGTCACCCGGCATATACACGGTACTCATGCGTTCGCGCGCAATCGCATCGATGGCATCATCTCGCGCAATACCCAGCGCAGGTGCAGCGATATGAATACCCACGCGAATTTTTCCTTCTCCGATCATCTGCACCGAGAAAGCATCATCAATTTCGGTGGTCGTGATGTCATCAATGGAAAAGGCGCTCACTGCTGCTACGGGCAGCTCTGATATCTGCGGCAGATCGATACGAGGGAAATCAGTACCGCGCGGGAAATGCTCGATCAAAAACTTCGCATCATGTACAGCTTTTACTGAAGGCATGGCACCAACGGAGAGCATCAGGCGCGCTGGCGTCGTTTGCAACTCGGCGCAAGCGGCATCGAGTGCCTTGTACTCCATTGAATTTTTATCCGGCTTGAAGAGCAACTGACGCACCAGAGGCGCCATGGATTGCGGCAAACGACCCGACTTGAGTTCATCGACCATGGCCGCCTGCAACAAGGCCTGCTGTTTTTTTCTTTCCAGACCCGCGAGTGCAGCCTGCAAGATCGCCGCGGGCGCCGCTTTGTAACGACCTTTACCTTTTTTATGAAAATAGATCGGCGATGACGCCATCTTGAGCAAGAGCCCCGCAGCCTCTTCGGGCTTGGGTGCATGACCGAAATACTCGGTGCCGAGCTGGTCGACGGCGAATTCCTCTTCGCCGGCTACCTCCCACAAAAACGCAATATCAATGTCGCCAGCGAGCTCGTTTGCGCGCGACATCATTTCGGCAGGCGAAGGGCTATCAAACTGCAGCAGCACGTCGCGAGCCCGCACCTTGGTGCGCTTGCCCGAAGGCGTCTCCACCTGAAACGCTTCGCCCTGCTGTGAGATCACAGCACCGACTTTGAAATCCCCGGATTCTTCAAAAAATAAATTCATCAACCACGCCACTTCAAGGAATTCTTGTTATCTCGGTAGAGAGCCCATCGCAAGATGGTGCTGTTCTGTAGCATTCGTCGCTTCGTCATTTCATCAGGCGCAGAAGGCCAGCACTTCATCAATGTACTGGTCAAAATCAGACAGACCATGATCACTGCCATCAATCACGCGCTGACGCGCCCCCGGATAATGCGCAACCATCTCGCGCCAGTCCAGCACTTCATCACCGGTCGCTGCAATCAGAAAATAGCGTTCAGGCTGGGTAATGCGCGCGACTTCCAGTGAGACGAGTTCATCAATGTACTCGGGCAAAAATTCGAACTGATCTTCGGAGTGCCACGCTGTTTGCGGACCAACATGCCGCGCAAGGCCTTGGGCTGGACGCACCGCCGGATTCAGCAGGACCGCGCGACAGCCCGTGGCTTCTGCCAGCGCAGTCGCATAGTAACCGCCGAGCGAGGAACCAATCACGGCCAATGAATCCGCGGGTACCTCCGACACGAGCTTGTGAGCCAGCCGCATCGCCTCGCGCGGAGATGGTGGGAGTTGCGGACAGAGCAGCTGCGATCCCTGACCGCGCGCTTCCATGACATTACGTACCCTGCGTGCTTTGGCCGATTGGGGTGACGAACGAAAGCCGTGCAAATAAAGGATCATGAAGACCGTTTCAGGCAGCGGCGCAGTTAGTGCGCCCGCGCTTTCAGGGATTCGAATGCATCCAGCAGCTTCTGGTGCACGCCACCAAATCCGCCATTGCTCATGACCAGCACGAAATCACCGGGCTTGGCTGCCCCACCGACTGCAGCGACCAGTGCAGACAAATCATCAAAGGTCTGGGCCTTCTCACCCAACGGTGACAGTGCCGCAGCGAGATCCCAGCCTAACGCGTCCTTGCCTTCGCCGCGAGCGCCATAGCCAAACACCAGATCAGCTGCCTTGAGACTATCGGGCAAAGCATCTTTCATCGTACCCAGCTTCATGGTGTTGGAGCGCGGCTCGAGTACGGCGATAATGCGGGCCTTGCCGACCTTGTGCCGCAGACCAGCCACAGTCGTCGTAATCGCTGTCGGGTGATGTGCGAAGTCGTCAATCACGGTGATGCCATTAACGACACCGCGCGTCTCCATACGACGCTTCACATTCTCGAAATTGGCCAGCGAGGCAATCGCTTGTGACGGCGGCACGCCGGTGTGCCGTGCTGCTGCAATCGCCGCGACCGCATTCCAGCGATTGTGCTCACCACTAAGCGACCAACTCACCGTCCCTTGCAGCTGCCCCTTGAACAGAACATCAAAACGGCCATCCGCATAATCGACCATGCTCCACGCACCACTATCGTCTGCGCCACCACCAAACCATTCGGTTTCACTCCAGCAGCCACGCTGGATGACACGACGCAGTGAAGCCTCACGACCATTGACAATCAGACGCCCGATCGCGGGTACCGTGCGCACCAGATGATGAAATTGCGTTTCGATCGCAGTGAGGTCGGCGAAAATATCGGCATGGTCGTACTCAAGATTATTGAGTATGGCCGTGCGGGGCCGGTAATGTACGAATTTGCTGCGCTTGTCGAAGAAGGCTGTGTCGTATTCATCGGCTTCGATCACAAAGAACGGGGTACCGCCCTTGGCACCCAAACGCGCCGACACACCAAAATTGAGTGGCACACCACCAATCAGAAAGCCTGGCTGATAACCCGCCTGCTCAAGTATCCAGGCCAACATGGATGCCGTTGTTGTCTTGCCGTGCGTGCCAGCGACGGCCAGCACCCATTTATCATGCAAAATGTGTTCGCCTATCCACTGCGGCCCGGAGATGTAGGGCAAGCCGCGGTTCATGATCGCTTCCATCAAAGGGTTGCCACGCGAAACGACATTGCCGATGACATAGAGATCCGGCTGCAAACTCAGCTGATGTGGACCAAAACCCTCAATAAGTTCGATCCCCTGCGCGCGCAATTGCGTGCTCATGGGCGGATAAACATTGGCATCACAACCGGTGACTTTGTGCCCTGCTTCTTTCGCCAGCACGGCCAACCCACCCATGAAAGTGCCGCAAATGCCAAGAATATGAATATGCATATAGAATCAGGCCCGAGAATCTACGGAATTCTACCTGACGTGCGCGTGATGGAAATGGCGATCAGCATGCGCTGTTGGACTCCATTGATTGGATGCTGCTTCTTGCGCGCGCTCACTTCCTCATCCTGGCCTTGCTTTCCATGAATATCAATTATCCGAGTGATGCCGAGTTGCTGCGGGCCGAAATCGCAGCTGCCGCCGCGCGCATGATTGCCGAGGATGGCGCGGACTACGGCACAGCGAAGCGCAAAGCGGCCCGATTGATTCTCGGTAATCAACGTGTGCGCGGCGATGTGCTGCCCGACAATGCACAGATTGAGGCAGAAGTGCGCGAGTATCAGGCCTTGTTTCAGGGCGACGAACAAAGCCAGCGCTTGCTACACTTGCGCCGGCTTGCGCTGGAAGTGATGGAAAAATTCGAGGACTTCGCCCCCTACGTGACGGGTGCTGTGCTGAATGGCACAGCCAGCGAGCATTCGGATATTCACCTGCAGCTGTTTGCCGAAAGCAGCAAAGACGTGGCGGTTTTTTTGCTGAATACGGGCATGGACTACGAAGTCTCGGAAACACCGCATTTCCGCCGCCCGGATCGCAGCGTCGAGACACTGTCCTTTTTCTGGAAGCACGAGATCGTGCATCTGGCGATCTATGAACAAGATGATTTGCGTGGCGGCGCGAGAAGCAGCAGCGGCAAACGCATTGAGCGGGCCGACATCGCGGCGCTAAGAAATTTACTGGCAGAGACAGGAAGTGATGACTAAATCCAAATTGCTGATATTTGCGGCTATTGCCATTCTTTTTACGGCGATTGGCGCTTATGTCGGCGTAAAACGCTTTAACCCTAGTCCTGCGGAGAATACGGCTGTCGCCGCCCTGATGCAAACCAGCCTGCCCGACTCGAAAAATCAGCCGCGCGCCCTGGCCGAGTGGAAAGGCAAAACTCTGCTGATTAACTTTTGGGCAACTTGGTGTCCACCCTGCGTGGCAGAAATGCCGGAACTGGTCGAACTGCAAACCGAGATGGCAGGCCGTAATGTTCAAATTATCGGTATCGGCATCGATTCACCCTCTAACATCCAGCAATTCGCAGAAAAACTGCAAATCAGCTATCCTCTACTGGTCGCAGGAATGCAAGGCACGGAGCTGTCTCGGCAATTTGGGAATCAGGCTGGCGGACTGCCTTTTACGGTGCTGATCGGACCGGACGGGAGCATCCTCCAGACCTATCTTGGCCGACTGGATATGAAGAAAGTGCGCGCCGATCTGGGGACGCCCTGAATAAATCCACGCTTTATGGCGAGCCAGCGCAGCTGTGCGACGCGGGGACCAGCAAAATCAAGGGCTTGACGCCACCGACCTTGTCACCAAAGTGTCCGGATTTGTTTAATCAGCGCTTTTCTGGCTTCGCTATAGATCCGATAAGCGTTTCCGCTTGCCATTCTGCTGCATTTTGCAGCAAAATGTCGGCTTCTTCGTCAATTCAAGGCCTATCTTCATGGCAACAAGCTTGCTTATGGTTAACGGTCCGAACCTGAATCTGCTCGGTACGCGTGAGCCTGAGGTATACGGATCGACGACTCTGGCAGAAATCGAGCAGCAGGCAAGCGCTCAGGCCCAGGCAGCAGGTGCAACACTGCACTGCTTCCAAAGCAATCACGAAGGCGAATTGATTGACCGCATACACGCAGCAAAGCAGGAGGGTGTACAGGCGATCATCATCAATCCCGGCGCTCTCACGCACACCAGCGTGGCCTTGCGTGATGCACTGGCGGGCGTGGCAATCCCGTTTGTCGAGATGCACATTTCGAACATCTATCGCCGGGAGAGCTTTCGCCACCATTCCTACCTGTCCGATCTCGCGGCGGGCGTCATTTGTGGCCTGGGAACCGACGGCTACCGCATTGCCATCGAATTTGCAGTTAAAAAACTTTAAATTGCGGCGATAATCGCCAAACGTCATTGTCTCGAGTCCTATAAGCTGTGCGGAATTACGAGAATTACTTTCAACCTAGCAGGCAGAACTTCAATGGATTTAAGAAAACTCAAGACCCTGATCGATCTGGTGGCCGAGTCCGATATCTCGGAACTGGAAGTCACCGAAGGGGAAAGCAAAGTCAGGATCGTGAAATCCGGGGCACCTGTGGCTCAAGGTCAGGTCGTGATGATGCAGCCTCAGGCACCACAGCCCATGCCGGCTGTCGCCACTGCGGCACCGGCGCCGCAGGCGGTGGCTGCCGCAGAAGCGCCTCCAGCCGAGCCAACCGGCCACGTGGTCAAGTCACCCATGGTTGGCACCTTCTACCGCTCCTCCGCGCCGGGCGCAGCGCCCTTCGTAGAGATAGGCTCGGTGGTCAAGGAAGGCGACACTCTGTGCATCATCGAAGCCATGAAACTGCTCAATGAAATCGACGCTGATGCCAGTGGCACCATACGTCAGGTTCTGGTCGAAAACGGGCAAGCGGTCGAATTCGGCCAGCCCTTGTTCATTATTGGTTAATTTCGCAAAGTGCGAGGCCATCGGAACCGAACTTCGGCTCTGATTCTCGCGCGCTAAGGGCATCTCCCTACCTATGTTTGAAAAAATTCTAATCGCCAACCGTGGCGAAATCGCTTTGCGCATACAGCGTGCGTGTCGCGAAATGGGCATCAAGACCGTAGTTGTCCACTCCGAAGCCGACCGCGAGGCCAAGTACGTGAAACTGGCCGATGAGTCCGTCTGTATCGGTCCTGCTCCTTCCGCACAGAGCTATCTGTCCATGCCGGCCATCATCAGCGCAGCCGAAGTCACGGATGCCGAAGCCATTCATCCGGGCTATGGCTTTTTGTCCGAAAACGCCGACTTCGCCGAACGCGTGGAGCAGTCGGGGTTTGTCTTCATCGGTCCGCGTTCGGACTCGATCCGGCTCATGGGTGACAAAGTCTCGGCCAAGCAAGCGATGATCAAAGCCGGCGTGCCGTGCGTTCCGGGCTCGGATGGCGCCTTGCCAGATGATCCGAAAATTATCATTCAAACAGCGCGAAAAATCGGCTACCCGGTCATCATCAAGGCTGCCGGTGGTGGTGGCGGTCGCGGCATGCGCGTGGTGCATACCGAAGCCGCGCTACTCAATGCGGTCACGATGACGAAAACCGAAGCGGGCGCCGCATTCAGCAATCCGGAAGTCTATATGGAGAAGTATCTGGAAAATCCGCGTCACGTGGAAATTCAGATACTGGCCGATGAATTCAAGAATGCCGTCTGGCTGGGCGAGCGCGACTGCTCAATGCAACGCCGCCACCAGAAAGTGATTGAAGAAGCGCCTGCGCCGGGTATTCCTCGCAAGCTGATCGAAAAAATCGGCGACCGCTGCGCAGAAGCCTGCCGCAAGATCGGCTACCGTGGCGCGGGTACCTTCGAATTTCTTTATGAAGCGGGCGAGTTCTATTTCATCGAAATGAATACGCGCATCCAGGTCGAACATCCGGTCACCGAGATGGTGACTGGTATCGATCTCGTGCAGGAACAGATTCGTATCGCCGCCGGTGAAAAACTGCGCTACCGTCAGCGCGATATCGTGCTCACAGGGCATGCGATCGAGTGCCGCATCAATGCCGAAGATCCGTACAAGTTCACTCCCTCACCCGGCCGCATACAATCCTGGCACGC
Source organism: Oxalobacteraceae bacterium (assembly GCA_027490465.1). GTDB lineage: Bacteria > Pseudomonadota > Gammaproteobacteria > Burkholderiales > Burkholderiaceae_D > Pernthalerella. The sequence goes on from JAIXXZ010000079.1 coordinate 11,590, forward strand.
GCCGGGTGGACCTGGTATCCGCGTGGATTCTCATGCCTATGCCGGCTATTACGTCCCACCGAATTATGATTCGATGGTCGGCAAAGTGATTTCGTATGGCGCAACGCGCGATCAGGCGATCAAGCGCATGCAGATTGCCCTCTCGGAAATGGTGGTTGAGGGCATACTGACGAACATTCCACTGCATCGCGAGCTGATGGTCGATGCCCGCTTTGCCGAGGGCGGCACGAATATTCATTATCTCGAACAAAAACTCGCCAAGGCAGCGCTGATTAAATAAACGCGGAAACTTTTGTGGCAAGACCAATGGCGCTGAGACCATGATTTTACTGACCCCCGCGTCGCACAGCTGCGCTGGCTCGCCATAAAACGTGGATTTAATCAGCGTCTCCCTAACAAAAAATAAGCAGTCATCATGAGCTGGACCGAGATCGTCCTGGAAGTACCGCGTGATCAGACCGAGCAGATATCGGATGCGCTGATCGAAGCCGGCGCGCTGTCGGTTTCCGTCGAGGATGCCGATGAGGGTACCGAAGCCGAGCGACCTTTGTTTGGCGAACCCGGTATGGAACCGTCCGAGCATGCCTGGGAACATAGCCGCGTGGTTGCCTTGGCAGAGGCAACAGCGGATTGCGAAGCCATCGTGCACGATGCCTGCCTGCTGTGCGGCTTGCCCGACCCTTTGGCTTTTTCATTGCGCGCGGTCGCGGAACAAGATTGGGTACGACTGACCCAATCCCAGTTTGAACCCATCCATATCGGCCGCCATATCTGGGTCGTACCCAGCTGGCATGAGGCGCCCGAGCCCGATGCCGTGGTACTCGAACTGGACCCCGGGCTTGCCTTTGGGACCGGCAGTCACCCCACCACCCGGCTGTGCATGGAATGGCTGGAGTCGCATGCCCCGGCAGGAAAAACGATGCTGGATTACGGTTGTGGCTCAGGCATACTGGCGATGCTGGGAAAAAAACTGGGCCTCGAATCGGTGGATGGTGTAGACATTGACGAACAGGCAATTGCGTCCGCTAATGACAACGCAGAACGCAATCACTGCGAGATCCATTTTTTCCTGCCAGAAGATTTCAAGGCTGCCCGATCGACCACCCGTTATGACCTTGTTATGGCCAATATTCTTTCCAGCCCGCTGAAACTGATGGCGCCCATGCTCTGCGGACGCGTGGCGCATGGTGGCGCACTGGTCCTGTCTGGCGTTTTGGCACGCCAGGCAGATGAGGTCATCGCCAGCTATGCGCCATTCATCTCTTTGTCCGTCTCGGCAGAACTTGATGGCTGGGTCGCCCTTGCCGGCCATCGTCCCGACTGACGCCCCTTCATGTCCACAGCACTCGCCACCCGCTGCCCTCACTGTCACACGTACTTCCGCGTGACACCGCAACAGCTGGCACTGCGTGACGGTATGGTGCGTTGCGGCGCCTGCCGGGAGATTTTCAACGGCGAAGTGTATGTATTCGAGCGTACAGAGCTCACCGACGCGACAGCAAGCGCTCACATTGAAGACGATACGACAGGTCGCATGACTCTGATTGATTTCGGATCTTTGCGCGCGACGCCAGCACCCCGCGAGTCAAACATGCAGGAAGAACTGGATGCGCTGTCCAAAGCCATCGCTGACCTGCAAAGCAAACCGTGGACTGAACCCGCTCCCGTCGGGCTGTCGCCTGCCGAAGAAGAAGACACTGAACAGCCCGCTCCCGGGTTTGTGCATGAAGCCCGCCAGCGTCAACGGACGAGTCGTGTTTGGACGTTTCTGCTCATCGTCGGCATTCCCTTGTTGCTGGGCGCTTTAACCGTACAGCTGGGCTATCTGTTTCGCAACGAAATTGCAGCGCGCTCTCCAGAGGCAGCGCGATACATGCGCGCGGTCTGCCGCCGTATCGGTTGCACGATCACCCTACCCGCGCAAATCGAAGCCTTGTCCATCGAGTCGCGCCATCTGCAGAAGCTGCAAGATCAGGACAATCATTTCGAGCTGATTATTTTGGTTCGCAATATCGGCACAACAAGCCAAGCCTGGCCGGCGCTGGATCTTCAGCTCAATAACGCGACAGGACAAACCGAAATCCGCAAAATCTTCATGCCATCCGAATTCCTGAAAGCCAGCGAGATCCGTGCGGGCATACCCGCTGCCTCAGAGCGCGAGGTTCGTTTGCGCTTTGAGCTCAACGGTAATCCTGCCCATGGATTCAATATCCAGATTTTCTATCCCTAATTTTCTATTCCAGAGACCCGGGCCATCGGCTCACATAACAACATCATCCCTATGACTTCACTGATTTGCGGTTCGCTCGCATTTGACACCATCATGTCCTTTCACGGACGCTTTTCCGAAGCTTTGCTGGCTGATCAGCTTCACAAGATCAATGTCGCTTTTCTGGTACCTGGCATACGACGCGAATATGGCGGCTGCGCAGGCAATATCGCCTATAACCTGAAGCTGCTCGGCGGCGATCCGCTGATCATGGCCACGATCGGGCAAGATGGTGCACCCTATCTTGAACGCCTGAAAAATCAAGGTATCAGTACACGTTGCATACGCAGCTTTGATGATGCGTACACGGCGCAAGCTTTCATCACCACCGACGCAGACAATAATCAAATCACGGCATTTCACCCCGGCGCGATGGGGAACTCCCATCACAATAAAATCAGCGAGGCCGGTGATGTCAAACTGGCCATTGTGGCGCCCGATGGCCGTGATGGCATGATCGAACACGCACGCGATTGCGCGGCGGCGAAAATTCCTTTCATTTTCGATCCGGGTCAGGGCCTGCCCATGTTCAGTGGACCTGAACTGATTGATTTCATCGAGCTGGCAACCTACGTCGCAGTCAATGACTACGAAGCGGAACTGCTCACCGAGCGCACCGGTTTATCGCTGCCCGAAATCTCGCAGCGCGTCTCCGCGCTGGTAGTCACGCGAGGAGAGCAAGGCGCAGAAATCTTCACCGCAGACGGCCGCTTCGATATCCCGGTCGTGCGCGTCGATCAGGTCATTGATCCTACGGGCTGTGGCGATGCATTCCGCGCCGGCATGCTGTTTGGTCTGACACGCGGCATGGACTGGATGACCATAGGCCGACTGGCTTCGTTGATGGGTGCCATCAAGATAGCGAGTCAGGGTGGCCAAAATCATGCGCCGACACGAGACGCGATCGAAGATCACTTCCACAAGGAATTCGGCTACCGGTTCTGATGCACATGAACGGCATGCGCAAGGATCCGGCTTGCCGGCGACACCCGGCCTGCGTCATCCCAAACTGTAGATCAGATTATCCGTAAGAAAAACAGCAATGCGCAGGATAAGAAAGGCAACCAGCGGCGAGAGATCGATACCACCGATCGGTGGAATAAAACGTCGCAGTGGGCGCATGAGCGGTTCATTCATCGCGCGCACCATGGGAGCAAGGGGCGCATGCGGATTCACCCAACTGAAAATCACTTCAACGAACAACAGGATAATCAGTCCGTAGAGTATCCAGTGCGCGATAGACACGGCTGAGAGTAGAAGCCATAGCTCGACTGCAAAGACCGAACGAACAGCCAGTTCAAGCCCAATCGATAGCAGCGCCACCAGACATGCGCCCACCAGACTGGCCCAGTCATAACCACCCAAGCCGGGTAGCACACGTCGCAGAGGCAAAACCAGCCAATCTGTCAGGCGGAACATGAACTGACTGAGCGACAGGGGTGGCCTGACCCGAACTGCCTGCATCCAGAAACGCAGCAAAAGCAAAGCTGCCAGCAGGGTGGCGATGGTATCGACGATCAGATTAAAAATACTGTAGAGCAAGGCTTACCTCAACGACTGACTGATGACGCACGAAAGAAAAAACCGCTGCAGACATGACATCTGCAGCGGGATTTTACCCAAGAGCAGTCAGGGTTCCGAACGGCACTCGCTCAGGGACGAATGCCCGTCGGGAATGGCCATGCCGCAGCAGGGCTCAGCACGGTCTTGATTGCCGGCGTTGGCGCTGCGACTGGCGCCACCGACACGACAGGCGCAGGCTTCTTGGCTACTGCAGGCTTCTTGGCTACTGCAGGCTTTTTAGGCGCAGGCTTCGAGGCCGTCGCTTTTTTAGGCGCTGCTTTTTTGGGCGCAGCTTTTTTAGGCGCAGCCTTTTTCACTGCGGCTTTTTTAGCTGCTGGCTTTTTTGCTGCTTTCTTTGCGACCTTTTTTGCCGCTGGCTTTTTCTTCGCGACGGCTTTCTTGGCTGCTGGCTTCTTCTTGGCGACGACCTTCTTCGCCGCTTTCTTTACCGCTTTCTTTACCGCTTTCTTTGCTGCTTTCTTGGCGACCGGCTTTTTCTTTGCAGCCGCTTTTTTGGCAGCGGGCTTCTTCTTCGCTACCGCCTTCTTGGCTACTTTTTTCGCCGCTGGCTTCTTCTTGGCGGCGACTTTTTTAGCGGCGGGCTTCTTTTTGGCGACTACCTTCTTGGTCGCAGCCTTCTTGGCGACCGGCTTTTTCTTTGCAGCCGGCTTCTTCTTGGCTGCAGTTTTCTTCTTTGCTGTTGCCATTGCTTTCTCCTTCGTGTGATCACATATCACTAGGTACAAGTTGGAAACCCGTCTGGTACCTTGAAGGCCCAAGCGGATTATTCATCGGAACAAACAAAAGTTTGTTTGCGCTAATGAATTCGGCACGAGCGGAACTGCTGCATCTCCTCGTCAATGCAGCACTTCAGCCAATTTGTTCGGCGGCACACAGCCGCCCGGAACAAAAAAACGCCGGCATGAAAGCCGGCGTCGGAATAATTTTGCAGAAAGAACCACTTTTTTTCGAAGAATACGCTACCTGCCCCGGCAACTTCGGGCTTATGAGCGCAGTAAAAAAAGCAGGGTGAGCTCGCGTACTGTCCATTCAGTCCGGATGCCGCCTTTCGTCGTTCAAGCTGCTTACCGAACCTTCCTCAAAACGCCTGCCCTAGCATGCGGTTTGAGGAAGGCTCCCAAAATCCAGGGATGAACCCACAACGAGTCCGCCCTTTGTTCACCTGCGGCTCGCCTCAAGCGCTCTCGCACAATCAGCACCGCAAACACTACGACCAGTACAACAAGGCACTACCAACGCCGCACGTGGCTTTGGGTCAGAGCATTACTCCCAGTTGAGCGCGCCACCGGTCTGGTACTCGATGACCCGAGTCTCAAAGAAGTTACGCTCTTTCTTCAGGTCGATCATCTCGCTCATCCATGGGAACGGATTCTCTTCCTGCGGGAACAATGCCTCAAGACCGATCTGCTGAGCCCGGCGATTCGCGATGAAACGGAGATAGCCCTTGAACATCGACGCGTTGAGACCCAGCACACCACGCGGCATTGTATCCTCAGCGTAGCGATATTCCAACTCCACAGCTTGCAAAAACAACGTCTTGATCTCTTCCTTGAAGGCCGGTGTCCACAAATGCGGGTTCTCGAGCTTGATGGTGTTGATCAGGTCAATGCCGAAGTTGCAGTGCATGGACTCGTCACGCAGGATGTATTGGTACTGCTCGGCTGCGCCCATCATCTTGTTCTGACGGCCCAGTGCCAGAATCTGGGTAAAGCCGACATAGAAGAACAAGCCCTCCATCAGGCAGGCAAAGACGATCAGCGACTTGAGCAGCGTCTGATCACTCTCGGTCGTGCCAGTCTGGAACTCGGGGTTGGTCAGCGTCTCGATGAAAGGAATCAGGAACTGATCCTTGTCGCGAATGGAGGTAACTTCGTTGTAGGCATTGAAGATTTCCGACTCATCCAGGCCCAGCGACTCGACGATGTACTGGTAGGCATGCGTATGAATCGCCTCTTCGAATGCCTGGCGCAGCAGATACTGGCGGCACTCTGGCGCCGTGATGTGGCGGTAGGTGCCCAGCACGATATTGTTGGCAGCGAGTGAATCGGCAGTCACGAAAAAGCCCAGATTACGCTTGACCAGACGACGCTCGTCTTCGGTCAGACCATTCGGGTTCTTCCACAGCTCGATGTCGCGCTGCATATTGATTTCCTGCGGCATCCAGTGGTTCGCGCAGCCGGCCAGGTATTTGTCCCATGCCCATTTGTACTTGAACGGCACGAGCTGATTGACGTCGGTCTTGCCGTTGATGATGCGCTTGTCCACCGCGTTGACGCGGCCCTGGGTGTCGCCGGTCTTTTCGGGACGCGCGAGTATGCCCGGATCAAGTGCGGTATCGGCTTGAAATGCCGAAACGGGCGCACCTGTCGGCACCGACTGCAATTGCGGACGTGCTTGGGGTGGGCGGGCTGCGGTTGCTGCGGTGTCTTCGTCCCAGGAGAGCATGGTCTTTTTTTCCTCAGTTACTTATAGGGGTTCATCGTTACAGCATAGTCCGGGTTGATATTGCCGGCTTGATCGGTATCCTGATCGATGCAAGCCGGCAGCAGCTTACTGACAAGCCTCGCACTCTTCGAAACCGGGATCGCCGGGTCGCAGCATGCAGGCGGGTCCATCAGCCTCCGCTGCTGCGCCCACGGTCGCAGGCATATCGGAGGAGACGGCGTTGAGCGCGCCCGCCTTAGAGGTCGACTTCTCGGTGTGTGTAGCACCGATGGTGCGCAGGTAGTACGTGGTCTTGAGACCGCGCAGCCAGGCGAGCTTGTAGGTTTCATCGAGCTTCTTGCCGGATGCGCCTGCCATGTAGATATTCAGCGACTGCGCCTGATCGATCCACTTCTGGCGACGCGAGGCTGCCTCAACCAGCCAGCTTGGATCGACTTCGAAGGCTGTCGCGTACAGCTCACGCAGATCCTGCGGAATGCGATCAATGCGTGCGAGGCTGCCATCAAAGTATTTCAAGTCGGCGATCATCACTTCATCCCACAGACCACGCGCTTTCAGGTCACGCACCAGATGCTCATTGATTTCGGTGAATTCGCCGGACAGATTCGATTTCACGTAGAGATTCTGATACGTGGGCTCGATACAAGCTGACACGCCAATGATATTGGAGATGGTTGCGGTCGGCGCGATCGCTACGCAATTGGAGTTGCGCATGCCATGCGTCTTGATGCGATCGCGCAGCTTGCTCCAGTCCAGCGTTTCCGTGGTGTCGACTTCAAGGTACCCGCCGCGTTCTTCGGCCAGCAGCTTGAGCGAATCCTGGGGCAAGATACCGCGATCCCACAAGGATCCGCGATAAGAGCTGTAGGTACCCCGCTCTTCGGCCAGCTCGGTAGAAGCCAGATAAGCGTAGTAGCAGACTGCCTCCATCGAACGGTCGGCGAACTCGACCGCATCTTTGGATGCGTAAGGTATGCGCATCATGTGCAGGCAATCCTGGAAACCCATGATGCCCATGCCGACCGGACGGTGACGCAGGTTCGAATCACGCGCCTTCTTCACAGCGTAGTAATTGATGTCGATCACGTTATCGAGCATGCGCATCGCTGTGTTGATGGTTTTCTGCAGCTTGTCGTGATCAAGCTTGCCATCCTTCATGTGCGCCGGCAGATTGACCGAGCCCAGATTGCAAACAGCGATCTCTGAATCATTGGTATTGAGCGTGATCTCGGTGCACAGGTTGGAGCTGTGAACCACGCCGACGTGCTGCTGGGGCGAACGAATATTGCAAGGGTCCTTGAAGGTGATCCAGGGATGGCCCGTCTCGAACAGCATCGAGAGCATCTTGCGCCACAAATCCAGCGCCTGAATTTTCTTGAACAGCTTGAGTTCGCCGCTGGCGGCCTTGGCTTCGTAGCCCAGATAAGCGGTCTCGAACTCCTTGCCAAACTTCTCGTGCAGATCCTTGACATCGGAAGGCGAGAACAAGGTCCACTCGCCTTTTTCCATCACACGCTTCATGAACAGGTCGGGAATCCAGTTCGCCGTGTTCATGTCGTGCGTACGGCGACGGTCGTCACCGGTATTTTTGCGCAGATCGAGGAATTCCTCGATATCCATGTGCCAGGTCTCGAGATACGCACAGACCGCACCCTTGCGCTTGCCGCCCTGATTGACCGCAACCGCGGTGTCATTCACCACTTTCAGGAAAGGCACCACACCCTGCGACTTGCCATTGGTACCTTTGATGTGAGCACCCAGCGCGCGCACCGGCGTCCAGTCATTACCCAGACCACCCGCATATTTGGCCAGCAGTGCGTTTTCTTTGATGGCCTCGTAAATGCCGTCCAGATCATCCGACACCGTGGTCAGGTAACAGGAAGAGAGCTGTGAACGCAGCGTGCCGGAATTGAACAGCGTTGGTGTCGAGCTCATGAAATCGAAGCTCGACAGCAAGTGATAGAACTCGATTGCGCGTGCTTCGCGGTTGATTTCGTTGAGTGCCAGACCCATCGCGACGCGCATGTAGAACGCCTGCGGCATCTCGATGCGAGTACCTTGAATGTGCAGGAAGTAGCGGTCATACAAAGTCTGCAAACCCAGGTAACCGAACTGCAGGTCGCGATCGGCAACCAGCGCTTCGGCGAGCATTTTCAAATCGAATTGCGCGAGCTTGGCGTCAAGCAGATCGGCATCAATGCCTTTTTTGATGAATTTCGGGAAATACTCCAGATAATGCTGGCTCGCGTCACCCTGCGCGACTTCCTGACCAAACACTTCTTTACGAATGGTGTGCATCAACAAACGCGCGGTCACCTGGCTATAGGCCGGGTCTTTTTCCATCAGCACGCGCGCTGCCAGAATGGCCGATTTGTAGAGTTCTTCAACAGGTACGCCGTCATACAGATTGCGCACTGTCTCGTGCAGGATTGCGTCAGCATCCGCGAATTGTTCCAGCCCTATGCAAGCCGAGGTAATCATGGCCTTGAGCTTGTTCATGTCGAGCGGGACGCGCTGACCATCGACCACAATCTGGAGCGCTGACTCGCGGGCTGGCGCTGGCTTGCTCGCCTGTTGCTGCGCACGCTCTTCCATGCGCTTGGCGCGGTAAAGCACATAGGCACGGGCAACATCATGCTCGCCCGAGCGCATGAGCGCGAGCTCGACCTGATCCTGCACATCTTCAATATGGAAAGTACCACCCGCAGGTTGACGACGCATCAGGGTCGACACGACACCCACGGTCAGCTGCTCGACCAGCTCGCGCACACGCGCGGACGCTGCCCCCTGACCGCCATTCACGGCCAGAAATGCCTTGGTCATGGCGATGGAAATCTTGGACGGCTCAAAACCCACCACTGCGCCGTTACGGCGAATGATCTTGTAGTCATGCAGCGGCGCAGTCGCGCCGGCAGATGAAGGGGCGAGCGCCGAGACGGCGGGTGCGCCACTGATGTTGCCTGTGGACTTGGCTGAAATTTCCTGACTGGTCTGCACTGCGCCTCCCCAAATGGTCATACCGCGGGCATTACTACCCTCTTGTCTCTGTTTTGCCGGACAAACGCCGGCACCATGATTTCTACTTACCGGCTAACGCGCCGTACGCTGCTCTGCGCAGACACACCAAAAGATTTGCTACTGATGGGCCCTGTCCAAGCCCCACATTCATCCGGGTGTGCACCCTTTTAAACGCTTCGCCCATTGTGTGGGCTGGTATAACCTGGTCAGTTCAGTTGAATTAGTGAAAACACTAGATCTAGTAGATTCAGCTATCACTGACACTAATTCTAGTGCTCGCCTGCTTAACTTGCAACCGATTTTTACGCTCGGAAACTCAGCGCAAACTCAGTTTTTGTGTCAGAAAGCCTCGGGGAAAGTAGAGTTGCCATCTCGGATAGATAGCGATCCCAGTCAAAATGCGGCCCCGGGTCTGTTTTGCGGCCTGGTGCGATATGTTCATGCCCGGTGACATGAGCCAGCGGATGCGCAATCGATAGCGCTTTTGTGAGCGCAAACAGGGTCCGATATTGCACATCGCAAAATGGCGTGTGGTCATCGCCTTCCAATTCGATACCGATCGAGAAATCGTTACACCGCTCATGGTCATCAAAAGTTGACACTCCGGCGTGCCAGGCGCGATCGTGCGTGCTGACGAACTGCGTCGCACTGCCATCGCGCCGAATCAAAAAATGGGCCGACACCCGCAGCCCCTCGAGCTGGGCGAAATAGGGATGTGCTGTGCAATCGAGCTGATTGGTGAACAGCGCCTCGATGTCATTGCCAGCGAACTCGCCGGGCGGCAAGCTGATGTTGTGAATCACGAGCAGGTTGATTGCCACTTGCGGCGGACGGGCGTCGTAATTCGGGCTGATCACCCGGCGAATTTGCTGGCACCAGCCAGTGTCATCGATCGAAAAACAAAATTCAGTCGGCGTCATGAATCGTCAGTCGCTGCATACGGTAACGTAGTTGCCGCAAGCTTATCCCAAGAAGCGATGCTGCGCGGCTTCGATTGAAGCGTGCCTGATGCAGCGCGTGACGGATTAAATCACGCTCGATGCTGGCCAGATGCACGGGAAGGCAAACCGGAAGCACAAGCTTGTCCGCTGCGTATGCGTTCGCGCAAGGCATTATGTCGCTGCATGAAACGGCGTTGTTCGGCGTGGATAAGGCCAGACTCTCAAAATGCAAGTCCTCCGGCTTGATGACAGCGCCAGCAGCAAAGGCCAGCGCCCGCTCCAGCACATTTTCGAGCTCGCGCACATTGCCGGGAAAGTCATATCCCACGAGCTGTTCCATCGCGGCCTCGCTGATCACCGGCTTGCTGGCGCCAGGCACAAGTCGGGACAGAATGGCATCACACAGTAAAGGTATGTCCTCCCGTCTTGCACGCAGCGGCGGCAAGGACAGCGAGATGACCTGCAAGCGAAAGTACAAATCCTGACGAAAACTGCCTCGCTCCACCACTGAGGCAAGATTCTGATGCGTGGCTGACAAAATCCGCACATCAATGACATCCTCGCGCTGCGCACCCAGCTTGCGCACGCGCCGCTCCTGAATCGCACGCAGTAGTTTCACCTGCATAGCCAGCGGCAGCTCCGAGACTTCATCCAGAAATAACGTGCCTTGGTGCGCAGTATGAAAGAAGCCCTGACGCTCCTCGCTGGCACCCGTAAAGGCGCCGCGGCGATAACCAAAAAATTCGGCTTCCATGAGATTTTCGGGAATTGCGCCGCAGTTTACGGCGATGAAAGGCTGACTGGCTCGCGGGCTGTGCGCGTGAATGTCGCGCGCTGCGAGTTCCTTGCCGCTGCCCGACTCGCCATAAATCGCCACCGGCGCGGTGCCGGGCGCAAGTTTACGAATACGCTCCCGCACCTCCTGCATGGCCCGCGATTCACCCAGAAGACGAAATGCAATGGAAGAGACGGCGTCAGGAGCAGAGATCATGGCTGATGCCAAAAACGGAACGCGCTAGGGTAAGCCATCCCGATAATTACAGCTGCACGATCAGCGGAAAACACAACACTGCGCCCGCGCATTCGGTGAGATAACAAACTATCGCAAGAAAGTAGAGAGGATGCTTAACCGGACTTCGGTCTATCGCTCGCTATGCAAACGTCGATGTTCTTCGCTGCAAAACGTGATGGCGCCCGCTCCGTGGACTGCCTCAGAGCTGGGCAGATGAATGCCGCATTGGGCACATTTGACCATGGCCTCGGCGACGTCGTCGGTACCTGCGTTCGACGCCGCCGGGGTTGAATCTGTGGACGAAGCCGACCCGGAGGAGGATTGCCTTGAAACGGTGTACCAGCGCCAAGCCAAATAAATGACCACTGCCCAAATCAGATATTTCAAGCCAGACTCCTGTGCAACACCACCTCCATTACGAAACGGCTGCCGACATACGCAAGCAAGAGTGTTGCGAAACCGGTGAGCGTGAACGAGAGCGCTGTCTTGCCACGCCATCCTCTCCACTGACGACCGGCCAGAAGCAATCCGAACAACAACCAGGAGAGCATAGTGAACAATGTCTTGTGCTCGAGACGGAAAGGTTTGCCAAAGACAGCCTCGGAAAAGAACACACCTGAGACGACAGTAAGCGTCAGCAAGAGAAAACCGAGACTGATCAACCTGAACAGCACGCGCTCCATCGTGAGCAATGCAGGCAGACGATCAATGGCCAGCGCAAACCAGCCGCGCTGCGACGCTGCGGTAGGCAATGCATGCAAACGCGACTCCTGCATCGCCATCAATACCGCATGGAAGGCCGCAATGGTGAGGGAGCCGTACGCCAGGGTCGACAAGGCCACGTGCCATGAGAACCAGGGCGACTTGCCGGCCAGAGGAATTTCCGATCCCGGGAAAAAAGCCGGCAGCACAATCACAATCGCCGCAATCGGCAAGACCAGACGACGCAATCCATCGACCGACAGATTACGGTTTTCTATCCAGTAAGCCGCGACCGTCATCCACAACGCGGCGGACAGCATCACGGCGAAGCCGAGTCGAAGATATTCGGGGGTGATGACGATGCTGGCCAGCGCTGCGCCATGCAATAGCCAGCCCACCGCCGTACCCAAGGTAATGAAACGGCGCTGCTGCTCGGGCAATAATGAGCAGACAATGTAGAGCAATCCGGCTGCGTGAATAAAGAGAAGTTGCATAAACAAAGTGTACACCATGGCTCTGCCTCAAAAGCTCGACGGGGGAGCCGCTGAACAAATCCGGGTTTGACAGCAAGCCGGTGCAGTTGCACGGCGCTGAGCATGTGAAAAATCAAGGGCTTGGACCGATTTATTCAGCCATGAAAGTTTGGGTTGTCATTGAATCAGCGCTTGCTCGTTACGTGCTTCGGGTAGAATCCTTGGGTGATTTTTCTCTATGCGCACCGGTTTCAGCCCTCCCTTTCCTGATCCACATTCAAAACACCTCATGCTCGACAATCTGACTCAAAGACTGGCCAAAGTCGTCAAGACCATGCGCGGCGAAGCACGGCTGACCGAATCAAATACAGCCGACATGCTGCGCGAAGTTCGCCTCGCGCTGCTCGAAGCGGACGTGGCTCTGCCCGCCGTCCGCGACTTCATTGCGCGCGTAAAAGAAAAAGCGCTGGGCGAGCAAGTGGTGGGCTCACTCACGCCGGGGCAGGCGCTGGTGGGTGTTGTGCATGATGAGCTGGCCAGCCTGATGGGTGCCGATCTAGGTCCGGAAGCGAGTCAGCTGTCGTTTGCCACGCAGCCACCGGCCATCATCCTGATGGCCGGCTTGCAGGGTGCCGGCAAAACCACGACTGTCGGCAAGCTCGCCAAATTTTTGCAGGAACAGAAAAAGAAAAAAGTACTGACAGTCTCCGCCGACGTCTACCGTCCGGCAGCGATTGGGCAGCTGCAGACAGTCACTGCACAAGTCGGCGCTGACTTTTTCCCCTCTAGTGCGACTGACAAACCGGTCGACATCGCACTCGCTGCGCTCGACTACGCGAAAAAGCATCACCACGATGTACTCATCATCGATACCGCCGGTCGTTTGGGCATTGATGAAGCGATGATGCAAGAAATCAGTTCGCTGCACACCGCGGTCAAACCCATAGAGACCCTGTTCGTGGTCGATGCCATGCTCGGCCAGGACGCCATCAATACGGCCCGCGCCTTCAATGAAGCGCTGCCACTGACTGGCATCGTACTGACCAAACTTGATGGCGACTCACGCGGTGGCGCTGCGCTCTCCGTACGCCATGTCACCGGCAAACCCATCAAGTTTGCTGGCGTCGCGGAAAAACTCGATGGCCTTGAGCCCTTCGATCCGGATCGCATGGCCAATCGTATTCTCGGCATGGGCGACATACTGGCGCTGGTCGAGGAGGCGAAAAAAGGCGTCGACATGGCCGCGGCTCAGGATCTCGCGCAAAAGATCAAGGGTGGCGGGAAGTTCGACCTTAACGATTTCAAGGCGCAGCTGACCCAAATGAAAAAAATGGGCGGATTGTCGGGGCTCATGGATAAATTGCCCGCACAGATGCAGCAAGCGGCAGCGGGCGCGAACATGGGTATGGCGGAAAAACAAGTACGGCGCATGGAGGGCATCATCAACGCAATGACCCTCCAGGAGCGTGCGAAGCCCGATCTGATCAAGGCCTCTCGCAAGCGGCGAATCGCAGCGGGCGCGGGCGTTCAGGTGCAGGAAGTCAATCGCATGCTCGCCCAGTTCGAGCAGATGCAGGGCATGATGAAGAAATTCAAAGGCGCCGGCATGATGAAAATGATGCGCGGCATGAAGGGTATGTTGCCGGGCATGCGCTGAGATTTGGACATATTCGCAGCGGGGGAGGCCGTTTCCATAGCGGCTTTTGCAGGGTAGCTGCGCGACCTCTCGGGGGTACATCGAATGCCTCTAGAGCGATCCTCACTATCTTGGGGCGCTTTCCATAGCGTGCTCTCATAGGGAAAAACCCGAAAAAAGCCACAAAAAATGCTTGCATCACAGGCAAAACCCTAAGACCATTGGCGGTGCGTGAATTGGCGCAATTTTTCACCACTACAGCAATGGAGGTTTAACAATGGCTACAGCCAAAAAAGCGGCAAAAAAACCCGCCGCGAAGAAAGCCCCGGCAAAGAAAAAGCCGGCAGCAAAGAAAGTAGCAGCCAAGAAGCCAGCAGCAAAAAAAGTAGCAGCCAAGAAGCCAGCAGCTAAGAAGGTCGCAGCGAAAAAGCCTGCAGCAAAAAAGGTCGCCGCTAAAAAGGCACCTGCCAAGAAAGCCAAAGCGAAGACCACTCGCAAGCCCAACGCAGCATTCATGAAACCCCTGACACCGTCCGCAGCACTGGCTGCTGTCGTAGGTTCCAATCCGCTGCCGCGTACTGATGTCACCAAGAAGGTTTGGGACTACATCAAGAAGCACAAGCTGCAAGACAGCGTCAATCGCCGCAACATCAATGCAGACGACAAGCTGAAAGCCGTTTTCGGTGGCAAGAAGACTGTCTCCATGTTCGAGATGACCAAGCTCATCTCTGGCCACTTGAAATAATCCTCAGGTGCCAAACAAAAACGCCCGCACAATTGCGGGCGTTTTTGTTGATGGGTCCTGCGTCAAGCGTCGCTATTTCCCTTTCTGGTACGCGCCAATCGACTTGGCCAGATCCTGATATTCCTCGCAGCGCTTGCCGCATATCTGCTCGAGACGCGCCAAATGCTCTGCCGCCTTGTCGGGCTGACCTGCCTTTAAATAGGCTTCGCCTATGTATTCATGCGCACCGCGATGTTTGGGATCGATACGCAGCGCTTCCTTGTAATGCGTAAAGGATAAATTCAAATCATCCAGATGCCGGTACGCATAGCCCAAATAATTATGGATATCAGCGCTCTCGGGCATGCGCGTGAGCGCTCGCGACAAAGCCTCAACCGCAGATTTCCAGTCCTTGCGTTCAATGGCTTTTTTACCGGCGACGAAATCAGCATCTTCCTTGTTAGCCGCTGGCTTGGACTGTGTCATGTTCGCCATGGCGTTCGGGAAGCTTGAAATCAGCAGCAATACAAACATCAGTTTTCTCATCACATCTCCTCAGTCCGAATTTTTAATGTTCCCACCGCTTCCATGCCGCACGCACTGCATTCGGATAATCCGGCTTGCCGCGGCTGCCATTGTATCGACCCAACGCAAGGTACAGATTCCCGCGTTCCATATCGATATACATGCGCAAAATCGCGCAACCGTAGCGAAGATTACTCTGCATGTGAAAAAGACGTGAGGGCTGACCATCACCAATGACACGCGTCCAGAAAGGCATTACCTGCATATATCCTCGCGCGCCCGCTTTGGAGATCGCATATTTGCGAAATCCGGACTCGACTTGAATCAGTCCCATCACCATCGCTGGATCGAGACCTGCGCGACGCGACTCATACCAGACCGTCTGCAGGAATTCCGTGCGCAGCATCGCATCCGGCATACGACTGTGCAGACGACGCGACATCGCATCAAACCAGCTGTGCCATGATGCTTTGTCGGCATCACTGGCAAACGAGAGTTGCGGCGGCCTTGCATCTGAAATCGCGCGCGCAAGCGCAACCCGTACCGCATCTGCGAGCGCCTCCTCGCGCTGATTGCCTGCGTCGGCACGATGCTGTGCACTGACTGCGAGCAGCAACGCCAACCATAATCTCCACCAGGGGGAAGTAATGGCCACTGCGTTCACAGCTCAAGCCAGATGCGTGCGCAAGAAATCCAGCATACCGTCAAGCGCCACCGGGGTAGCCGCCTCCTCGCGACGACCCTGATACTCGAGCATGCCTTCTTTGAGACTGCGCTCTCCGATGACGACGCGATGCGGCACACCGATCAGCTCCCAGTCCGCAAACATGACACCCGGGCGCTCGCCTCGGTCGTCCAGAATGACATCGATGCCAGCGGCACTCAGTTCCTCGTAAAGACGATCGGTCGCCTCGCGCACGACGTCGCTGCGGTCATAGCCCATGGGACAGAGCACAACCTCGAAAGGCGCGATGGAGGTAGGCCAGATGATGCCCTTCGCATCAAAATTCTGCTCAATGGCCGCGCCCAGAATGCGGGTGATGCCGATGCCGTAACAACCCATTTGCATGAGCTGTGGTTTGCCATGCTCATCGAGGTAGCTTGCCTTCATGTCTTCGGAGTAGCGTGTCCCGAGCTGGAAGACGTGACCCACTTCGATACCTCGCTGCACTTCGAGCACGCCCTTGCCGTCGGGTGAAACATCACCGGCCACGACATTACGCAGATCGGCTACCACGGGTTCAGGGAGATCACGCCCCCAGTTCACACCGGTGTAATGAAAGCCTTCCGCATTCGTACCACACACGAAATCACTCATGGCGGCGACCGTTCTGTCGGCAGCAATCTTTACCGACGCACCCGCATTGATCGGACCGATATAGCCCGGCGGCGTGCCAAAGTGTTCGAGAATTTCAGTGTCGCTCGCAAACCGGAAGGCACCAATGCCGGGCAGCTTGCCTGCCTTGACTTCATTGAGCTCATGGTCGCCGCGCACCAGCAGCAACCAGATGTCGCGCGGCCCTTCGTCTTTTTCAACCGACAACACCACCGACTTCACGGTTTGCGTCAGAGGCAAACCCAGGAAATGCGCAACATCTTCACAGCGGGTCTTGGCGGGCGTGGCGATTTTCTCCAGCGCCTTGCCCGGCGCGGCACGCGGCGCAGCAGGCGCTACTGCCTCGGCTGCCTCCATGTTGGCTGCATAGTCCGAGGTGGGGCAGTACACCAGCGCGTCCTCACCGGTATCGGCGATCACATGAAATTCCTGGGAGCCGGAGCCACCGATAGCACCATTGTCCGCAGCCACGGCGCGGAAGCGCAGTCCGAAGCGGGTGAAGATGCGGGTGTAGGCATCGACCATCACCTGATACGAGTGTCGCAAACCATCCACATCACGATCAAACGAGTACGCGTCTTTCATCGTGAATTCACGCCCGCGCATCAGGCCAAAGCGCGGCCTGCGCTCGTCGCGGAATTTGGTCTGAATATGATAAAAATTCACCGGTAGCTGCCGGTAAGACTTGATTTCGCTACGCGCGATATCCGTAATGACTTCCTCGGAGGTCGGCTGCATCGCAAAGTCGCGACCATGGCGGTCTTTCAGTCGCAAGAGCTCCGGGCCCATCTTGTCCCAACGACCCGTCTCCTGCCAGAGTTCGGCGGGCTGCACCAGCGGCATCAGCAGCTCGACGGCACCTGCACGGTCCATTTCCTCGCGCACGATGTTCTCGACCTTGCGGATCACCCGCAAACCCATGGGCATATAGTTGTAAATACCGGAACCCAGCCGCCGGATCATGCCGGCACGAAGCATCAGCTTGTGGCTCACGATTTCGGCATCGGACGGGGCTTCTTTGAGTGTTGAAATAAAAAAACGGGATGCGCGCATGGAGTGTGAAATCTTTTGAAAAAGAGGGGGTTATAATCATTCCAATTTTAAAGTATTCGCTGGCCACCGAGCCGGCGGATTGCACGACCCTCGCTCTGGACCGCCCACCCACCGTGTGCCGCCCTCGCCTGCAGTGCATCCGCGCCGGTGACCGCAGAAAAAACGAGGGGCATCATGCTAGACCGCGAAGGCTTTCGCCCGAACGTCGGCATCATCCTGCTAAACCACCAAAACGAGGTCTGGTGGGGCAAGCGGGTGCGCGAACATTCCTGGCAGTTTCCCCAGGGTGGCATCAAACACGGCGAGACGCCCGAGCAGGCGATGTATCGCGAGCTCGAGGAAGAAGTCGGATTACGAGCGGAACACGTCAAGATCATCGGCCGCACCCGCGACTGGCTGCGTTACGAAGTCCCCGATCATTTCATCAAGCGCGAGGTGCGTGGTCACTACCGTGGGCAGAAGCAAATCTGGTTCCTGTTGCGCATGATGGGTCGCGACTGTGATGTGAATTTGCGCATCTCCGAGCATCCTGAGTTCGATGCCTGGAGATGGCACGACTATTGGGTACCCATGGACATGGTGATCGAGTTCAAACGCGATGTGTACACGCGAGCATTGCAGGAACTCTCACGCTTCCTCAACCGTTCAGCACCGGCTGCACGACGACCATCGCGCGAGCGGGCAGCGCAAAAATCAGTCTCAACTCCCAGCGAGACTTCCCCACTCACTGAATCGGATTCGGAATGATGCGCTTCCACCGTCGTTGCACGACTTTCTGGCTAGCCTTTGCAGTACAACTGCCATTGGTCGTCTGTGCGCAGGAAAACACCGCTACCGCAGACAAGGCTGAGGATGTAACGCCATTGGTGTTACCTGCGGCGCCTGCGAAAGAAAACCTGCTGCCTTTCTACGTCAGCCCACAGGCGACCATGAATTTCGCGATCGACGCCCCTTCTGTGAGTGTCACCCCGGATGGCGTAGTGAGATTCACGCTGGTGATCACCAGCACCGAGGGCGCACGCAATGTCAGCTACGAGGGCATGCGCTGCAAGACAGCCGAGAGAAAACTTTATGCCACCGGGGGTGCCGATGGTAACTGGTCAGCATCACGTAACGATGCCTGGAATCAGATTAGGGATGTGGGCGCAAACCGTCAGTATGCTGCGCTGTACAAGGATTATTTTTGTGACTTCGGTTCGGTCGCCGGAAACGCAGCAGCGATTGTGAAGCGCATACGGCAGAAGAAAACCTTGCGCTGATTTCAGCAGCTAGTTGGAGAGCATGGGTTTTTTGTTATGCGCGCGGATCCTGGCCTTTGCCGAGATGGGGATCTTGTGGCCAGCCGCTTCAGAAGCTTGCTTCAGCTGTTCACACCACACCTAAAGCAACACCAGATTATCCCGGTGAATCAGCTCCACCTCTTCGACGTAACCAAGAATTGCCGCAATTTCGGATGAGGGTTTGCGCATGATGCGCTTCACCTCGGCACTTGCGTAATTCGACATGCCACGCGCAATCGCTTTACCCGTCGCATCAACACACGTAATCACATCACCACGACCGAAGTCACCGCCGACATCTGTCACACCAATAGGCAACAATGACTTGCCCTCTTTGAGCAGTTTTTGTACTGCGCCCGCATCCAGCATTACCTGACCTGCAGTTTTCAGATGATCCGCCATCCACTGTTTGCGTGCGGTGAGTCGTGCCGTTTGCGCAGTGAGCTGTGTACCTATCGCTTCACCTTCCGCAAGTCGTACCAGTACTTGATCTTCCCTGCCCCAGGCAATCACCGTATGCGCACCCGAGCTTGCTGCACGGCGCGCAGCGAGTATCTTGGTCAGCATGCCGCCACTACCGATGCCGGAGCCAGCACCACCCGCCATGGCTTCGAGTGCCGGATCACCAGCTTTGGCTTCGTGTACAAATGTCGCGTCCGCGTTCTTGCGCGGATCGCTGGTGTACAAACCACGCTGATCTGTCAGGATGATGAGGGCATCCGCCTCAATAAGATTGGCCACCAGCGCACCTAAGGTGTCGTTGTCGCCGAATTTGATTTCATCGGTGACAACGGTGTCGTTTTCATTGATGACAGGAACAACACCCAGCTCGAGCAATGTAAACAAAGTGGAGCGCGCATTCAGATAACGTTCGCGGTCAGCGAGATCGGCATGTGTCAGCAAAACCTGCGCGGTGCGCAAATCATGTGCACGAAAACTGGTTTCATAAATCTGCGCGAGCCCCATTTGCCCGACAGCGGCACAGGCTTGCAGCTCATGAATGGCAACGGGGCGGCGCTCGAAACCCAAACGCAACATGCCTTCAGCGACTGCACCGGAACTCACCAGTACCACCTGCTTTCCCATGCGACGCAAATGCGCAATCTGATCAGCCCATTTGGCAATGGCTGCATGATCCAGCCCACGTCCCTCATTGGTGACGAGCGAAGACCCTACCTTGACAATGACGCGCTGCGCCTGCCGGATGATGGACTGCATGATCAGTCAGCGAGTTTGAAACGAGGATCGTCGGCATCGATGGAATCAATGCCCATCGCAGCTTCGGCAAGACCGGATTGCTCGCGCTGTTCTTGCTGGCGCTGCGTCGCCAGATGTTCGTAGATTTCCTTGACGAGCTCATCACAACCTTCATGCGTGAGTGCTGAGATGCGAAACATGGGGCCTTTCCAACCAAAGCGCTTGATGAAATCCTTCACCTTTGCATCACGCTCGTCCTCGGGCACCATGTCGAGCTTGTTCAGCACCAGCCAGCGGGGCTTGTCGAACAGGCTCTCGTCATATTTTTTCAGCTCTTTCACGATGGCCTTCGCTTCTTTGACCGGATCGATATTCGCGTCGAATGGTGCGAGGTCAACGATATGCAAAAGCAGCCGCGTGCGCTGCAGGTGGCGCAGAAACTGTACACCCAGACCTGCACCATCGGCCGCACCTTCGATCAGGCCGGGAATATCGGCGATGACGAAACTTTTCTCATGACTCACACGCACCATGCCCAGATTGGGATGCAAGGTCGTGAACGGATAGTCGGCGATTTTGGGACGCGCGTTGGACACCGCAGCGATGAAGGTGGATTTACCCGCATTGGGCATGCCGAGCAGACCCACATCGGCGAGCACTTTGAGCTCGAGCCGCAATTCACGACGCTCGCCTTCTTTGCCATCGGTTTTCTGGCGAGGCGCGCGATTGGTCGATGTTTTGAAATGGATGTTGCCCCAACCGCCCTCACCGCCCTTGGCGAGCAGCGCGATCTGGCCATGCTCGGTCAGATCAGCGATGATAGCGCCGTCATTTTGATCGGCGATCAGTGTTCCCACCGGCATGCGCAAATAAATGTCGTCCGCGCCTTTACCGTAGCAATCCGAACCACGGCCATTTTCGCCTCGCTTTGCACGGTGCAGCTTTGCAAAACGATAGTCCACCAAGGTGTTGATGTTGCGGTCGGCGACCGCGAAGATGCTGCCACCCTTGCCGCCGTCGCCCCCATCGGGACCGCCGAACGGACGGAATTTTTCGCGGCAAAACGACGCAACGCCGTTGCCGCCATCGCCGGCGACGACTTCGATTTTTGCTTCGTCAATGAACTTCATGAGTTTCTGCCGCTATAAAGTAAA
>JAIXXZ010000057.1 GCA_027490465.1 Oxalobacteraceae bacterium
GGACGAGCAGCCTTCTACCCGCCGACAGCCTGCTATCCGAATTAATTTCCGTGGTATTACCCCCAGAGCTGGCTAGTCGATTCATGCAGGGGCAACGTCTTGCGCTGGGGAAGGAAGGTATTGACTTTCCCTTTGGTGGTTTTGAACGCGTGAAGGTATTAGATGCCACGAGAATGCTGCTCGGGGTAGCACGCCTATCTGCTAACGGAATGTTGCAGCCCGAGCGGCTAGTTTCTGCGTAGGACATCGCAGAAAAGCCATTCGAATTTAACTGACAATAAGATTCAAATGTTGTGGCTAAGGCTTGTTTGCGATAGCGTTCAAGCTTTTAGAAAAATAATTCCATATTGTCATAATTTCTATTTGATCATTTGTCTTTAAAAGACGGCCGAACTGCATATTCAATTCACCATTCGATACTTCAACCGCACTTGCCATGAAAACACTTAGACTTGCGAACGTCATTATTTGAGAACTTAAAGATCGAATAGAGTTAATGAATGTAGTCCTTTGGGTTATGTTAAAAATTTGAGCATCGTATAATTCAAAAGACGCTTTGATGCACCGATCCTCGAACATCGTTTTCACGGTATTCCATTGTTCTGACTCGATAATAGACTGAAAAAATTCACTCTGCTTTTTGTCTATTAGCTGCTTTAATTGATCCGCGGTCATTGGGTCATTAATTTTTTTTAAACAACTCAGAAAATCTTGGACAAAATAGTTTACTCTGTCCTGAAACAAGGGTTGCATATACGACTGAAACTGGCTTTTTTCTGGGGAACTGTTTCGTAAAATTAAGTGCACAGATTCGTTCGTTGTACCAAATTCTTTCAAATAATTTTGTAGAATCGTTGGCATTTCTCTGTTGAGTTTTTCCTGTGTTTCTTTTTTTGTCGCCTCTTTCGCGGCGATTGCCGACTTTATCTCGTAGGCTAATTTCTGTGCATTGCCTAATTTGTGCTTATCAGGAAGGTGTTTTTTAATTTCTTTGGTGACCTCCACGCCGCTATCTTTCAACATGCGGGTTATTTCCTTGTTCGCTTCTTGCCGCGCCTGGCCGGCCACGCTATCGATCCTGTCCAGCAGTCGGTTGAAAATGTTGCTTTCAGATTTTTTTACTATCTGATAACCCGGTATAGTCGCTTCAGCGGTATTGAAGCCCCATTTAATCCAGCGAGATGTTTTCTCGGCAGCTTGATTGATATTCCCTTTAATCTCAGGCACTGAGATTTGTTTGATGAATTCGTCAAGACGACGTTCAGGCGACCGATTTGCGTCTAATTTGCTCATGGGTTTAAATTCCTTAGGTGAGGGCGGATCATCTTCAGGTTTCCTACTTGGCAAAAAGTTTGGCTTCAGCCGAAACCAATGCTTTTTGTGTAACTTTTCGGATAATTTTGTTCCTCACAAATATTTTGTCGTTTCGAGCGCAATGTTTTCGCAACCCATTGAAAATGCAAGGAATTTCTCGAAATTGACATAATTCGGTGTTAAAATCTCGGGTTTTCCTGCTTCGACCTATCTCCCCATGTCAAACACCGACCGCGCCTTGCGCAACATCGCCATCATTGCCCACGTTGACCACGGCAAAACCACCCTGGTGGACCAGCTGCTGCGGCAGTCCGGTACCTTCCGCGAAAACCAGCAGGTGGATACCCGCGTGATGGATTCCAACGACCTTGAAAAAGAGCGTGGCATCACCATCCTCGCGAAAAATTGCGCGGTGGAGTACAAGGGTACGCACATCAACATCGTCGATACCCCCGGCCACGCCGACTTTGGTGGTGAGGTTGAGCGAGTGCTCTCGATGGTCGACTCCGTGCTGCTGCTGGTCGATGCGGTTGAGGGCCCGATGCCGCAGACCCGCTTCGTTACCCGCAAGGCGCTGGCGCTGGGCTTGAAGCCCATCGTGGTGGTTAACAAGATCGATCGTCCCGGCGCGCGTCCGGAGTGGGTGATCAATGCGACCTTTGAATTATTCGACAAGCTCGGCGCAACGGAAGAACAGCTCGATTTCCCGGTGGTCTTTGCTTCCGCACTGAATGGCTATGCCAGCCTCGATTCCGATGTGCGTGAAGGCGACATGACGCCGCTGTTTGATGCCGTACTGCGACACGTCCCCGTGCGTGATGATGATCCTAACGGCCCGCTCCAGCTGCAAATTTCCTCGCTTGATTATTCGTCTTATGTCGGCAAGATCGGTATCGGCCGTATCAGCCGCGGCCGTGTCAAGGCGCTGCAGGATGTTGTAATCATGAATGGCCCTGAAGGCACGCCGGTCAAGGCGCGTATCAATCAGGTGCTGAAGTTCAAAGGTCTGGAGCGCGAAATTGCTACTGAGGCTTGGGCGGGCGACATCGTACTGATCAATGGCATCGAAGAACTGGGCATAGGCACTACCGTATGTGCTGTCGATACCCCCGATGCGTTGCCGATGCTGACCGTTGATGAACCGACGCTTACCATGAACTTCATGGTCAACACCTCGCCGCTGGCTGGTCGTGAAGGCAAGTTTGTCACTAGCCGACAGTTGCGTGAGCGCCTTGATCGTGAGCTCAAGGCGAATGTGGCATTGCGTGTGGCACCTACCGATGACGACACGATTTTTGAAGTGTCTGGTCGCGGCGAACTCCACCTGACGATTTTGCTCGAGAACATGCGTCGTGAAGGTTACGAGTTGGCTGTCTCGCGTCCGCGTGTTGTGTTCAAAATGGTCGATGGCGAGCGACAGGAGCCCTTTGAAAATCTGAGCGTTGATGTGGAAGAGGCGCATCAGGGCGGCGTGATGGAAGAGCTGGGTCGCCGCCGTGGTGATCTGCAGGATATGCAGCCGGATGGCAAAGGACGTGTGCGACTGGAATATCGTATTCCTGCGCGTGGTCTGATCGGTTTCCAGGGAGAGTTCATGACCCTGACGCGCGGCACTGGCTTGATGAGCCATGTATTCGATGCCTACGGCGCTGTCGATCCCAACAAAGGCGAACTCGCTGGTCGCCGCAATGGCGTGCTGATCTCGCAAGATGATGGTGCTGCTGTCGCGTATGCGCTGTGGAAGCTGCAGGAGCGTGGACGCATGTTCGTCAGCCACAATGACCCTGTATATGAAGGCATGATCATCGGTATTCATTCGCGTGAAAACGATCTGGTCGTCAATCCCATCAAGGGCAAGCAGCTGACTAACGTGCGTGCTTCCGGCACCGATGAAGCGGTACGTCTGGTACCTCCGATCGAGCTGACCCTGGAGTACGCGGTCGAGTTTATTGATGATGATGAGTTGGTCGAGATCACGCCCAAGAGCATTCGTTTGCGCAAGCGCTTCCTGAAAGAGCATGAGCGCAAGAAAGCCTCGAGAGAAGCAGCCTGATCTTCGTTTGATCTCGTTTAAAAAAGCGCCCTCGGGCGCTTTTTTAATGGGTGGTTTTGAGAACGTCGCTGAGCGCTCCGAACAGTGTGCTGATCTGTGCCTCGTCAATGATCAGTGGCGGCGACAGCGCAATGATGTCGCCGGTCGTTCTGATCAGGATATTTTTCTCCCAGAAGCAACGCTCGAATACCTGATAAGCGCGTGCTGTTGGCTTGCCGGGCAGGGGTTCAAGTTCGATTGCGCAAACCAGGCCAATGTTGCGAATGTCCTTTACGTGAGGAAGGCCTCGCAGTGCGTGTGCCGCCTCTTCAAATGCAGGTGACATCGCAGCGGCGCGCTCAAACAGGGCTTCTTCACGATAGACATCCAGTGCAGCGATCGCTGCGGCACTGGCCAGCGGATGGCCGCTGTAGGTATAGCCGTGATAAAACTCGATGCTGTTCTCGGGTGCGCGCGACATGAATTCGTCGTAGATCGCCTGCTTCGCTATGACCGCACCCATCGGCACCGCAGCATTCGTCAAACCTTTGGCGCAGCAGATGATGTCGGGTATCACATCAAAATAATTTGCCGCAAACGCTGTTCCCATTCGGCCAAATCCGGTAATGACTTCATCAAAGATCAGCAGGATGCCGTATTTGTCGCACACCGCACGCAGTTTGTTCAGGTAGCCTTTGGGGGGAATGATCACGCCGGTCGAACCCTGTACAGGCTCGACAATCAGTGCGGCGATCGTGGCAGGATCATGCAGCGCGAGCAGACGCTGCTCGAACTCGTCAGCGATCTCGGCACCGTGTTCGGGCACGCCTCGAGCGAAAGCATTGCGTTTGATGTCGAGTGGGTGGCGTAGATGATCCACGCCGGACAGGGCAGGGCCGAAGTGCTTGCGGTTGCCCGCAATACCGCCCACGGCGATACCGCCGAAACCCACGCCGTGATAGCCACGTTCACGTCCAATCAGCTTGGTGCGCAATCCGTCGCCGCGCATACGGTGATAAGCCAGCGCCATCTTCAAGGCGGTGTCGACAGCTTCCGAGCCGCTGTTACAGAAAAAGACGCGATTCAGATCCGCAGGCGCCATGGCAGCCAGGCTGCTGGCGGCCTCGAAAGCTTTTACATGCCCCATCTGGAATGGCGTGCCGAAATCCATGGTCTGCGCCTGCTCGATCACAGCCTGCGTGATTTTCGGATGAGCATGGCCAGCATTCACACACCACAATCCAGCGGTGCCATCGAGAATCTGACGATCGTCCTCGGCGGTGTAGTACATGCCAGCGGCAGCCTTCAAGAGGCGCGGGCGAGATTTGAACTGACGATTGGCCGTGAACGGCATCCAGTAGTGAGAAGTATCGAGGCTCATGGTCAGAATGATTTCAGATTGATACCAGGTGGTTGTCGTAAAGTATACCTAGCCCTTACTTTACTGCATGCCACGAGGGCTGCGTCAGAGCCGGTAAAATGCGGGCTTCCGAATCAACCTCTGCCCCGCGTGAAAGATCAAACTCAGCTACCTGCTCGACGTCTGTCGGTTGCGCCGATGATGGACTGGACCGATCGCCATTGCCGCATGTTTCATCGGCAGATCACGCGTCACACCTGGCTTTATACCGAGATGGTCACGACCGGAGCGATCATTCATGGCGATAGGGCGCGTCATCTTGATTTCAGTGATGAGGAGCATCCGGTGGCGCTGCAGCTGGGTGGCAGCGAGCCTGATGATCTTGCCCAGTGCGCGAAACTGGGCGAGCAGTGGGGGTATGACGAGATCAACCTCAATTGCGGCTGTCCCTCCGAGCGCGTACAGCGCGGTGCATTCGGCGCTTGCCTGATGGCCGAGCCTGCACTGGTGGCTGATTGTGTGAAGGCGATGCGAGATGCTGTCAGTATTGACGTCACTGTCAAGCATCGTATCGGCATCAATGACGTAGGCAGCTATGGTTTCGTACGCGATTTCGTGGGTCATGTGGCAGATGCAGGATGCAGAACCTTTATCGTCCATGCACGTAATGCGATTCTTACTGGACTGTCGCCCAAAGAAAATCGCGAGATTCCTCCTTTGCGTTATGACTATGCCTATCAGCTGAAAAAAGATTTTCCGGAACTGGAAATCATCATCAACGGCGGGATTCGCACGCTGGTTGAGATTGACAGTCATCTGGCCCAGGTGGATGGTGTGATGCTCGGTCGAGAGGCCTATCACAATCCCTATCTGATGGCCGATTTCGATTCACGCTATTACGGTGATTCCCAGCACGCGCCAACGCGTGTGCAGATCATCAATGCGATGCTGCCCTACATTCGTGCGCAGCTTGCATCGGGTGGACCACGACTCAACAGCATTACCCGGCATATGTTGGGTCTGATGGCCGGTTTGCCCGGTGCGCGTCGCTTTCGTCAAAATCTATCCGATGCAAAGCAGCTGGCAAGCGGCGACGCAGATGTGTTGCTGCGCGCAGCGGAGGCGGTCAGTACACCTTGAGACGGTTGTATAGTGTTTTAAGACTAATACCCAAAGTCTCTGCCGTCAGGCGCTTGTTGCCCCGATGGTGATGTAGTGTCGCCAGAATGATTTCTTTCTGCGCATCCGCCAGTGCGGTACCAATCGTGAAATCAAGCATGCCATCGACCACCGTGGGTATTTTTTTATCACCCACTGGTGGAATCTCCAGTGTCAGTATGTCTGCAGAGAGAATGAATGCGCGATGCACCAGATTCTTCAGTTCACGAACATTACCAGGCCAGCGATGGCGGCCTAATTGGTCCATAGTCTGTCTCGAGAATCGCTTGCTGGTACCGGCTTCCTGATTCAGTTCATCGAGAAAATGCTTGGCCAGCAATTCCCTATCGTTGTCACGCATACGCAGCGGCGGGACGAAAATCGGAAATACGGCGAGGCGATACATCAAATCTTGCCGAAGACTGCCCGCCTGGACTGCATCATTGAGTGACCGATTGGTTGCTGCGATTAATCGCACATCCACCTGAACAGGTTCACTGCCCCCCACGCGGTGGAAATTGCCGCACTCAAGTACACGCAGTAGTTTGACTTGCATGTCAGGTGGCATTTCCGTGATCTCATCAAGAAAGAGTGTGCCACCGGATGCGTACTCAAAATAACCGATCTGCTGGCGCATGGCGCCCGTGAAACTGCCTTTCTCATGACCAAACAAGGTAGCTTCAATGAGATGAGCTGGTATCGCGCCACAGTTGACCGCAACAAATGGCTTGTCAGATCGTTGTCCGGACAATTGAATGGATTGAGCAATCAGTTCTTTGCCGGTACCACTTTCACCTTCGAGTACCACGGTGGCGTCTGTCATCGCAACTCGCTCGATTTGCCGATACAAAGACAACATTGCTGGCGAGCTTCCGCAGAGCAGACCGAAACGTATGGCAGACATTGATTGGGCCATTGCAGAGGACAAGAATGAAAAGTGATCAATCTGCACCAGCGCGCATAAAAAATACTGTCTGATATCAACGAAGGTATGCCCGCACTACGCGTTGTTGCGGGCGTATTGTCTTGCTCTTGGGGTGCGTGCTTTGCCGTTGCGCATAAGGCTGTCCGACGTCTTGAAACTTATGCACGATACCGAAGTCAAGAAGACAGTAGATGACTTTATCTTCCGTTGAAAGGATCAGTAATGACCCCGAAATTACATGTGTCGAAAATTCTCGTGCTGATGGGCTTGGTGGTTGCCAGCCTTACTGCTTGTAACCGCGGCGGAGGAGGCGGGGCTGGTACAGAACAGAGCGGCACCAGCACCGCGCCACCACCGGCTCAGACCGCGCCTGAAGTCGCACCATCGACACCATCGACGCCACCGCCAGCAGAAAAAGACAGTAAGCCCGGCACGGCAACACCGCCGCCTTCTGGTGGCAGCTCAGGCAGCAGTTCGGGTGGCAGTTCAGGTAGCAGTTCAGGCAATACATCCGTCCTACCCAGCTACTTGGGTGAAGGTAGTTCGTCGGGCGGTACAGGTTCTGCTACTGGTACATCGGGTGATACCTCATCGGGCGGCACGAGCGGCGGCGCTACCGGTGGTTCACGTTGAATGGTCCACGTGACGCGCGCAGATATTCCATGTCCCTATGTCACACGTATTGATTGTCGATGAGGACAGCGTCTCCAGTCACTTGTTGCGTGAGGCGGCGCGCGAAGAAGGTCTGAGCAGCGTGATGGTGACGAGTATCAGGCAAGCCTCGATGCAAATTAGCTTGCAGCGACCCGACATCATATTCACGGCGCATCACTTGAGTGATGGCGCCGGCCTCAGCTTGCTTGATACCGGCGGTGATTCACGCAGGATAATCATGATTACGATGATGGCCGAGCCCAGTGTCGATGCCGTCATCGATGCCTGGCGTCTCGGTGCCACGGATTGCCTGACCAAGCCGCTGGATCTGCCTCGTGTCCGGCGCTGGCTGCGCGAATTGCCTGTAGCTGCAACGGATATCAGCGGGCAGCCAAGTTCGGCCAGCTTGCTGGGGACTTCCGCTGCCATGAAAACGCTGTCCGAGCACATCAACCGTGTTGCGCCTACTGACGCGACTGTACTTTTGCTCGGCGAGAGTGGCACTGGCAAGGAGCTTGTGGCGCAGACTATTCATGCGCAAAGCTCTCGTCATCGGCAGCCTTTTATTCCCATCAATTGCGGTGCGATTTCGCCGCAGCTCATCGAGAGTGAAATTTTCGGTCACGAGAGGGGCAGTTTTACTGGCGCGGATCGGCAGCATAAAGGTTACTTTGAGCGCGCTTGCGGCGGTACGCTGTTTCTTGATGAAGTGATTGAAATGCCCGTCGATTTGCAAGTCAAACTGCTGCGTGTGCTCGAAACCGGCGTGTTCATGCGCATTGGCAGTCATCAGTCGTTGAGTACCAATGTACGAATCATCGCGGCAAGCAACCGGGATCCCGAGAAGGCTATTGCCGAAGGTCGGCTAAGGCTTGATCTTTTTCATCGACTCAATGTCTTTCCGCTCCGAATTCCGCCTTTAGGTGATCGTGAGCAGGATATTGAGCTGCTTGCATGTCATTTTCTTGACGAGCTCAACGCTACTCATGGCACTGCCAAGACACTCTCCGACTCTGCCATGAGCGTGCTGCGCACGCACCATTGGCCGGGCAATGTCCGCGAATTGCGCAACTTTATTCAACGTGCGTACATCTTGTCTGATAAAACGATCGATCCCCAATTGCTGGAGCCGATACCGGCTTATTGCCGTACGAGCTCACTGACCTTGTCCATACCCGTTGGTACGTCACTGGCGGATGTCGATCGAAAGCTGATCTTTGCCACCATGGAGCTCTGTGGAGGCGTCAAAAAACGCGCAGCTGATCTACTGGGCATCAGCCTCAAGACACTTTACAACCGTCTCGAAGAATATGGTCGCCATGAGAAAAACATGGTGCCTCCGAAGATATCAGCGCACAGAATGCCAGCGCTGATAAAACAAGGTGATCGCGTGAGGATTGCCAATGGTATTTTTTCCCCCATGTGATAACAAATTTCTATATGTACCCGCTACATTTTTCTTGCATCGATATCGCTTCGTTAAAACGGGAATTTTTATTGAAACACTCACGAAATCTTCTGCAGCTTAGTGCCGCTAGAGGTCAATTCACGTACTTCAACTCAGCAAGGAGACCACCCCATGGCAACAATTCATCTTGAGAGTAGCTCGGGTTTTCCGGGCGGGACCGTGATTTCCCAGGAAAACGTCCTTCGTCGTCCCTTGTTTCCGGTGATTCGCTGGGGCGCAGTATTGGCCGGTGTGGCGGTGGGTGTTTCGGTACAGCTGGTGCTGACTTTGCTGGGTATTGCCAGTGGACTGTCACTGAGCAGCATCTCTTCTGTTGAAGGTCCGGCGACGGGCGCTTTAGTTTGGGCGGGTTTGTCGATGCTGATTGCTGCTTTGATAGGTACCTATGTGGCCGGACGCATGTCCGGCCTCAAGCGCAAAACGGATGGCGTACTTCATGGTGTGGTCACTTGGGCTGTCACCACACTACTGTTCGTTTTTCTCGCGACGTCAGCAGGTGGTTCATTGCTGTCGGGCTTGTTCTCCAGTCTGAATCCAGGTAATGCGGTCGCGCAGGGTAGCAGCATCACCAACATGATCAATCGTCAGATGGGTACAAACATGAGTCCTGAATCACTGCGAACGCTGCAAGGACATATCAGCGCGGGTCGTCGTGATCAGGCTATCGATTACATGAGCAGCGCCATGGGTGTGCAGCGTGATCGCGCCGCCGGTATCGTGGATCAGGCGCTGATCTTGTCCGGATCGCCCGAGCAGGCATCTCCCGCAGGGCGCGAAGCGGCTAACCGTGCAATCCAGCGAGCTGGTACTGCTGCCTGGATTGCCTTTGGTGCAGTTGCGCTGGCATTTGCATTGAGTCTGCTGGGCGGTGCGCTTGGTGCCATGGGTGCGAGACGAATCACCTGGACCGAGACCACGGAAGGTACAACGCTGAAGCGAACTGAGTCAGGGATATTGTGAACTCGTCACCACCTGTAACGGTCACACCCACACACACCATGGGTCTATCGGGAATGTGGGTATGGAGACGTGATTATGCTGAAGACATCGAATGACACGACACAGTTCAATGGACGTGGTGCAAGAAAGCGTTTCACCTGCATGACAGCCGGTCAATCTTCAGCAACCGAATTGCTGCGCTCCTGTCCGGTGGTGACCGCCACTGGACAGACCATGGGACGTGTGCGTTCAGTCTTGGTGGATGCGCGAAGTCGTCAGCTCCGCTTTGTGACGGTGACGCCCAATAACAGCAAGGCGACTGTCACTATTCCCTGGCAGGCGCTTTACTTCGACTCTGATTTAGTGCGGCTGGTCTTTTACACCTTCAGTTGACTGATGTCATGGGCGCTTTGACATAATCATTGGCAGTATTTTTTCAGGTATGGACTTGATACGCCTGAGATCAGCACCGTGTGATGAGAGGCGTATTGGGATCAAATGGCGAGGATGGATCATGCTGCCACTTGCATTGGTGATGACAGTGATCTTGTCAGGCTTAGATATGCCTGACTGGCGAACACCGGTTGGCAGTAGTGAAATAAAAAGCCGCTTGCAGCATGCCGTCCTGCGTTTCGACACCCGAATTGTATTTTCCTGCGAAGAATTTGTGCGTGAAATGGTCAACCCACCTTCCTTGGTGAATATGAGCCTACGCGCTGAAGGTTTATGGGAACGCATCAAGCATGATTCTCGAGCACGTCGCCCCGCGGTTCATGCGTCCCCTGAATGTCTGGTGCAGGCAGGGCTGCTGGTGGTTTGAAGTCGTAGTTATTTTGCTTTTTGCTGTGTTGAATCCGGTTTGGGCTTGGCCGCATCTTGCACGCGTTCCCCGCCGCGTTCGACATCTTTTCCAAATCCTCGCATCGTGTTGCAGCCAGAAATACTCAAGCCACCAAGGACTGCAGCGGTCAGGCTCAATACTGTAATGAACTTACGCATAAGGTTTCCTCCGTTGATTGTGGGTTTGAGTGGTTGTCGCGCGGCTCAGCCAACGCCAGGCGCTGCCGAACATACTGGCGGTCGTTTGAAGTTGCCGGGGATCTCTCAGCAATATCATCATCATGGCGGCGATAGCTTTCAGAATGCCAGAGCCCTGGCCTGCTGCCGGTGCTTGCCTTACATTCCTTGAGCGAGCCTGATTGCGTCGGATGAGACGCGGCACCAGCCATACCAGCAGCGCAACGCCGGTGGCCGCCTGCAAGGGGTGATTTCGCAGCCACTCGCCGAGCCGATTGTGGTGCGGTGGTATGGCTTGACCGTTGGCTTGCCTTCGCGTGTTCGTTGTTTGATAGTCTTCGCTCCCGCCGCTGAGCATGCGACGATAGAGAGCGCGTCTGGCTTCGATCTCCTCCAGCAGCGCACGACGTTCTTCTTCCAGCGATATCTTCATAGGCTCTCTCTCAGTAGTGCCACGTCACGCTTTATTTCTTCACGCAGGGTCATCATGCCGATACCGCGACCGGCATGGTTACGTGCCAGTGAGATACCTGCGCCTGCAGTGAGTACGTAAAGAACCACTACGAACCAGGCGGCGATACTGCGATAGTCACTGTCCCAAAAGGTCGCCATGATCGCAACACCTGTGAAGAGCAGTACGAAGAAAATGCACATCGCAGCCAGCAGATAGCCCGCGAGTTGAGCGCCCAGCTCGCGTCCCTGCAGCTTCATCTCAATTTGTAACAGCGCGAGATAGTCGCCCAGTCTGTCCATGGCAATGATAGAGAGCTGCTTTGATTTTTGCAGTGCTTTAAGCATCGGATTTTCTCCCGCGTTCGGTAGACTGTCAGGATCATCTCGACGTTCAATCGCGTCGAAGCAGAGCACCGATCAACATCCCCATACCCGCTGCCACGATCACGGATTGCAATGGGCGCTCACGCACATAGTCTGCTGTCACCTCACGTCCAAGGCTCAGTTGTCGGCTGGCTTGCTCTGCGATGCCTTTGGCGGCGTGGCGCATTGAAGAAAATTTTGCCATGATGCGGTCGCGAGCCTCGCGCAACTCGCTCTCGCTCAGCGTCGATGCATGCAACATCAGAGCATCAAGATCATTTTTCAGATTGGATAACTCGTCCCGCAGACCGGAAGCCTGACTGCTGCGGCTCCGGATGTCGGGCCGCCCACCTGACGTGTCAGTCGCGCTGATCGGGATTTCGGTTTCCATGAATCTCTCCTTTCAATGTAGGTGCAATGGCATGCCAGTCGACATATCGGCCGACCAAAGCCAGCCAAAGAAGGACTTCGCAAGCAATGTGCCAGCACCGAAGTCTGCTGATGCTGCGAGGTCCCCCGATGACGGTCCTTGTTGGTGGAAAAATTTACGTGTAAGCGATGGATAAACCGGTATGGATCGTCATGGTCGATATCTGGGTATCGGTGGGGAATTGGGCTCCCGGACGGCAGGCGCCAGGGCGAAGCCGCTGACCTGAGCCTCTCTCTCGCATGCCCGTCAGCCGGACGGCGCGCTATCAATGAGCGTCATGCTAAGATTGCTGCCGCCAAAGCTGCGTGATCACGCGCTTCCGTTTTCATGTTGAAATCAATAACTATAAGGAGATGATTTTGAAACTCAGGAATCCTACCCGCGTACTGGTCGCCGCATCGGCGCTGGCTTCGGTGTTTGCACTGACCTCATGCCAGAAGGCCGATAACGCCAGTGGCAGCAACGACGGTGATAC
Organism: Oxalobacteraceae bacterium; assembly: GCA_027490465.1. Lineage (GTDB taxonomy): Bacteria > Pseudomonadota > Gammaproteobacteria > Burkholderiales > Burkholderiaceae_D > Pernthalerella. The sequence goes on from JAIXXZ010000057.1 coordinate 12,589, forward strand.
CGTCAAGATTGGTTTCATCACTGATATGTCCGGTGTCTATGCTGATGTGGACGGACCGGCAGGCGCCGAAGCCATCAAGATGGCAATTGCGGATTTTGGTGACAAGGTCAATGGCAAGAAAATCGAATTTGTTTCGGCAGACCATCAGAATAAAGCTGATATCGCAGCCAGCAAGGCGCGCGAGTGGTTCGATCAGCAAGGTGTGGATATGCTGATTGGCGGTACCAACTCCGCAACCAGCCTCGCAATGGCCAAGGTAGCTGCAGAAAAGAAAAAGCCCTTCATCGCGATTGGTGCCGGCACATCACGCCTGACCAATGAAGAGTGCACGCCCTTTACCATTCACTATGCCTACGACACTGCTGCTGTGGCTCGCGGCACCTCCGGTGCACTGGTTCAGCAAGGTCAGAAGGATTGGTTCTTCCTGACTGCAGATTATGTATTCGGCATGTCGCTGGAAAATGATGCATCGGACGTCGTGACCAAAAGCGGCGGTCGTGTGATAGGTGCAGTACGCCATCCACTCGCGGCATCGGACTTCTCGTCTTTCTTGCTGCAGGCAGAAAAATCCAAAGCGCAGGTGCTGGGGCTGGCTAACGCCGGTGGTGATACGGTCAATTCGATCAAGGCCGCGGCAGAATTCGGCATCAACAAAAAGATGAAGCTCGCTGGCTTGCTGATGTTCGTCAATGACGTACATGCGCTGGGGCTGGATCTCACGCAGGGCATGTACCTGACCGATGGCTGGTACTGGGATGCCAATGAGGAATCACGTGCCTGGTCGAAGAGGTTCATGGAAAAAAATAAAAAGGCGCCGTCCATGCTGCACGCTGCTGATTATTCAGCAGCTACGTTCTACCTGAATGCGGTCAAGGTACTTGGCAATGAAGACGGCACCAAGGTCATGGAGAAATTGAAATCTACCCCCATCAATGATTTCTTCACCAAGAACGGTATCGTACGCCCCGATGGTCGTATGGTGCATGACATGACGCTCATGCAGGTGAAATCTCCCGCTGAGTCCAAGTATGCATGGGACTATTACAAGCCCATCCAGGTCATTCCGGGTGAAAAGGCATTCATGACCAAAGCCGAGACCAAATGCGCACTGTGGAAATAAGTCCTGATTGATGCAATCAATGGCGCGGTTCTCTGCGCCATTTTTTTTGTGTAATTTGCACGCCTTGAGATCTGAGTATGAAGACACTACTTTTTCTGTTAATGACGCCGCTCCTCGCTCTCGGCGCAGACTTGCCCGGGGGCTTTGATGGATTGCGCTGGGCAGAGCCGGTTGCAGCCATGCCTGGTGCCAAGAAGCTGGCAGAGACACCCCTGTACAAGTGCTATCGCAGTGGGGAAGGGGTGGCGCAGTTGGGCGACACCAAGGTCACCAATCTGCGCCTGTGCTTTGCCGATGATCGTTTCTATTTTGTGCAAATGGAGTTCGGTGGGGACAAAGATTTCGCTGCACTGCTTGCTTATGCAAAAAAACAGTGGGGAGAACCCAAGCCTGTCCAGCGCGCATCCGAGGCTTATGCCTGGGGCGGTGGTGGTGAAAAAATTTATGTAGAGATTGAATTCAGCAAGCCCGACGATCGCGGAACCCTGGCCTATGTCTACCTGCCCATCTTCCGCGAAACCCAGGAAGCCAGTCGGCGGGAGCGAAAATCTTCCCAGTAGGAAACATTTATTTACCATCAGGTCAGCGTAATGCGCGCTTGTGCAGCCCAAAAAAGTTTCTCCGAGGGAATTTTGATTTTTCTCAAAGGTCTTGCATAATCGAAACATTGGGGAGGCGCTGAATAAATCCACGTTTCATGGCCAGCCAGCGCAGCTGTGCGACGCGGGGTCGAGCAAAACTCGGGGCTGAGCGCAATTAATTTGGGCGCAATAGTTTCCGACTTTGCGTAATCAGCGCCTCCTCACGGACGGTGATTCATATCGCCGATTAACGCACTATTTGCACCCACCCTCTGTTTCTCCATGCAAGATCCAATCACCTTTTCCAGGCTCGAGATCCGGCGCGCTAATCGGCGTATCGCGCTGGTATGGGGCTGCACCTGCGCACTCTTGGTCGCGGCAGTGTGTGGTGCCGTGTGGCTGAAAATCGAGATGGATCGTGCGCAGCTGATTCGACAGGCCGAAAGTGAGACGGCGGCGCGTGCCGAAAGTTATGCCGAGCAGGTCTTGCGCAGTGTCGCGCAAATCGATCAGTTATCCATGTCCATCAAATATCAGTGGGAGCACAAGTCGGGCGCACTGGATTTGGAAGATCAGTTTCGTCGCGGGGTCTATCAGGATGACCTCTATCCGGTCGCTATTGATGCTGAAGGTTACGCTGTCAGCAGCACGCGCAATCTGGCGCGTGGTACTTATATGGGTGATCTCCCTTTCTTCAAGATAGATCGCGACCAGAAGAAATCACAGCTTCACATCATGCCGCCTGCGCCGGGACGAGGGGGATTTCAGGGTAAACAAATCGTTCGCTTTAGTCGACGCTTTGACAAACCCGATGGAAGCTTCGATGGTGCCGTACTGATTGCTGTGGAGCCGGATTATCTGGCCAGCTTTCATAACGCTGCATCCCTCATGCCAGGTGACTTCATTTCGGTACGCTTTGTGGAAGGTCCTCTGCTTGTTTCGAAAGGTGGTATTGGTTCAACGTACGCTTTTTATAACCATGTACCCGTGTTCTCTGAAGAGCATGGTGTTCGTGATGAGTCAGGACTTGCTTTTGTTGATCGCGAGGCCAGGCTAGTCGGTTGGCAAAAAATTGAAGGCTATCCGCTGATCAGTGTGGCTGCGATCAGCAAGGCCAATGTACTCAGACCCTATGCGTCAACACAGCGGACTTATCTTGGCATCGCCGGACTGCTCTGCTTGTTACTGGTGAGTTTTGCCATTGCGGGTGCCGTGAACCAGATTCGTAATACGGCTCGCCGGCGTCACGAAGCACGAGTGCAGTCGACTTTTCGTCTGGCGGTGGACGGTGCTCGTGAAGCCTTTTATATGATCAGTCCCAGGTATGGTGACGGCGGTGAGATAGATCATTTGTATATCGAAGACTGTAACGAGCGCGCCGCAGAGTTGTCAGGCTATCCGCGCAATGAGTTAATTGGCAAATGCTGCATGGAACTCTATGAGGGTAAAGAGTCGAGCACTGTACGCAGTTTCTTCCGACGCGTGCAGGTAGAGCAATTCATTGAGGATGAGTTTTACGTGCCCAAAGACAGGCGGCATACGGCGGGATGGTTTCATCGGCGCGCCGTCCTCTCGGGCACAGACATCGCGATGACGATACGCGACATATCCGAAGCGCGGCAACAGGACTTGGAGCTGGCCAGAATGGCCAAGACAGATACGCTCACTGGCTTGCCCAATCGTCATTGGCTTAATGACACCCTGCCTGGCATGCTGCAAAAGGCACATGAGACTGACCAGCGACTTGCGTTGATCGCGATTGATCTGGATGATTTTAAAAACATCAATGATGCTTTGGGTCACCGCACCGGCGATTTACTGTTGGCTTCAGTCGCCAAAGCCATGCGGGATGCGATACCGGAAAAATATCATCTCGCGCGCATCGGTGGCGATGAGTTTGTCGCCGTTCTTGAGAATCTGATTGACGGCGATGGCAGTATCGAAGCGCAGGCATTGATGGCTGCCATCACTCACTCGGCCTATGGCGCTGCTTGGGAAAAGTTTCCCTTGAAGGCATCGATGGGCATCAGTGTTCATCCTTGTGATGGAAAGGACGTACAAGTACTGATGCAGGCAGCCGATATCGCAATGTATGAAGCCAAGTCACAGGGAAAGTCGCAGTATCGGCATTACGACGAAAAATTTGCCCAAAAAATCAGAGATCGGGCTCTGCTTGAGCGCGAGCTGCAGCGGGCGATTCAGAACGATGAGTTCGTGATGTTCTACCAGCCGCGTGCCGATGCGCGCACCGGTCAGTTTTCCAGCATGGAGGCGTTGATACGTTGGCAGCATCCCGAGCGCGGGCTGCTCTCGCCAGTCGAATTCATCGCAGTCGCGGAGCAGACCCGCCTGGTGATTCCTTTGGGTGAATTGGTCATTCGAAAGGTATGTGCGCAGATGGCTGTCTGGATGTCTGAGGGCGTCAACCTGAAGCGCGTTTCGCTGAATGTATCTGCGCTTCAGCTGCGCGATGATAGCTTGCGACTTATGATCAGCACCTGCCTGCAACAGTATGGGCTGCACTCATCACTGATCGCCATCGAGCTTACAGAATCCAGCGTGCTGGACGAGGCAGGAACAGCCGTAAAAGAGCTGCGCAAGCTGCGTGAATTGGGTATTCAATTGCAGATTGATGATTTTGGTACAGGCTATTCATCGCTCTCCCAGTTGCAGAGTCTGAATATCGACGTCATCAAGATTGACCAGTCCTTCGTCCGCAAACTGGGCAAGGATTATCAGAGTGAGACTTTGTGCGAGACCATTGTGTCAATCGGTCGCAGCCTCGACATCACCATCGTGGCCGAGGGCGTGGAAACAGAAGCACAACTACGCAAGTTGCAGGCAATGGGCTGCGATGAAGTGCAAGGCTATCTGCTTTCCAAGCCAGTACCGCCCGACGAAATTCCGGAACTCATGCGTCTTCCATTTTTTGAGGAAGCAGGCAAGGCCTGAGCAAACTCAGGCGTCTCTTTCAGTCGGAAAAAAGCTGCCTCAGCTTGTCCTCATTGGGGTGGGATACCACGCCCCTCTCGGTAATGAGTGCCGTCACCAGCTCGGCAGGTGTTACATCAAACGAAGGATTCCTGACCGTAACGCCAGCAGCAGCCCACTGACAATCGCGGTAACCAGTAACTTCCATAGGTGAGCGTTCCTCGATCGGTATATCTTCGCCGCGAGCGATTTTCATGTCGATAGTCGATAGTGGGCAGGCGACATAGAACGGAATACCGTGTCGGTGTGCCAGTACTGCCACCATGTAGGTACCAATCTTGTTGGCGACATCGCCGTTGGCCGCAACGCGATCGGTCCCGACGATGACTGCGTCGACCTCACCGTGCGCCATCATGTGACCGGCCATGTTATCGGTAATGAGTGTGACGGGAATTTTTTCCTGCACCATTTCCCATGCCGTCAGACGCGCGCCCTGCAGGAAGGGGCGGGTTTCATCGGCGATCACGGAAATCCGTTTGCCCGAAGCGACAGCGGAGCGAATCACACCCAGTGCGGTACCGTGTCCGGCAGTGGCGAGCGCACCCGCATTGCAATGCGTGAGGACGCGCGCACCATCAGCCAAGAGTGCTGCACCAGCCGCACCCATGGCGAGATTGATGTCCACATCCTCGCTATGTATGGCTTTCGCTTCTTTGAGTAATGCATCGGACAACGTTGCCGCATCGGCGCTGCCATGCTGCTGCCAGCACGTGCGCATGCGGTTCAGTGCCCAGAACAGGTTGACCGCTGTGGGGCGACTCGCAGCCAGCACATCAAAACCCTGTTGCAGACGCTGATCAAATTCGGCGCGCGATAAATCATGCAGGCGCAAGGCCTCCAGTGCCACACCATAGGCTGCTGCCACGCCGATAGCCGGTGCACCCCGCACGACCATGGTGCGAATGCCTTCGGCGACACTCTGGGCGCTGTCATAGGACAGATACTCAAATACTGCAGGCAGACGTGTCTGGTCGATCATCTCCAGCCACTGCTTGCCTGCTTCGCTCATCCAGCGCAGGGTGACCACGGCTTGCGTCATGCTAGTCCCCTTCGAATTCGCACAGAGCAAACACGGGAAGGCCCATTTTTTCAAGTCGCTGTCGACCACCGATATCCGGCAGATCGACCAGGAAAGCGCACTCCACCACCGTGCCCCCCATTTTCTGTACGAGTGTCACGGCGGCTTCTGCGGTACCACCCGTGGCAAGCAGGTCATCAATGATCAGTACACGTTCGCCCGAAGCAATCGCGTCATCATGAATTTCAATGCGATCGGTACCATATTCCAACGCATAGTCATGTCCCGTTGTTTTACCCGGCAGCTTGCCCGGCTTGCGTACAGGAATAAAGCCGATGCCTAAGGCATAAGCGAGTGGCGCTGCAAACATGAAACCGCGTGATTCAATGCCCACGATTTTGTCGATGGGCTGATTACGATAACGTTCGATCAGACTGTCGATGCAGGCTTTGAAGCCGGCAGGATCTTTCAGCAAGGTCGTGATATCACGAAACTGAATGCCCGGTTTCGGATAGTCGGGGATGGTACGGATGAATTGGGTAAAGTCCATGATTTATTCGGATGAGGTGGCATGTTTGCCATAGGTTTTAAAACGGTCAATGACCTGCCGCATTTCTTGCGCAGACAGCAGTACCGGCTTGCCGCTCTGGCGTGCGATCAGATATTGCTGGCACAGCGATTCCACTTCGGTGGCCACGGCCATCGCTTCGTCCAGATCTCTGCCGAGCGCGATCAGACCATGGTTGGCCAGTAGACAGGCTTTGCGATCAGAAAGGGCTTCTACTGCATAGGCGGACAAAGTGTCTGTGCCAAACAGCGTGTAGGGCGCGCAGCGCACCGAGTCACCGCCAGCGATCGCGATCATGTAGTGAAACGGTGGCAGGTCTTCACGCAGGCATGCCAGCGCGGTCGCATAGGGCGAATGCGTATGGACGATTGCATGTATGTCAGGACGCTGCTGCAGTATGTCGCGATGAAAATGCCATTCACTGGACGGCTTGCCATGACCGATTACGGTGCCATCAAAGCGCATCGCGACCACACCGGTTTCGGTCATCGTATCCACCGGAACACCTGAGGGCGTCACCAGAAAATGATCTTCTTCCCGGCAGCTGATATTGCCGGTCGTACCGCGATTGAGTCCACTGACTTCAAGTCGTCTGCAGGCCGACAGAATTTGCCTGCGCAATCCGGCGCTAATATTCATCGCAGCGTTACTCACGATGACAACATTCGACCCGCCACTGCGGAGAGCTTTTCCAGCATCGCGGGGTCGCGTGCTTCGGGCGCTGTAATCAATGCATGTTGAAGCGCAGTGCGGCAACTGCATGTGGCCGCATGGGCATCTGTTTTGAGATGGGGTACGACTTGTTTGACCAGCGCGCGACCTTTGTTGGCATTCGCAATCAGCACACCCACAATCTGCTCGACGGTTACATGATCATGATCCGGATGCCAGCAATCATAATCCGTCACCATTGAGACACTGGCATAGCAAAGCTCTGCTTCACGGGCGAGTTTGGCCTCCGGCATATTGGTCATGCCGATCACATCGCAACCCCACTGCCGATACAGATTCGATTCCGCCAGACTTGAGAATTGCGGACCCTCCATCACCAGATAAGTACCGCCACGAACCGCCTCGATACCTACTTCGGACGCACTTTGCTGCAACCAGTCACCCAGACGTGAGCACACCGGATGCGCGACGGACACGTGGGCGACCATGCCTTTGCCAAAAAAAGATTTTTCACGTGCGAAGGTACGATCAATGAACTGATCAACGATCACAAAGGTGCCGGGTGCGAGGGACTCTTTCAGTGAGCCCACGGCGGATAGAGAGATCACATCCGTGACACCCAGACGCTTGAGCGCATCGATATTGGCGCGGTAGTTCACTTCGGAAGGTGGAATCTTGTGCCCACGGCCGTGACGCGGCAAAAAGGCCATAGGCTGGCCGAAAAGCTCGCCGATCAGTATCTCGTCCGAGGGTTCGCCAAATGGTGAGCTCACGCTCACCCACTGACGGTTTTCAAGGCCATCGATGTCATAAATGCCACTGCCACCGATGACGCCAATCACGTTTTGTCGTGCGTTACTGTGCATGGACTGTACTCTGCTATTTAGTAAAGGAATTAATGTACCAAAGAAAGCCGTCTGCCCTCTGAAAGTCCGCACAGATGTGCAGTGTCACCAAGCGCACAGGCCTGGTTTGGCATGGAGTGCGCGGCGCTTCTGGCAGTACGCTCTTCCTGCTACACTCCGCGCACTTCTCGCCCGGCTTTGAACACCCATGAACAGCATGTCCCCTGCAGCAAATGCGCAAGCCGAGATTCACTGGACAGAGGATGGCAATGCTCATCATGCCGACTGGCGTTCCGAAAGTGGTATCTCGCCTCCACGACGCGTGGTGATTGCCGACGATACGATCACAGCCGATACTGCCTACCGCCTCGCTTGCGAGGGAACGGGCTTGCTATGGCGGGGAGATTTTCAAAACGCACGTCAGTTGCTGCAGGCACTGGCGCGACGCGTTGACCGGCCATCCCGCAAATCGGCCAAGGCCGCCAAAGCCACTAAAGCTGCCGCTGAGGCAAAGCCCGGCCTTGCCACCGAGAGTGCCATGCCTGATGCTTTTCACCGGCATCGCCTCTCGCAGTCGCAACGAGCACGTGCGCTGGGTATGGTGCTCATACCCTTTGACCAGGGCCACAGCGTACCCCTGCGCCGCGCCCCCGATGTGAAGCAAGCCTGCACCGAGGCTTACGGCGATGCTGAGCGGCCCTATGTGACTTCCTTGCGTGAACTGCTTGGCATCGTAGGCGCGCATGAGTGGCGCAAAAAAGGGGTGCTTATCGCTGCATCAGAGGGGCTGGAGGCATTTCGCATGCATCCACACTACGGCGTGTTTGCGCCGGTACGTACCGACTATGTACCCCTGCTTGCTCAGGCACCGCTGCCCGAGGCGCTGACTGCAGA
>JAIXXZ010000096.1 GCA_027490465.1 Oxalobacteraceae bacterium
CCGAGATTGTGACGAAGCGCCTGAATATTACCCTCGTCATGCTTAGCCTCGGCAACACGCAGAATTTTTTCAAGTAACTCGATAGCCTCGTTGATTTTGCCTTCACCCGCCAAAATCAGCGCCAGATTCGCATTGGCAGTACCGTGCCCTGGCTGGAGTGCAATTACCACCTCGAAAGCGGCCTTGGCCTGCTGGTTCAAACCGAGCGCGCTCATGGAAGCGCCAAGATTGTTATACCCATGAGGATCTGTGGGAGATTTTTCGATCGCCGCCATCGCGAATTGCGCCGCCTCCTGGTGGCGTTTTGCCTGAGTCTCGACCGAGTGAAGATTATGCAAAATCTCGATGCGATCAGGAAACGCTGTCCGTATATGCATCAACAGCGCTCTGGCCTCGTCGAGCTTACCGAGACGCATCAGGATCACCGACATCATCATGCCGACATTCAGATCCTCTGGCATCAACTGAGCCAGTTCAGCCGCATAACCGTAAGCCTCTCCCAGATTAGACAGATCCATGTTGAGGTATGCGAGGCTGGACAAAGCCTCAATATTTTTATTATTTTTTTGATAAATTTTTTCGTATAGCGTTCGGGATGAGAGAAAATCGCCGCGAGCCTTGGCCTGTCGGGCCTGGGTCAGCTTTCCATCGGTACTATTGTGCTTTCGTGTGCTCATGATGGGTGTCATAAAATTGGCATCACACCAATCAAAGCAAAAAATGCACCAGAATCGTATTGCCTTTTGAATAATTCCGACCCGGCACGAGTCAAGGCCTGAAAGAGAAAAAACCCGCAGAGCTTGCGCTCTGCGGGTTATGACCAGCTTGCCTCAGTTTGCTGTTTATTGCAGCAGCGAGAGGACCGACTGAGGTGCCTGATTGGCCTGAGCCAACATGGCGGTAGCAGCTTGCTGGATGATCTGCGTCTTCGCCAGCTGCGTTGTCTCCGTTGCGTAGTCGGTGTCCTTGATACGGCTTCGCGACTGCGCAGTATTGGTGACAATGTTATCAAGATTGTTGACCGTGCTGACCAGACGATTCTGATAAGCACCCAGCTTGGCACGGTTTTCCGAAATCTTCTCGATCGCATTATCGATCGTCTTGATTGCGGAAGTCGCCGAAGCTTCGGTCAACACATTCGTGCCTGACAAGGATGTACCACCACCGCCTGAGCCGTAGGTCGGAACATTCGTGTCAAAGTCAGCGGCACCCACATTCATCTCGCGCAGACCGTGGGATGCGTAGCCGCCCAAGCCAGGCGCGTCTGTTGACAATTCATCACCCAGATCGATCGAAATCGGTGTGTTATTGATCGAGTTCAGTCGGATCACCGTGGCGCCGCTCTCGTCGGAGTACACATCAGACCACACGCCAGTATCAGCAGCGAAGCTATTGATGAGGTCAACTTTCTTAGCCAGTGTGTCGGTTGACTGACCCGAGCGCCAGATCTCGACGCCATTGATCTTGATTTCACCCTTGGCCCACTCAGTGTCTGAGTCTGCTACAGCGGCACCAACGACGGTATAGGCGTCGACGACGGTTTCGTTGCCGTCATCAGTACGGAAACCTTGAGTGCGCACCAGGCCCAGAGATGCCAGGGCAGCTGCCTCATCGGTTCTGGTACCGCCCAAGGCAATGGTGGTGGTTCCGATGGAAATAGGCTCGCCGCTGGTGGATTCAAGTTTCAGGAAACCTTTGAATTCACGACCCCCGCCCGTTGCAAAGCCGCTTCGGCCATCATAAAGCTCATTCCCAGTTGCAGTGCCGTCGGATACGGCAATGGTGGCGCCTGAGTTATTGAACAGCACCAGCTTGCCAGCGTCATTCAACTTAGCCTGTACCGTGGACGCTCCACCCACCTGATTAATTTTATTAACCAGATCTTCCATGTTCGTGGTCTCGCCGACTTTGTATTCAATCGTCGAGCCCGAATCCAGCAAGGTGACCGTGATTTGGAATTCATTAGCAGTCAAGATACCAGTGCCAACATTCTTGGCCACGACTTCGTTGAAACCACTTGCAGTAACACCCGCATTGCTACGGTTGATCGCCGTAATAACGTCATTAATATCCAGCGCAGTATTGCCGGTACTAGTTCCAGAGTTGTAGCCCGACGTATCGCTCTTGATAATATCAATCACGGTACCGTTGATAACCAGGCTCATCGAGGTTGCAGTGGCGAATGATTCGCTGATTGCCATCGTATCGTCGGTGAAGCCGAGACGACCACCGATCACCACGTTGTTAGTTGCACTGGAATTACCCATGCCCAGATCTTTAGTCGCAACCGAGCTGATACCGACTTTCATGATCTGCTCGGCCTTATCGCCGATCTGCAGTGTCTTGTCCCTGAAGGAACCGTCCAGCAGGTTGATGTTATTGAACTGCGTCGTCTTGGCAATACGATCGATCTCTTGCTTGAGCTGATCAACTTCGTCGTTGAGCGCTTTACGGTCAGCCGAATTGTTAACACCGTTGACGGACTGCACAGCGAGTTCACGCATACGCTGGAGCATGTTCGTGACTTCGTCCATCGCGCCTTCAGCGGTCTGCATCAGCGAAATGCCATCATTGGCATTACGGATAGCCATCGAAAGGCCACGAACCTGGGAATCCATACGCGTGCTGATCGACAGACCGGCAGCGTCGTCTTTGGCGCTATTGATACGGCTACCTGTCGACAAGCGCTGCATGGCAGTTTCAAGAGCACGGTTATTTTTAACGATCGAATCCTGCGCGACCATTGACTTGACGTTAGTGTTAATTACAGACATGTTTTTACTCCTAAATGAAAATCAACTTTTCAAAAAAGGCTGTGCTGCAACAACACCGTCATCAACATTACCTCTTGTCGGACGCGGCTTGCTCTTGCATCAGTCTCACAGAAAGTCTTGTTTCCTTCTGTTAAAGCGTGAATCGGCTGTGATTCTTAAAACTTAATAGCTAAACCAGACTTAAAGCGCTTCGTTGAAGAGAATTCCCTTCATATCCTCGATGCTATGCGCCATTTTTACGGCGGCTTCGCTCGGGATCTGGCGAACGACCTCGCCCGAATTTGTGTTTTTAACAACAATAATGAACTTGTTAATCCGTTGATCCAGGGAAAAATGCAGATCACGCCGAGTCTCTTTCACCATCTGATTCAGACGCTCGATCATTTCCTGCATCGCCTCACGTTGCTGCTCAGGGTCAAATTTGGGCTTGGCAGCTTGTTCGGTCTTGGCTGGCATCGAAGGCCTCAAGGGCACTTGATTGTCGGGGGCACTTTTCGCTGCCTGCATATCCTCCCGCACACCCGCGTGCATCGCAGTAGAAACTGATTTCAGAAGATCGCCCATACGAAATACCCCTTTTGGAATTCAACACCTAAAAGTCATGCGAGTGGCCGGTTATCCCGAGCCTGATCAGAAAACCTCCATGCTTATTCGATGATTCGGTCTAGGGGCGGCAAACTTTAGCCGCCCGGACAATTAAGAACAGGAATGCTGCAACAAGTTGTCTTTTTTTTATTATTACAGCCACTCTTTCGAGGGTCGGCCTGGTATCCGCTCTAAGACTGCCGCGCCTCAACCCAGGCCATCGTAAGGCGGCTGGCTCGCGTAAGCTAAGTGCGTCAGCAGGCGACCAGGCATTACCGCAAGGCGGTGGCCAGTTCGGCCACCACCCATTCGATCATCGAATTGCGTCAGTCGACGTGTCGACGCCAAGGCCAGTTGAGCCCATTAAGCCTGTCAATAGTTCAGATATTGAATCAAGCTAGCACTTTGCAACGCATCAATCTGATCGGAGGTCAGACTCAGAATCTGCGTTGTCGTCAACGCTGCCACTTGAGCCGAACTGAGGTTATCAACGACATCGGTCGTCATACCCTGCAAGAAGTCGGTACTCAATTGCGCAACCTGGGTCGCATCAAAGCCTGCCAACTGAGCGGAGCTCAGGATTCCGCCCTGTGCTGAGCTCAGCGAAGCAAGCTGCGTCTCACTCAGCTTACTCAACTGAGATGTGCTGAGTTCTGCGAACAGGGTCGAATCCAGGCTAGCGAACTGGTCAGTCGTCAGTGCGCGGATTTGTGCCGTACCCAGCTCGCTGATCTCGTCGGTACCTATCTGGTTGAGATCCTCCGTCTCGAGGGATGCTATCTGCGCTGTTGTCAGCTTGACGAGCTGATCCGAACTCAATGCAGCAACCTGGTCACTGGTCAAGCCAGCGATCTGCGCGGTTGTCAGGCCACGCAACTGCGTTGTAGACAGCTTCTCAATCACATCAGTGAGCAGCGAGTTCAGAGTTGCTACCGTCAGGCTACCCATCTGACTCGACGTCAATCCAGCAGCCTGATCGGTTGTCAGAGCGCCCAGCTGATCCGACGTCAAGTTGTTAAGCTGACTGCTGGTCAATTTGGATATCTGGCTGGTCGTGAGCCCAGCAAGCAGTCCAGTGTCCAACAAAGCCAACTGGCTTGTCTTCAGCGCGACTATCTGAGCCGTACCCAATGCGGCAATCTCATCCGACGACAGCGCATTCAAATCCTCTGTCTCCAGGGCAGCCACCTGAGCGGTGGAAAGCTTGACTAGCTGATCAGATCCAAGTGCGCCGACCTGATCCGATGTCAGTCCAGCCACCTGAGCCGTGGTCAGGCCACGCAACTGAAGTGTCGATAGATTCGCAATGAAATCAGACGACAGTGAGGCCAGCTTCGCTACCGTGACCGAAGCCAGCTGAGCTGATGTGAGACCAGCCACCTGGTCAGTCGTCAGTGACTCAAGCTGCGCGCTGGTCATGTTGTTAATCTGGCTGCTGGTGAGCTTTGAAACCTGCGACGTCGTCATTGCTGCCAACAAGGCAGTATCAAGTGCTGGAAGCTGTACCGTTGTCAGCGCCGCTATCTGAGCTGTACCGAGCGCAGCAAGCTCATCGGACGTCAGCGCATTGAGATCTTCGGTCTCGAATGCCGCTATCTGTGCCGTGGAAAGTTTCGTCAGCTGATCTGAGCCAAGCGCAGCTACCTGATCCGACTTCAGTCCTGCAACCTGTGCCGTCGTCAAACCACGCAATTGTTCTGTGCTTAACTTCGACACAAAATCAGTGGACAGCGCTTGAAGTTTGCTGACTGTGAGACCTGCAATCTGCGCAGAGCTCAAACCAGCGGCCTGAACCGTGGTCAACACATCAAGCTGTGCGGTCGTCAAGTTGTTAAGCTGGTCCGTCGTCAGTCGACTGATTTGGGCTGTGCTCATGGAGGACAGCAAGGCAGTATCCAATGCAGCAAGCTGGGCAGTCTTCAGTGCAGCGATCTGCGCGGTGCCCAAAGCATTGATTTCGTCCGAACTGAACTGGTTTAAATCATCTGATTCAAGTGCGGCAATCTGGGCGGTCGAGAGTTTTGCGATCTGAACCGAAGTAAGCGCAGAGGCCTGATCCGTTGTCAATGCAGCGACCTGAGCGGTAGTGACACCGGATAGCTGTGCCGTCGAAAGATTTGCAATGAAATCAGAGGATAGCGAAGCCAGCTTGGATGCCGTCATGTTTTTGATTTGCGCAGACGACAAACCTGCCACTTGATCGGTCGTCAATGCGGCCAACTGGTCTGATCCAAAATTGTTCAGCTGATCACTGGTCAACTTGGATACCTGTTCGCTGGTCATTGCAGCCAGTAGTTCCGTGCTCAGACTCGAAATTTGACTCGTCTTGAGTGCAGCCACTTGTGTCGTAGTGAGCTGAGTTATTTCTTCTGTAGCAAACAAGTTCAGATCATCAGAACCCAGTGCCCCAAGCTGCGCTGTGGTGAGGTTTGAGACCTGGGCCGAGGTTAAAGCAACAATTTGATCCGAGGTAAGACCATTAATGTGATCCGTCGTGAGCCACCGGATTTGTGAGCTATTCAAAGCGGCGATGACATCACTCGACAGTGCTGCAACCTTCGCTGTCCCCAATGCTGAGACTTGCGCTGACGATAAACCGGCTACTTGCCCAGACAACAAATCCCCAATACGCGAAGCACTCAGACTGTTGAGCTGCACACTCGTGAGTTTATTGACCTGCGCTGATGTCATTGCAGCAAACAAATCACTGGCGAGGTTAGACAAATGCGCTGTGGTCAAGGCACTCACTTGCTGGGTGGTGAATGCCGCAATTTGATCCGATGTCAGGAAATTGAGCTGCGTCGATGACAAATTATTGATTTGCGCTGTAGACAAACGTACCACCTGCGCGGTCGTGAGAGAACTCAGCAACTCTGTGGCGAGATTATCCAGCTGCGTATTTGTCAATATTGATATCTGCAGCGTCGTCAATGCCTGAATCTCCTCTGAACTGAACTTGTTCAGATCATCCGATTGCATCGCAGCAACTTGGGCTGTCGTCAGCTTGGAGATTTGCACCGAAGTCAAGGCCTCTGCCTGCTCTGTCGTCATTCCAACGATCTGATCCGTAGTCAGACCTGCTAACTGAGTCGCGGATAAGGCTGCCACCGCATCTGTTGAAATAGTCGCCATATTGGCAACGGTGAGCTTGCTCAACTGAGCCGAAGTCAAGCCTACAATCTGATCCGAAGTTAAGGCACTCAGCTGGTCTGTCGTGAGATTGTTGAGCTGGCTGGTACTCAGCTTGGATACTTGTAGCGTGGTGAGTGCACTCAGCAACGACGTGTCGAGGTTAGCAAGCTGGGATGTCTTTAATGCACTGATTTGCGCCGTTGTCAGGGCAACCACCTGGTCCGAACCAAGTGCGTTGAGCTGGTCGGATGACAAGCTAGCAATCTGAGTCGTGCTCAGGCGAATCACCTGAGCAGTGCTCAGGGCACCGAGCAGCTCAGTCGCAAGATTGTTCAGCTGAGCAGTTTTTAATGCCGAAATCTGGGCGGTATTCATCGCCTGGATTTCATCAGAAGTGAACTGATTCAAATCATCGCTCTCGAGCGCGGCGACTTGGGCCGTGCTCAAACGAGCGATTTGCACACTAGTCAAAGCTTGAGCCTGGTCGGTGGTCAATCCAACGATCTGCGCCGTCGTCAGACCCGGCAATTGTGCCGTGGTCAACTTTTCAATGGCGTCGGATGAAAGAAATGCCAGATTGGCTGCCGTCAGATTACCAATCTGAGCAGAGGTCAAACCAGCAACCTGATCAGTTGTGATGACACTCAGCTGATCGGACGTTAGATTATTGAGCTGACTGCTCGTCATCTTCGAAACTTGCAAGCTGGTGAGCTTGCTCAGCATTTCAGTAGACAGCGATGCTAACTGCGAGGTTTTCAGTGCCGTGATCTGCGCCGTCGTCATCGCGGTGAGCTGATCGGAGCTCAGCTCATTGAGCTGCACTGTGACGAGATTCGCAATTTGCGCAGTACTCAGGCGGGTCACCTGGGATGTCGTAAACGCGGTGAGCAACTCTGTTGCAAGGTTATTGAGTTGGGCGCTGGTTAGTGCCGCCAGCTGAGAATTTGTGAGCGCCTGTATCTCGTCGGATGAGAACTGATTCAGATCGTCTGACTCAAGACTCGCGATTTGCGAGGTGCTAAGCGCACTGATTTGCACTGAACTTAAGGCAGCTGCCTGGGCTGTCGACAGACCAGCGATCTGCGCTGTGGTCAGACCACGAAGCTGGGCGGTGCCTAAAGCAGATATCCCGTCCGAGGCAAGCTGGCTCAGGTTACTGACGTTCAGGCCCGCAATTTGGGCTGAGGTGAGGCCAGCGACTTGAACCGAAGTCAGCGCAGTCAGCTGATCTGAATTGAGGTTATTCAGCTGACTGGTACTGAGCTTGGATAGCTGCAGTGTCGTGAACTCGGTAAATAACGCACTATCTAACGCCGCCAGTTGCGATGTTTTGAGTGAAGAAACCTGCGCGGTAGTTAACGCACTGATTTGGTCAGAGCTCAAAAAATTCAATTGATCTGAACTCAAGTTAGCCACTTGTGCCGTGGTTAATTTACTCACTTGCTCTGTCTTGAGCGAACTCAACAAGTCAGAATTCAGCGCATTTAGCTGGGTTGTTTTCAGGGCCGATATCTGAGCCGAAGACAGAGAACGGATCTGATCTGATTGCAGCAGGTTCAACGCATCGGGGCTGAGATTGTTGATCTGCGCCGTTGTCAATTTCCCGAGCTGATCGGTGGTCAGGGCACTGATCAGCGACCCATCCAGATTGTTCAGCTGCGAACTGCTCAATGCTCGGACCTGATGCGTTGCCAATGCCGCTATTTCATCCGAGGTGAACTGGTTCAAATCTTCTGTTTCCAGCGCTGCAATCTGGCTGGTCGTTAAATTCGCTATTTCGTCAGAAGTCAGTGCTTCCACCTGCGCGGTAGTCAGCTTTGCTATCTGGGTCGTTGATAGCCGGACCATCTGGGCGCTGCTGAGTGCGAGCAAACCATCCGTCGTTATCGACGAGATGACATCGGTTGAGAGGCTGGCAATCTGAGCAGTAGAAATGTAGCTAGCCGTGGTGTCGAGTGCGGCCACCTGGCTGGTGCCAAAATTATTAATCTGCGTATAAGACATGACAGCAAGCTGCCCCTGCCGCATCCCGCTGATCGCCGTGGTCGTGATGGCGGATATCTGGCTATTGGTCAGCTTTTTGATGGCATCGGACGAAATGGCGCCAAGCTGGGCTGAGTTGAACAAGGCCATTGCCGCAGTACTTATTACAAAACTGTCCCCCTTAATCGCGCTGATTTGCTCGGTCTTGAGCGCTGCCACCTGGCTAGTCTTGAGCCCGGCCAGATCTGAAGACTTCAAACGACTCATTTGGGCCGTGGTCAAATCCGCAACCGAAGCAGCCGACATGTTGGTAAAAATGGAGGACATATGAACCTCTTAATCTTCAAGACAACAAAACGTGTCTTTGAATCTATTGAAATAATTTCTCAAAAAGCAAGTATCCGAATCAGCCAATCAGACATCTTGAAATCTATTATCGTTTTCTTAATACCACCGCCGATAAGGCATAAACTCCTCATTCGGATCCTTGGTCGACAGATCTTTTGAAAGCTTTAGTGCTGATTTAAAAAAACAGGCAAACACCGTCCGCAATCGACTGGCATCGAGATTTTTATTGTTATTGTTATAATTTTTTGCGATATCAAGGGCGACTTGAACGCAAATAGTTATTTTTCTGAAAACTCAAGAAGGGCTTGCTAAGCAGCTAACGAATTAACAGCCTGGAATGGCCCCATTACCGGAATTGTATAAATTGCATTAAAGTCTATTCTGAATAAATGTATTGAATTGATCGATAAAAAATCAGATAGTTGAACCGATAGCTTTAATACAAACCTTAAATTTTTTGAAAAGACCGAGCGTTTATGCCGACCAATGAATCGCCCAAATCCCTCGATATCAATTCGATATTGGAAGCTGGCAGAAAGCTTGAGGCCAGTGGTCTCGTATCTCAGGCGATTGAGGTGTTCCGGGAATGGCTGAAGATCAACGCAAATGTCGAATTGTCGTTTCTAATTTGGTACGAATTCGGGAGGTTGCTTCAGAAGGACGGTAACTACGTGAAAGCAGAGAGCTCTTTTAGAGCCGCACTTGAACAAAAACCGCAGTTCGTCGAGGCAATGCTTGCGCTCGGTAAATCCCTGGAGTCGCAAGGGAAGCTCGACCAAGCGATAGCGACCTGGCAATCGGCAATTCCATCGGAAGAGCTGCAAATAGACCTTCTTAATAACATCGCAAGATTAATGGATCAAACCCATAGGCCTGAAGACGCCGAACTTGCGCTAGTCCGCAGCCTCAAGCTGAACAACAGACAAGACGCTGTCGTGACGACACTTCTGCAACAACGCCAGAAACTATGCCGATGGCCGGTCATCTCAGAAGAAATCGGCGCAGATATTGAATTTCAAAAAGAGCATATCGGTCCGCTCATGTCGCTGGCACTCACCGATGACCCGAAAGAGAACCTGGGCTCTGTTAATCGTTTTCTGAAAAGCAAACAACTGGATAAAGTTGCCCAAAGCCCGATAAAGCGTGCGCAATTTTACAAAAATCACACCAAAATTAGAGTGGGCTTTCTGTCTGCAGATTTTCGCATGCACGCCACCAGTATTTTTTTTGCGCCACTCATAGAGGGCTTGGACAGAAAGATATTCGAGGTTTATCTATTAGATATCACGACGGCGTCTGATACATTCTTCGAAATGCGGAAACGATTGATCAGCGTGGCTGATCAACACGTTCCGCTACAGAACATCGATGATGCAGCTGCGATCGCACGAATCATTGAATCGGAGATTGACGTTCTGGTGGATCTGTCCGGTCTGACGGCAGGTGCTCGGCCAGGCATCGTTGCAGCTCGCGTTGCCCCCCTACAAATGTCCTATATAGGCTTTCTTGCGAGCTGTGGCATGCCGTCGGTAGACTATATTGTTACGACTAAAGACCTCTTCCCAAAGAAAAACCAAAGTGGCTTTACTGAAGAGCCCCTGTACCTGAAAGCTACGTATTTAGTTGTCGACCCCTACACCGAATTGCAGCCTGGAGTCACACGCGCTCAATTCAATCTGCCTGAAGATGGCATGATTTATTGTGCCCTTCTCAACTCATACAAAATTACACCACAGATGTTTGGTGCATGGATGAATATTCTTAAGGCCGTGCCAGACAGCGTGTTGTGGCTGGTAGATGAAAATCCAACAACCCGAAAAAATCTGGAATCGTACGCGACGTCGCATGGCATCGATAAAGCCCGATTACATTTCAGCCAACGGGTACATCCTGCACAATACCGATCGCAACTTGCGCTAGCAGATTTATTTCTGGATACGTCACCTTACGGCAATGGTGCCACCGCTCGCGATGCAGTGATTGCGAATTTGCCGATTCTGACCAAGCCTGGCCGAACCATGATGTCGAGACTGTCCGCGCACGTCATGAAATCCATAGGCCTCAAGGAACTCATTGTGAAAGACATCGCATCATATGAAAACAAGGCGATTGAAATCGGCAAAAACAAATCAATGATAAGAGAAATAAAAGAAAAAATGCTGGCATCAAGGACAACAAGCCCTCTCTTCAACGCCGAAAAATTCACAAAGGATTTTGGTGATGCCATTTCTTTTGCTGTACAAGAAACAAAATCCCGGTAAATCGTCATTGCGAAAAAATACGAAAAACGAAAACTCGCACCATGAAAAAAATTTATGTTTACCAAATATTTTACGACGCCACATCACGCGCCAAAATACAACCCGGCTTTATTCCCATTGACAATACGAATAGCAAGCATAGTGACTGGTTCGAGTTTTGGGTAATACTGAACTTTCTGCGGAACAATGCACTGGAAGAAGGTGCATGGTACGGATTTCTGTCCCCGAAATTTTTTGAAAAAACTGGCATTGATTCAGCCACCGTTCTGAAAGCAATAGAAGAAAACGACGAGTCTACCGATGTCGCCATTTTTAGTACCGCCTGGGATCAACTTGCTTACTTTCTCAATCCGTGGGAGCAAGGCGAGGTCTGGCACCCGGGATTAACCGCGCTGACCCAGAATTTTTTAGCTCAGTATGGTTTCAATACAGATCTCAGAAGTATCGTCACTGACTCTGCCAACTCAGTTTTTTCGAACTACCTTATTGCAAAAAAAGATTTTTGGACAGCTTGGCATGACCTGGCGGAGAAATTTTTCTCGTATGTGGAAACCAATGCGGATCAGCACCCGGAATTCACAAAAACAACCAGTTATGGCTCCAACATAAATCAGTACCCGATGAAAACCTTCATTCAGGAGCGTTTCAGCAGCCTTCTTCTGGCCGACGGTCGCTATAGAGTGCTGGTGGCAGATCAAAGTAGCGCGCGCCCTATTTTTTCCCGGATATTCAGCGATGACCAGAAAACCAGATACATGCTCCAGACTTGTGACCTGATGAAATCAAAATACAGAGAGACTCTGGATACGGCTTATATAGACATGTACTGGCGAATACGAAACGCAATTTCATACTATCCACCCGTTATGTAAAAATTTATCTTTAAAGTTGAAATATATCGATCGTCAGGTAGTATAAATGCCCGTAACAGCAACCAATATCTAAAGCATGTTTTCAGACAGGCGCGCATGATTGTGCGTAACGGAGAATTTTATGACCAGTAAGAAAAGCACTTTTGCCACTATTCATGAAAAGAAACAAGGTAAGGCAAGTGACAAATGGGAATCGTATCTTGATTTCTATGATGAGCTATTCACACCGCTGAAAAAAAACCCTGTAACAATGTTGGAAATCGGCGTACAGAACGGAGGGTCATTAGAGACTTACGCTGAATATTTCACAAAAGGCAAAATATTCATTGGCTGCGACATCAATGAGGGCTGCAGAAATTTAAAATACAGCGACGAGAGAATCTCTGTTGTAGTGGGTAACGCAAATACTGAGCAGGTAGCAAGGGAAATTCTTCAGCTCAGCACTGATTTCTCCATCATTATTGATGATGGATCGCATGTATCCCTGGATGTCATTAACTCATTTCTGATTTATTTCCCTGCAGTTCAACCTGGCGGCATCTATGTCATTGAAGACACGCATACCTTGTATCACCAGGCCTTTGGGGGGGGAATTGGCAATGAAAGATCGGCCATTGCTTTTTTCAAGAAACTTGTCGACGTTGTGAGCTATGAGTGGTGGCATAACGAATCATCGCTTCAAACACATTTGTCGACCTTTTTTCTACAGAATACACCCGAGTTTATTACGGATGGATGGATTGAATCCGTAGAGTTTAGAAACTCAGTCATCGTCATACGGAAATCAAAAAAGGCAGGGCATAACAAGTTAGGGCAGCGCATCATCAGAGGAACTGATTTCTCGGTAAATCCCCTCGACTCTGCCGCTATTCAGAATCACAAGCCGTTCTAAATGACGACCGGCTTGGGGAGACGCTGAATAAATCCACGTTTTCTGGCGAGCCAGCGCAGCTGTACGACGCGGGGCCAAGCAAAATCAATGATTCATCACGATTGATTTTGCTGAAAAATTTCTGGTTCAATTTGATCAGTGCTTCCTTAGCGAAGCTGTATTCTGATTCAATAAACCGTCAATTTTGCCGATTTTATTGATTCGATGTCTCTTTATTTATTACTACCATTCATGGCATCGAAGGTAGATTTAAGGCGTGACATGGTGCTATTTGCCTGACCAACGAAGCTGTCCAGCGTAGAAAAGGTCTTTGTGTACCGCTCCAGAAGTTTTTTCATCCGCTCATCCAGCTTTTCAAGATCGAGCTTGTACCGGTCGACGTCTTTTTGTGCGCTGAATGCTTGTGAT
The DNA here is from genome assembly GCA_027490465.1 of Oxalobacteraceae bacterium. Taxonomy (GTDB): domain Bacteria; phylum Pseudomonadota; class Gammaproteobacteria; order Burkholderiales; family Burkholderiaceae_D; genus Pernthalerella. The sequence continues at coordinate 13,256 of JAIXXZ010000096.1, forward strand.
TGAATGAATCCCGTCGGGCGCGTCATATCATTGAGGCGTTTGACCGCATCACCCGCCAGGCCCTGCGCCGCCGAGGTAAAGGCGCTTTTGGTCTCGGTGTTGTTCGTCAGAAAAGTAACAACATCATCGAAATTCTTGGAAGTTGCCTCCGAAAATTTACTCTGATCGAATTGCAGAACACCAGTTTTGTCTATCGACACACCAAGATCGCGCAAAGCACTGTAGCTTTTCCCTGGAGAGCGTGAATTACCGAGAAACAATTCCCGAACCTGCGTTTTGACCAATCTGATGGTCGAATCATTTGCCAAAGACCCGCTATAGACGTCCTCGGGATCATCTTTATTTTTAGGTCCTGAAAGAATGGCAAAGTCAGACATCGCATCATTGTAGGACTTGACCAGAGCGGCAACTTTTTCTTTCAATGCTTCTGTGTCACGGTTGAGCGTGATGACTGCAGGTGCATTTGCTTGGGTAACATTTAGCAGATCTATTTTTAATCCTGCTACCGCATCGCTGACAACATTTTCAGACCTGAAAATTGTTATGCCATCAATGACCAGCTCGGCATCGCCTGCCGACTGGAGACGGTTCGAGAAATTCAGTGTGGTAGGCGAGGTCGTGGCGATATAAGCTTGCGTCACCGTCTCAGAAGGATCGGCCATCACATCTGCGGACGTTTTGTTCGAATCATCGGGCGTTATCGAAAATGCCAGTGAAGCGTCGCCGTCAGCCTCGGTATAGTTCACTTGCAAGCTACCATCAGAAGCTATTGAAAAGCGCCCCGGCGCAGAGGCTTCAAGCGCATCTTTGACGTTTTGCGTGATCACTGCAGCAGTATCACCAGCAGCAATGTTGACGGTAACAGCCGAAAAGGCGAGCGATCCACTCGGATTAATCGTAACGGTTCCAGGCTCAGTGGCAGCACCGAATGTCCATTTCTGTGTCTTGGTTGCGCCCGTGGTTAACTCAGCGCCTGCAACGAATGATCGGGTAGTAGACACTGCCGTGATCGAATTCGATGCATCAGTGTAGGCCTCAGCAGGAACATCACCCTCAGTAGCAGCGTAGGTAATCGTGAGCGTTCCATCGGTATTGTCAGTAAAAATCCGACCTGTTCCGTTCTTCAGAGCATCCGCATCAAGCGCAGCTTTTACCCTTGCAGTGATTACCTCTTTGGTTTCACCCTGAGTAACGTCAACGGTGATCCCTCCAATATTCAGGGTTCCGCTACTCACGGCATTGCGAAAGCTGATTGTCTGTTGTTCACTTACGCCAGTACCATCGTCGGTTGTGAAGGTGAAACTGTTCTTGGCACCCGTTGGGCCGGTGACCACAATTTGGTAGGGGGAGGCGCTTCCGTCACCTGTGTTGACCAGCTGCGCGTTCAAGCCGATGTTGGCATCCTTGATCGCCTGCACGATACCTTTGGGTGTTGTTTTCCCCTCCGGAATTTCAATACCTTTGGATTTGCCATCCATATTCAGACGCAAAATGAATCGGTCGCCGCCGTTGAGAGAGACGGTTTCGGAACTGAATCTCGGTGACAAACTGCGCTGAGCCTGGGCTCGATGCTTTACCTCGATCTCATGCACTCCGGGCGACGCACCCGTGGTCGAAGTGACCGCTACGGCAGATGGCAGGCTGCTGGTCGCTGCAACCAGGTCGACCTTGGAGGGGGATTGCAATGCTTCAAATGCTGATCTGACCATACCCAGCGATGCCATCATCGCTGAGTAACCCGATATCCTGGCTTCACTTTTTGAAATGTTGCGGTTGATACTGTCAGAACGGGGGGCTTTTTCTGCGTCCACCAGATTTTGGGCGAGCGACCCCATATCGACACCCGAGCCGGTACCCAGCTTGGTGATCAGGCTCGTCGCTGCACTTTTGGTTGCTTGCGATGCAGCGCTCGTCGATGATGTCGAGTTAGAAACTGATCCGGACGTAAGTGCCACTTTGCTATCCTTTTTTCTACGAAATCACGGTCGGCTCACAATGCTGCTGATTGGAGATCGGTTCATGACGAATTTTCTTTAACGACTCAAGTCATCCTCAGCGGATGTAGTCAAACAGATTTAGCTGCGAAATCTTTGCAAAGCTGCTCTGCCCTGCTTCCAAAGCCAGCATATCCTTGTTCATTCTGGTGATAGCTTCGGTGTAGTCCGTATCCTCGGCCTGCGAGAGTGTGGTTTTCATGCGCAGCATGTTTTCTTCGGCCAGACTCACCTGGTTGTCAAGCTTGTTGACTGCCGCACCGATACTAGCGAGGCTATCAGAGAGCCCCTGCTGTAGTGTTTCAACTTCGCCGACTGCTCGACGGATATTGACGCCATTATTCGACTGCAGCGCTGCGGACAAGTCATCAATTACCTGAAAAAATCCGACCGGAATGGGCTTGCCGTCATCACCGGTGCGTACGATTTTGTCAAAGGGACGCGTGCCGGCCCGATTGGTATCTACCGAGGACTGATCCGCAATACCAGTCACGCTGACAGTCTGGTCACCCGTGTATACCAGTTTGCCGTTTTCATCCGTATCAAATGCAGCCTTACCGACGCGCGTTCCAGAGAAGATATAGTTGCCATCAATATCTTGCGTGTTGGCCAGCGAGAGCAGCTGATCGCGCAATTGACCAACTTCGATGGCAATCGATTTTCGATCAGCAGCGCCGTAGGTATCATTTCCTGCCTGTACTGTCAGCTCCTTGAGCCGGATCAGCACCGTACTCGCATTATCGACTGTCGTTTCCTGCTGCGACATCTTGTCTTTGATCTGGTTGATCGTACTGACGTAATTTTCCTGGCGCGTGATTGCCGATTTCAGGCGCGTGATCTGTGCCGACTGATCCGGCGCATCGCTCGCCTTGTTGATTTTTTTTGTCGTCGTCAGTTGCATCTGGGTTTTCGCCAGACGATCCTGCGTGATACCCATCTGCGCAATCGCGCGATCAAATTTCAGATTGGTTGACATTTGCATGACTTCGGACTCCTAGTTAACGGCTTGCCTGCAAGATCGAATCGAACAAGGTTCCCGCAACCTGAATCGTTTTTGCGGCTGCCTGATAGGCTTGCTGAAAACGAATCAGGTCGGCTGCCTCGCCATCAAGCGTGACGCCAGATACTTTGTCACGCGCCTCGATTGCCTGGTCGTTGACGACCTGAAGTGCCTTCTGCGCGATGGTTGCCTGACTCGAGAAGTTACCGACCTTCCCTACTTCTTCTATGTAAGCCTGAGAAATTGTTTTGCCTTCGACACCGCCTATCACCGCCTTTCTTTCCAACGCGATGATATCGAGCATATTTTGGTTATTGCCAGTACCGTCCTGATTGCCATCGATAACAAATTTATCGCCGGCTGCCGGTGGGCCATTCAATGTTAATTTGAGACCCCGATATTCAATGCCCGCCATCGGATCGTAAACACGTTCCGCCAAAACGGTAACCAGACCATTGCTTGGATTTTTCCAGGTAATCTGGTACTGATCATTCGTTGTGAACTGAATGTCGTATTTTTCTGCGCGCAGCGCAGTAAGTCTTGCCTCATTAAGGGTGGCCGGATCAGCCATTGTGGCATCGTAGGCACCTGCGATAGTCGCCGACCCCTCGGATACAAAGACCAGCAAATCTTCCGTAACGGCACCGTCGATATAGGCGCCGGTGCGCAATCCCAGTTTAGCCAATTCAGCCGGGCCGTTACCAATGGCCTCATCGGTAAAGCCGACACGAATTTCCTTTTCCGATGCCAGCGTCAGCTGTCCTTTGAAACTACCGTTCCCCAGACCCAGTGCATTGCTGCCGCCGGTAAGCGTGCTGACACGGATATCGGCGCCACTGCCATTCGCCAGAATGAACGTGCCATCGGAATCCACACGGGCGTATATTTTTGAATAAGTGCCACTGGTAACGCCCAGAGCGTTGCCCTCGTCGGAATCGCCGATGACGATGTCCTCACCGTCCTCGTTGCTTAAAACAATCTCTTCAGTGTCAGGGTCCAGTGTGGCTGTAACACCGGTGGTGTCGGTCGCCGCATTGATCTGATCCACCAGATCTTGCCGGTCAGTGAAACTGCCATCCGGCTCTAAACCCGTCAGCGTGACGCCATTGATGACAAGACCCTTTGTGAGGCTCTGTGTGTCCAGGGTCGCTACCACGCGGCCGGTGTCTGAGGTATTGATGGCATCCGCAAGATCTTCGGCAGACGCAAAGCTGCCACCTGTCGCGGAGCCGGAAATTTTTACGCCATTCAGATACAAGGGCTTGGTCAGGCCATTTTCTATGCTCGCATTCGGTATACGAATTTCATTGAAACCATTCGCAAATACCTGCGGATCCAATGCGGTACCAGTCGCATTCAACCAGTTCACCATATCAGGAACGGACAAGCGCCGTCCAAGATCCAGCTCGCCCAGTGCGACTCCGTTGAGTGTGAGGGTATTACCTGCAATGGCATCTACCGTCGACGGGATTCTGGCACTCTCAATGCCTGCCTCCAGCAGCAGAGTCGGATAGAGACTGGTCGAATAGATACCAACTGGCGTGCCCAGAACATTCAGATCGCCCGCCCGTCCCGCGGCGCCATAACCAATGCTGATAGCATCGTCTTCACCAAAGTTAAGCGTGCCCTTGTAATCTGTCTGAGCAAGCAGTTTTCCGTCATCATCCATGGTACCGATACGAATGTCGTTACCACCATAACCATCGGCATTATGCAAAATCAGTTTAGTACCAGTGTCATCCAGCTCGGCGACTACATTGGTTTCATTCCCGAATGTTCCATTGATCAGGTCTCGCAGCTCGGCCAATGTACGCCCAATTGAGGCGCCAATAGCCGCACCATTGATGAATATCCCGGCCTCCGGATCAAGATCCAATTCGGGCGTCGTGGTTAACGCATTCACGCCAATCGGCGGCGTCATGTCTTGCGTTGCACGCATCATCCAAGCAGCCATATCGCTGGCCTGCAGAGTTTGTGCAGGCGAGGTAGGCAAGAGTCTCGGTAGTACACGACCGTTGATGGTAAGTTGGTTGGCACTGATTTCCGGCAAACCAGCGGGTATGGAATCACCAGTCTGGATACTGTGTTGAATAAATGATGGCAGTACGTTGTGCTCGGGGGTAAAGCGTGTCCCGTTGTCATACTGTTCGATGGGCTTGCTGATAAGGCCATAGAACGAAGACATCTGTTTGTAGCCGGCATCTCCCGAAAGATTCAGGTAGTCAGTCGAGTAAGTCGAACCCGGAATGAATCCATTCGCCGGTGTCATCAAGGCCCTACGCTCGACATCATCCGTGATCGGGCCACCCAGCAGCTGACGCCCATCGCGCGTAAATATCTGGAGCTGCTGACCCTCGGTGGCACCGTCCATGAACAGTGACCAATTATTGCTGCCTATGGGAATTTGACCCAGCAATCTGTCCCGCGGTGCCGCAATCCCTGCTGAGGGATGCGCATTATTTTTTAATACCTGCGATAGAGGCTGTACTTTGGATTCATCCGGATAGCTAGCGGAATAGCTCAGCGTCGCATCGACATTGCTGAGATTGTTTTCATTTTCAATCACGCGAAACAGAGCACCTGCAGCGACTTTCGCTGTATCCTCGAGCGCGACAAAAATACCAGCTGCGGGACGATCAATTTCAGTCCGAGTGCCCGTTGCCGGATCAGTATGAATGACCGGAGCAATCCGAAACAAATCCTTGCCTACTTCACCCCGACTATCAATGCCATTACGGTGAATTTGATTGAGCTCCTTGGCGACGGTCGTTGCCAGGAAATCCAAGGAGGAAAATGTTGGCTGCAACACTTGCTCGCGAAAGCCCATCAGACCACCCAGCTCACCGCTGTTGATACCAATTATTTCTTCGGGTGCTTTACCGTACGGGTCTGCAATAATCGAGACGCGTGAAAGGTCAGTCTCGTCGAATTTAACCGCCAGACTAACGGATCGATCGCCATTCACGATCTGGCCTGCACCGGAAATGTTGCCAATACTGACGCCAACACTTCCGTTAACCGCAGTTGTTACATTCACCCTAACTAACTTCGACAGCTTGGTTAGCAAGAGATCACGCTGATCCAGTAAATCGGGCGGCTGCCTCTCAACAAAAGGTTTGCCAGCCAGTTGCTTGTTCACCGTCGCGATCTGGCCTGCCAGCGTGTTTATTTCAGCGACTTTTGAAGCAATTGCTTCGCGTGTCTCGGTGTCCACTCCCTGCATCTGGGTCGATAACTCGCGGAAACGCGACGCCAGTCCGTCGGCATCACGCAAGAACTGCCCACGTAAAATCGTCGAAGCCGGATCTACCGACAGCTGGCGTGCAGTACCAAAAAACTTATCCAGGGCCGGCGGCAGACCGACTGTGTCGCTACCCATGATATCGACGATCCGATTTCCATAATCCACCATCGGACCCTGCGTATTCATCTCACTGGTGCTGTTACGCAGATTCTGCTCGAGGAATTGGTCATATGCCCGCTTGATCCCCGCCACACTCACGCCGGTGCCAAGATAAATCTTGCCCTGCTGGCGTGGCATGTTCTCGGCCATCGAGGTCTCTTGACGCACATAGCCTTCGGTACCGACATTGGCGATGTTGTTGGAGACTGTGCCCAGCGCACGCTGATAAGCGGCGACGGCGCTGCTGCCAATGGTGAGCATGTCACTCATTATTCAGCCCCAGTGTTTGGCACGGGCGCAACGCGTCCGGGCTTGAGTGTGAATTTATCGGGACGCACCAGCGGCAATGATGACTGAGTGCGTTGCACGGCCATACCTTCTTGAACCTGACTGAGTGGCATCGGCTGCGCCTTGGCATCCAATGTCGGTTGGGGTGCGTTGGCACGATCGAGATGCTTGACCAGCATGTCAGCCACACCCAGCGTGTTGCGCTTGGCAAGCTGTTGAGACAGCTCGCGGTCATACATCTCCTGAAACGTATCTTCCGCGTCCGAACCATTGAGATCACTCTTCTCAATGGTCTGACGCATGGTCTTCAACATCTCGTGAATGAACAGGGCCTCGAACTGGGTCGCGGTTTCACGCGTTGCCTTGTCGGTTTTCTGCTGCGCTTGTCCGCGCAGACTCGCCATACCGGCGAAGTCGATCGAGGACTGCAGTGTCGAATTGTTGAGGCCGTCGGTCATATCAGATCACCACCAGCTCGGCACGCAGGCTGCCGGAGCTTTTCAGGGCTTCGAGAATCGCAATCAGCGCCGAGGGGGATGCCCCGACTTGATTGATCGCATCCACAATCTGTCTCAGATCCACACCGGCCTGGAACAGGAACATGGGTTTGTTCGGCTCAGTGACCGCGACATTAGCGTTCTGATTGGTGGCCGTCTGCCCACCTGAAAAAGCGCCGGGCTGGCTGACCTCATTGGTCGCTGCAATCGCGACCGAGATCGTGCCATGTGACACCGCCGCTGCAGTGACTTTCACATTGCGGCTAATGACGACAGTACCCGTACGTGAATTGACCACCACACGCGCAGGTGCTTCACCGGGAATGACGTCCAGATTTTCGATCATGCTCATGAAGGTAACGCGCTGAGACATGTCAGCCGGAGCACGCACGGAGATGGATACACCATCCATGGCATTAGCTGTACCGGCACCAAAATTTTTATTGATCGCGTCCACGATGGCACGCGTGGTCGTGAAATCCTGATCGCGCGTGTTGAGCACGATGAAATCGGATTTATCGAAAGGCGTGTCCACCATCCGCTCGACGGTGGCACCGTTCGGGATGCGTGCCGACGTTGGCACACCGATAGCCACTTTGGAGCCGGCGCCACTGGCATCGATACCCGTGGTGTTCACCTGACCCTGAGCCAGGGCATACACTTCACCATCCACACCACGCAAACTGGTCAGAATGAGTGTGCCGCCGCGCAGGCTGCTCGCTTTGCCGAGGGTGCCAACGTTGATGTCGATGCGCTGACCGGGTTTGGCCATCGCGGGCAATTCGGCAGTGACCATCACGGCAGCAGCATTCTGCACATCAAAACGCCCTGCTGCTGCTGCGGCTCTTTCAAAGTCGGACAAAGGACCATCGAGGCCCACACCCATCTTGACGAGCATGGATCGTATGGTCTGCACCGTGAAGGCCACCTGCGCACCATCGCCGGTGCCCTGCAGGCCAACCACGATGCCGTAACCGACCAGCTGATTGCTGCGGGCCGCAGCCGCGGAAGCGAGATCTTTGACGCGATCAGCCTGTGCAGGCTGCATCACTATCAAGCTTAAGGCAATCGTGCCGATAAGTCGTTTAAGGGAGAATTTCATGAAAATTTTCCTCAGAACGGCCAGAATTTATACAGGAAGCTGGTACCCCACCCCGCCCGCGTTGCGTTGGCGAGATCGCCCACAGCGCGGTACGTGATCTGCGCGTTGGCCAGACGACGCGACTGCACCGTGTTGATTGCACTGACATCATTGGGACGAATCACACCCGAGACCTGAATTACCTCGCCGCCTTCGGAGAGTGACAGCTGCTTTTCGCCGCGTACGACCAGATTGCCGTTGGCTTGTACCTCGACCACCGTCGCGGCGACTGAGCCTGAGAGCGTAGCGCTCTGATCTGCGACGCCGGTACCTTTGTTGGAAATGTTGGCGCCATCGGTTTTGATTCCATTCAGTAGCTTGTTGCCATTGAAGGTCACGTTGGCGCTTTGTATTGCTGTTGAAAGACCAGCGGGAACCGTATCGTTGGATGATTCACGGCTGGTTTCATTGTTGAGCGATCGAGCCGCTTGTGTTGATTCCGATAACAACACCGTAATGATGTCACCGACGCGATAATCACGGCGCTTGGCCTGCCAGAGATCGGTGCTGTCAGTCGCGAAAATCGCACCTGTAACTTGTTTGTTGTCATCGCGTGGCAGTGGTGTGACCGGCGCGAATTCCGGTGTGTGAGCAATGGGCATGGGTCCTGCACAGCCAGCCATCAGGACTGTGATAGCCAGTGCTGCAACGGTCGTCGTGTTATGAGTGCGCTTGTTCATGAGAGTCCTGTCCGTTTTCTATTACAGGTTGTTATTCAGGAAGCGCAGCATGCCGTCGGCTGCGGAGATGGCTTTGGAATTGATTTCATACGCACGCTGGGTCTCGATCATGTTGACCATTTCTTCGACCACGTTCACGTTAGACGCCTCGAGCATGCCCTGACGCAGCGTACCGGCTGCCTGCGTCCCCGGATTCAGTAACTGAGGTGCGCCACTGGCGACGGTTTCTTTGTAGAGGTTGCCGCCCATAGGGGTCAGGCCAGCGGCGTTGACGAAACGCGCTACCTGAATCTGACCCAGCTGCTGCGCGCCGCCGCCACCAAAAATCTCCACACTCACGGTGCCATCTTCACCAATCGTGATCGATGAGGCATTGCCTGGAATGACGATGGGGGGTGCCAGCGGATTACCCGTCGCGGTGACCAGCTGTCCGACATTGGAGAGCTTGAAGGAACCATCGCGCGTGTAGGCGGTGGTACCGTCAGGCATGGTGATCTGGAAAAAACCCTCACCGGCGATCGCGATATCGAGCGCGTTCTGCGTATTAATCATGTTGCCCTGCGCATGATTTTTTTCAGTCGCAACGATGCGGGTACCGGTACCAATCATCAAGCCCGTCGGGGCCTGTGTTGTCTGCGCTGTCTGACCACCGGCCTGACGAACGTTTTGATACAGCAGGTCTTCGAACATCGCACGATCGCGCTTGAAGCCCGTGGTATTGACGTTAGCCAGGTTATTCGAGATAACGCTTAGTCGGGTCTGCTGTGCATCCAGACCGGTCTTGGCTACCCACATTGATGCGTCCATGATGTCCTCTCTTTAAACTATTCTGTCAGTGCATTAGTTGCGCGTACGGAGCATGCTGGCACCGGACTCGTCGAGCGATTTTGCTTCTTTGATTGTTCTTACTTGTGTCTCGAATGAACGCGAGAAATCGATCAGTTTGACCATTGCAGTGACCGGATTGACATTGCTGCTCTCGAGTGCGCCCACCGCGATGATGGGTTGGGCCGGACCATTGGCGAAATCACCATTACCGCGACGGAATTCCTGTTGCGGGGTAAAGAGACTGTCGGGCCGGCGCTGGAAAACGATCTGGCTGGCATCGCGCAGCATCAGTCTTCCCACCAAAATCTGCACTGCGGGTGCTGGCTGAGCCGGATCACGCGCATAGACATCACCTTCACGCGTGATCTGTACATCAAACCCCCGCGGAATCGTGATCGGCACTCCATCGTCGGACAACACCGGATGGAACGAGCCATTTTCGAGCACGCCATTGCTGTTGAGATGCAGATCACCACGGCGAGTGAATGCCAGCGTGCCATCCTTGGCCTGCACACCCAGAACAGCTTTATCGAGCAATGCGACATCGAGCTTGTTACCGGTGGCCATGATGGCGCCGGGCTCGAGGTTGACTGCATTCATCTTGTCGATGAAAGGCTGAATCCGCGTGTCGAAACCGTCACCTTTGGCTTTGACCGCCACCATGGCGCTTTCGAAGCTTTTCTTGAAGCCGACAGTCGACACGTTAGCCAGCTCGTTATTGAGCTGTTCACGCAGCAGGCGTCGCTCATTGATCGACGCCATAGCGGTAAAGGCTAAACGGTCCATGTCAGACTCCGGTTACTTTGCCGTATTAACTACGGATGTTGATAATGGCCTGCGTCAGCGTATTGTTGGTTTCAATCGCTTTGGCATTCGCCTGGAAGTTACGTTGCGCTGTGATCAGCTCAATCAGTTCGTTGGTCAAGTCAACGTTCGCCCGTTCACGTGCACCCGCGCGGACCGTACCAAAACCAGCCGAACCGGCTTCACCGTACTTCGCATCACCTGATTTGGACGTTGCGTAGTAGCTGGCATCACCAATCTGTCGTAAACCCGTCGGGCTGGCAAAGTTCACTAGCACGATCTTTGCCAGGGACTTCTGCGAACCATTCGAGTAGGAAGCCGACACCAGACCGTCGTCACCGATATCCACACCAATCAGATCGCCTTCAGGGCGACCGTTCTGGTCCTGCTTGAGTACCGAGAAAGGCGACGAGTACTGGGTCGATGAAACGTAATCAATCGAGAACTGCAAGGTCGCACCGGAATCACCGATGGTGGTCGATTTGAACGCAATCGCTTCGAGTGGTGACTTCAGGTTACCTGCGGTGTCAAAGGTCAGTTCGCCTTTGTCCAGGAAGATTGGCGACCAGAGATCGCGCGTTTCATCTTCAGAGAAAGTACCCGGATCCGAGGTTTCCAAACCATCGCGGTCCACGTACAAGGGAAAGCCGTCGGCATTTTGTGCCTGCGGTGGCTCAATCCAGCGGCTGGTCGTTCCACGCGCACTGGGCAAGCCGTCCAGACCCCAGATACTGTTGGCCGACACCTTGAGGAAGGAATCGTCGCCGGTCGTACCTGTCTTGAAGACAAAGCTCTTTGTGTTGGTACCGGGATTGGTCACGATATCGAGCTTCACACCGTTCACGGTACGGCCAAAGTTATCTGCCAGCGAATTGATGCGATCTTCCAGCGCCTGACGGAATTCCTCCATCGTGTAGTCGGTTTTTTCGGGCATGGTGATCAGGCCGGTGACGTTATCGACTGTCACGACGAACTGATTATTCGATCCATCAACCCGGAATTTGTTATCCAGGTTGATACCGATGGCGTTACCTTTCAATTCTGCGGACGTGGAGGTAATGCCGCGCAGCGGTGTCGATGAGGTATCGACTTCCGTGGCGATGTCGCCCTGTACAAAGCCAAACAAATAGTTCGCCAGCGCAGATGATTTGGAAATAGAGATGCTGGATGTGTCACCGGTAGTACCTGAGCTGATCGTGAACTCACCCGTGGTTTCGTCGAATTTCACTTCGACGCCATAGCGCTGATCTTCCGCAGACACAACCATGCTGCCATTGGGCAGTACGGATTTACCCCAGCTGCCTGTATCCGGATCGATTGTTGATTCAACATCACTCAGACCAAACAAGTCATTGCGGGAGGTGGTATACGAGCGAATAGAGACATCGACTTCGTCATCCGGCTTGAAGGTGAACGTTTGGCGTACTGGGTCGTAGCCAACGGTAACGGGCGACGGGAATTCAACTTCTTTGTCCACCACCCCCTGAATTGCAGAGATTGCATCCTCCAGGGTAACAGCCGACAAATCCTTGATACCAAACTGTCCTTCGGTGAGGACGATAGGCTTGGAGACACCACCCACCGTCAATCGGAACATATCGGCTTCGGTAGAATCTTCGGTGGGCTTGAATGCCGTAAAGTCAAAATAGCGTTGATCACCGTAGGATTTATTGATCACATTGGTGATTTCTCGGGCGATTTCGATACCGGTGAATTTCTTTGTCGTGGTCAGATCTTTCAGATAGCTGAGATCAACCGTAACAGGCGTTGCTGATCCGTCGACATTCAGGTCAAACACAATATCGTCAGCGCCTGTCTCCACACCCAAAGCCGAAGCGGTCAGCGAGCTGATCGATGGAATGGTGGCACCCGTACCGTAAGCATTGATGGTGATGGTCGTACTGCCATCTGTGTTGCCGGTGGTGGTCGCATCGTAAATACGATTCGTGTCTTTGCTGAGATAGTCCAGTGCATACGTGGCATCAATCGCGGTTGCGGTACCCGGCTCTATGGTCATGCCACTGGAGGTAGCAACAGCGGTATAGGTTCCATCAGCATTGATCGCACTGATCAAACTGCCAATGTCATAACCAGTAAATGTCATTTCATTGGGAGCTGAACCGAACGTCATAGTTAGATCTTTAACATCCGAATCCACCGCAACGCGCAGGGTCGTGATGTCGCTACCGGTCAGAGTTTCAGTAAAATCAGCAACATCGGCAGATACCTGTGACACGCCGTTGATTTCATCCACAAGCTCGTCAATCGATACGCCCTGATAACGCTCAGATCCCAAATCCAGGGTGAATGTATCGCTCAGATACTGCACTTTGTAGCTCATGCTGCTGGTGGTTTTGCTTTCTGGACGAATCTCGAAGCCATCAGCAAATGAGGCTGTCATTGAAAATTCGGGAATTACAAAAGGATTCACACCATCTTTGGGCTTGAGCACCAGCTGACCTGCTGCATTGACCGAGGCTTCATATTCCAGCGTTTCATCAACGTTGATTTCACTCGCCAGGCCGGTCATCGTGTCGGCTTGCAAAGAACCCGTGATGTGGCTGAGCTTGTAGCTGCTGTTGATCAGTGTCGGGTCACCGCTTTCGCCCGTCAGGCCGATGACCAGGGTATTGGCCGTGGTATCGAGCGTAGCGGTGTACTTGCCGGCGCGATTAATGTTTTCTTCGAGCGTGGCAACATCCTCACCCGTGTAGGTATCATTACCGATGGTCAGCACCAGACTTTGCATGCCCGGGTCTGTAGCACCCGTCCCAGCATCAATTGTAAAGGTGAGCTCGGTAATTTTCTGGGTCTTGGCGGTCTCCGTTGACGGTGTACCGTTAACACCCGAGATGAATGAGTAATTCGGATTGATTTCGGTCGCAGTGCCCAATGTAATGGTAAGTTGACCGCCACCGTCCGTCCCTGCATCAGCGCCCACGGCTGCCGTGGTTAAGGTCATGGCACTGATACGCTTGGAAGTGTCAGATGATGTAGCCACGATATTGCCATCCACGAGCGCAACACTCATAGTGGCATCGAGCGCGCTCAATTGGGTATTCAGATTAGCTGCCAAGGCGGTCAGATTGGCAGAGGCAGGTGCTGGTGTAATGGTTTGAACTACGCCATCAATCGTGATGGAAAAATTGGTAAAGTCAGTCGTCGCTGGCGTCGTGCCAAAACTCGGGCCTGTGATGGTGGCCTTGTTGAGTGCTGCAGCATACTGACCATCGGCATCAATCGCAGCTTTCAGATCTTCCAGTGTCGCACCGGAGAAAATGTCGCTGCCAATCTCAATCGCATAGGACTCGTCTGTATCCGAGACGGGCACAAGCAATTGGGTAATATTACCGCCTGAGGTAGATTCAAGAATGTCTGCGCTATCGACCGCTGTCGCTGCAAACACAGTCAGTTCGTAATCTTCGTCAATCAATGTCGGGTCACCTGAGTTACCCGTCAACTGTATGGTCAGCTTTCCAGCAACGTTAGTCGCTGTGTACTGGCCGCCCGCGTTGACTTTGGACACTAGATCATCCAGATCTGCCCCGACGTAGGAATCGGTAGCGATGCTGAGTTTGAGAATATTGCCGCGCTCTTCCGGTTCGAACACCAATTTGGTCAGAGCTGTTTGCTGGGCTGCCGTATCATCAGCAATGGTGGCACGGGTGTTCAAAATATAGGACTGCGCATTCACATCAGAAAATACGGCGCCTTTAGTGGGGTTGGCGTCGACCCAGGCATTCGTACGATCCGGAAAATCAATACCGTTTTTCCATTCATTTACCAGAGGCACTGGCAGCGGACTCGCGCTTCTTGCGGTGGCGGGCGTTGACGCAATCGGGTTCTTCAGGTCATCCAGGTTGAACAGTTTGGTCACACCACGGGCAATATCCTGCGGTGGAATGTCCGATTCGGATCGCACTTCGCCGTATTTGTTGACGAACTGTGCCTCACCAGCTTTATCTTTGGATTGAATCAGCAATTCCTGCAGCTTGGTGTCACCAATGTAAACATAGGTTTGCCATTTGTTACTGGGATCTTCAGGCTTGGCGACCTGAGTTTTACGGTAATACACCGTGGCCAGATAGTCGTTACCACCCGCGTCATAGACGGTAATCGCGGTGGTTTTGTTGTAGGTGGTTGGATCGTTTTTGTCGAACGGCAACGTCGGGATCTTGGCATCCGCGGGCAAGTTCAAGCCGAGTTGAATGTCTGTGGTCGCCACAGCATCACCGGTGGTTGAACGTGGAATGATCAATTTGGACAAATTATCAAGGTCAGCTTTGCCGGAGGAGTCGACCGACGCTGCGATTAGCGCCTGGCCTGAACCATTGACCACCGCATACGAGTCATTGAGCAAGAAGGTACCGTTTCGGGTGTAGATATCCTGCAGACCGTCGGCAGATTTCAGCGGGAAGAAGCCATCACCGGTAATCGCAATATCCAGCGAGTTTGCCGAGAATTGAATATTGCCCTGACTGAATTCCTGGCTGACCTGCTTGAGCGCAGTACCCTGACCAACCACCGATGAGGCTTTCTGCAGTGGTGAGGTCGCGAAGATGTCACCAAAGTCAGCGCGAGAGCGCTTGAAACCGGTGGTGCCCACGTTGGCGATGTTATTACTGGTCACGGACAGCTGCGAGGTTGCGGCGTTCAGACCGGTCAACGAGGTATAGAAAGACATATTTGCTTCTCCTGAATTGCTTGCGGGCGGTTATTTTTAAATTCGCTTTGAATTGCTTGAATCTGTTCTTTATCTTTAATTACCAATACGCTTGACTTCAGTCAGGCTGACCAGCGAGCCGTCATTGAGCTCGACTTTCAAATCGCCGGTGACTGCATCGGTTGTGACACTGCGTACGCTGGCCATCGTGCTCACGGGCGCCTTGCTGGGCGTGCCGAAGCGGGAAACGGTGGCCTCAATACGATAGGTGCCATCAGGGAGCTGATTACCTTCAGCATCGTTGCCATCCCAGCTGAACGGGTATTCCCCTTTTTTCTGTGCGCCGATCTGACCGGTACGCACCAGCGCACCAGAGGACGAATAAACTTTCAGCGTGATGCTGTCGACGTCATTGGCCAGGGTTACGGAACCTTCAACGGGCTCACCCGTCTTGATCGCTTTGCCATCAGAGACAGCAACGGTTTTGCCGATCAAGCTGGCAGCGGAACTCATGCGTTCACCCGACATGGAACTGACCAGGGTTTGCAAGGAGTCCGACATCTTGGTCGTGGCTTCCAGCTGAGAGAATTGCGCCAACTGAGCAACGAAGGCTTCGTTTTCCATTGGATCGAGCGGATTCTGGTTTTGCAGCTGGGTGGTGAACAGCGTCAGAAACGCGGTCTGGCCCATCTCGCCGCCATTGCCATTCAAGATCGCGTTTTCCTGATCTTTCTTGTGTTGCGCCGTGGTCTTGATATTCGACGGCAGCGTGTTCATCGAAGTGGATGTCGCTGCACCGGTGGTGGTGGTGGCCATGTCAATTATCCTTAAGCTTTAATCATGTCGATCGTGCGCATCATCAGCTCGCGCGCGGTGTTAACGACTTCAACGTTGTTTTGATACGAGCGGGACGCTGCCATCAGGTCCACCATTTCAGTAACCTCGTTCACGTTGGCCTGATAGACAAAACCTTCGCCATCGGCCAGCGGGTTGTTCGGGTCGTAGACACGGGGAATAGGCTTGGTGTCATCGACGATCTTGTCGACTTTCACGCCACCGATGTAGGGTGCGCCGGCATGAATCATTTCTTCATCCATCAGCGCTTTGAATACCGTGCGCTTGCCGCGATAGGCTTCTTTTTCACTGGCAGCGGTTGTACCGGCATTGGCCAGATTGGACGCCGTGTTGTTCATTCGGACCAGCTGCGCATTGAGCGCGGTACCGCCAATCCCGAAAATATTATCGATAGACATTGCCATGATTACTCTCCTCGCAATGCCTTGCGTATGCTGGATACGCGGTTTTCAAGAAAGGACAAGGTGGCCTGATAATCAGCCGCTGCCTTACCGTATTTGGCCTGCTCTACCGACAGCTCAACCGTGTTGCCGTCTACCGATGCACTGAACGGCACGCGGTAGCGCATGCCGTCATCGTCTGGGTTCTCGTCGGCATACGGAAAGTGCGTCATGTGCGTGGAGCTCATGTTGTCGCTGGGTTTGAATTCCGCCATCACCGATTTGAAATCAAGTTCACGCGCCTTGAAGTGCGGCGTATCGTCGTTGGCGATATTGCGGGCGAGCAGCTCCATGCGCTGATTGCGCACGCGCAGTGCTTTCTCGTGTATGCCTAGGGCGTTGCTCAATACATCCATGTCGTTCTCCTTGCCGAGTGGTCGCCGGATTACCGACATTCCACTCAAGTTTCCAGCTGTCGATCCGACCATTGCAAAGGTCGTGCCAACGCTTGTTTTGTGGAAATAACGTCAGGTCTAAGGAGATGAGCGGCAAGGATTGACCGCTGCAAGCTTTGCCTCTGGTGGCAAAGGATTGCCGTGGGGCGGCAATCGGTTAATTAACGACGCTGGATCCAGCGTCTTTCGTCGCGCACCTTCAGCTTTGAAGATGCATCGAAGCTTGGTCACTCATACTCACAAATCCGAGCTCTCGATTTTCGCGACGGTCTGACTGAACTCGCCCAGACGCTGCTGCGCATTCAGCCGCAAGCCATTCACGATCGAATTGCGCGTAATGACGCCGGCATTCGGATCACGCCCTTCATATAAGTAGGCCGCCTGACGTCCGGCAATTTTCAAAGGCACGTTGGCGCGGGGTTCGCTGCGGGCGCCGGGTGTCAGGACGGTGAGATAGAGGTTGTCCAGTGATGCGGGGCCGTATTCTTTGAGGCGAGTGCGAGTGAAATAACGGTCCACCAGATTCAGTTGATCCATGACGGACAGATTCAGTATCTCTTTCGGATTGCTGGCGTAGCCAACGCCTGTCGCACCGGTGTTGGCACAGAACTGGATGATGCCGTGGCAAAAACCATTGCTTGCCTTGGGGTTCATGCCATCCGATTCCATTAAGGTCATGCGCGCGAAATCGTCGGGGGCGAAGCGATGCTCGCTGGCCAGTGACAGGATCTTGTTGCGCACCTCGGCCTGCTGATCGGCCGGCAGGAAGCCTTTGGCCACGGCTCGCGCAAGCGTCTTGTCGAGTACCGGCGTTTCCACATTGGCATTAGCAGCCAACTGTATCGCCTCGACCGTGCCTGGCCGCAGTTTCAGAGCCGCCATCGTGCTCATGGGTGACATGTTCAGCACCTGTCCCGGCAGGATGCGGTTGGGATTGGCAATGCCGTTTTCACGGGCGATGGTCTTGGCCATCTCCAGAATCTGACCATTATTGAACTGGCCAACCGCATTACCCAGGTAGTTTCGGGTCAGACCCATCAAGGTATCGCCCCGCTGAACCGTTACGCTTGGGCCATTACCTTCCTTGGTTTGCGCCAGAACCTGTCGGAAATCCCCCAGTTTGGCCTTGCGCTCGGCAGCACGGTTGGCATCGGTGGTGTTGGCGGCAAGCTGGGCTTTATTGGCTTGAATCTGCATGTTGGCTGGCCTTTATCGGGGCTGGAACTATTTTTGCTTTGAAGCCCATACCTGTCGGGAGTTCAACAGTGATGAGCCCGGATAAAAGAGAATTAGCAAGGCCTGTTCCAGTCGAGGAGACTCCGAATCAAGCAACGAAAGCTTTTTTGAGCAATGACATGATGCCGACTCTGATGAACAAAACCGCTGCAATGCCCTGCCCCCGCCGACTGTCGGCGAGGCTGCTGGCCGTCTGTCTGCTAGCGACGCCCGGTGTGCAAGCTGCCAGCCCAGCGGACACATTGGCGGCCGAGACCGCAAAATGGGTCGCATCGCAGAATGAGGTGCCGGTGGATCAAGTGACCATCGCCCCACTGGATCAGCGTGTGGCTGTTCAGCCTTGCGCCTCACAATACATTTTTGATTATCCTTTTGTTAACCGCGAGAGCGTCAGAGCGCGCTGCCTCAAGCCCGCATGGCAGCTCTATATCAAGGTAGGATTCGTACAAGCCACTCAAACGCCCCCGGCAAATACAAAACCATCAAGTCCAAATGGTCAGGCTAACAATACGGCGCAGACACGCACCCCGCCAGCCCAGGCCGTTCCGGAATCCCGGATGGTGCTGGTGGCCTCCAGCAATCTGACGCCCGGCCAGCTATTGCAGCCTGAAATGTTCAAGTTGGAGAAGATGGATGCCGATAAAATCAACAAGTCGCATCTGCTTGAGGCCACAGGTCTGGAAGGTCAGGAGCTCGTCAGAGCCCTGCGCGCGGGCGAACCGGTCAGAAATGTGGACCTGCGACCAGCGATCATGGTCAAAAAAGGCGATCTGGTCCAACTGACAGTCGGCAAAGCCGGGGAATTTCAGATTTCAGTGCGGCTGGAAGCAATGCAGGATGGGCGACTGGGCGAGCAAATTAAATTGCGAAATGCCGAATCCGGAAGAATTTTAGGTGGCGTTGTGACAGGAAAAGGCTTAGTTAGAGGAAGTTAGATGAATTTGACGCCGAATGCCTAACCGGGCACTCGTTTTTGCAGTGAAAGTTAAGGAAGCACTGACTAAATAAAATCGGAAACTTTTGGAGCCAGGTTAATTGCGCTAAGTCCTTGATTTTGCTCGACTCTGCGTCGCACAGCTGCACTGGCTCGCCAAAAAACGAGAATTTATTCAGCATCTCCCTAAAGTTTTTTACAGTACATCCGATACTCGTTGTGACAGGAATAAAAGGCCGATGGCCGAAAGTGAGAGAACATCATGAGCAATCCGATATCCAGTATTTTCAGTGGCAGTGCCGCGCTGGACAAAGTCGCCCTTGAGAAAACCAAGCGCCGAGCGCTGGAGCGTCCCGGTGATGGTCAGCCTGAGGCAACCAAAGCCGCCAAGCCGCCCGTCCCTAATCAGGACACGCTGGAGCTGTCCGAAGTCGCCAAGCGTGCAACGGCCGAGCCCAGCTTTGACCGCGAAAAAGTCGAGGCGATCAAGCAGGCGCTGCGCGATGGCAACTACCCGATGAACGCGCGCCGTATCGCCGAGAGTTTCGTTGCGATAGAAAAACTGATCGACTGATCAGCCGATTCCCGATGCTGGACGCCATGACCGCTGCACCCGCCTCCGTACCCAGCCCCGAGCTGGTGGCGGCGCTTGAGCATGGGCTGGCACTGCAGCAGCTTTTGCAGCAGGAGTTCGATGCGCTGCGGAAGCAAAACCTCGATATTTTTGAAGCACTACAGCCAGAAAAAACCCAGATATTTGATTCGCTCATCCGCCTGACCGGTGTGGGCACGGCATCGAATCGCCTGGACGATCCGGAATGGGATACCTTCAAGAACCTGATCACCGATTGCCGCGACATGCATCGCCGCAATGAGATCCTGATCACCCGCAAGCTCGATGCCATACGCGGCACTCTGCAAACGCTGAATGGCGGTGAGACCACCGCCTCCGTCGAAGTCTACGATCGTCTGGGCCGCATGGCGCGCTCGCGCGGTGGTCGCGGTTACGAGGAAGTTTGATTTATCCCTTCTCGTCACCAGGCTTCATACCCTGCAACCAGTAAGCCCACGAGAGCACGACCGCAACAGCGACATAGAGTTCGCGCGGTATCTCCTGCTCCAGATCAAGCCGCGACAAAGCAGCAACCAGTTCCCGGTCCTGGGCGATGTAAACCCCCTGCTTTTTTGCTTCGGCGATGATGGCATCGGCCAATTCATCGCGACCTTTTGCGGTCACGACGGGCGCTTCGCGCTTGCCGTAAGCGAGGGCAACAGCTTCGCGGGTGCGCTTCATGCGGAGACGTCCAGCATCGCACCCGCCGGTGGTGACCAGCCCTCGGGCAGGCTGGGACGCGCAGCATGAAAAATGCGAAAGGAATCCATGGTCAGGCCCGCCTGCCGCAAGCGCTGCCCCAGCGCATCACTGTGCTTGCGAGCCAGTTTCACTGCACTGCCTTTGAGTGCCCACATCATCAGATCCACATGGGATGCGCGTGTGATCGACGTCTTGAGCCAGATTTCGCCCAGCACCTCATTTTCGGTGTGAATGTCGACCGAGAACGGTGGCGCTTCCCTTCCCGGCTGACGGGCCGGACGGAAAAAACGCACATGGACCGGGTTGGCATCCATAAAGGGCAACACCATGCCGAAGGAAAGCTCACCGCGCGATTGTGCAGACAGTGATTCGACTTGCGCAGATTCGATGTCATCAATCGCCCTTTTCAGACCTGCAACGACCGAGGTGTCTTTGTCACCCAGCGCGCGAATCATGCGCCGAAGCCAGGCCTTGGTGTCGGTAGCGGGTGGCGATTGGCCACGCGAGAGCAGCGCCTCCATCCAGAAACCGGAACCAAGCACAGCGGCCTGCAGGCTGGCACCAGAGAGCCCACGCATGGACAGCTGCATGCGCTGATACATGGCCGCGAGTTCAGGATTGGCTGTGGTTTGCAAAAGCGCTGCCGCCTGACGCGGCGCGAATAAATCCAGCAAGGTGGGTGACATCGGTGGCCGCAGCGACAAGGCTGCCAGGCGCGAGGCGTTGATCTGGGCCGCCGGCGACTCCGGGGGCAATGCGGGCGCGGCTGCAGCCGCCGTTGCAACGGGTTGAGCGGCGGGATCGAAAATCTTCAGCAGCCAGCCATTGGCGCCCTGATAGGCGCGTAAAAACAAGCTGTCACCGGGACGAAATCTGAGCGCAGGCGGCAAGTCAAACAGCTTGCCATTGAGAAGAAGCTTGAGCGCTTCGCCGCGCAGCTCGACGCTGGCCTGAACGATTTGCCCATCGCGCAGACCAAGTTGCTGGGCGATGGGCGTTTCGAGCTGGAGGGGACGGCCCTCGAGATAGATTGGGTTGAGTCGCCCCGGCAGGGCTGCCTGCTCAGGGCCGGACAACATAGGGGACGCTCCGCGTCAGGGGTAGCGAACCCACTTCCTCTTTTCCTCCGGAGACACCTCCGGTGCCGGATTGGCGCTGGCTGCGACATTCACCGGCAGACGAGGAATCGCGATAGGAGGATTGAGCTCATTGGCGGTAGCCGCGATGGTCGGCGCGACCACCGGTGCGTTCGAATGCAAACTGATCTTGCTGTCGTTGATCTCGGCGCTGTTGCCACCCTCGGAGAGCACGACGGCACGGATCATGGATACGTCCGGTACCTGCAGCACCTGACCAGGACTGAGCTTGACGTTGGCCGATGTCAGCAGCGCGGGATTAGCGCGCAAAAAGGCCCGACGGAAGACGTCGGTCGCAAACAGATTGGCCGGCATGGTCTTGCGGATCACGCTGTCGAGATTGTCGCGAGCCTGAACCACATAGGATTTCAAGCTCGGGTTTTTCTGCTGGGCAAGCACCTGACGGGCCAGCTCTACCATGGCCGGAGCGACTGGCTGCGGCTGTGTTTTTGCCTGGGCATTGCGATTATTGCGATGTTTTTTAGCCGTCTTAGGCGATTTCGAATCATGCTTGGATCCGGTTGTCGCATGGGCATCTGCCGACTTGTCTGCAGCATGCTTGTCGCCGGACTTCTCGCCTGCTTGCTTGTCAGCAGTTTTGTCTGCGCCCGATTTGGCCGCTGTCTTGTCGCTGGATTTATCGGCCGATTTCTCGGCAGCTTTGTCTTCAGCCTTGTCCTGACCCGCATTGGCCTTGGGTGCCGCATCTTTTTTTGGCTGGAAAGCCTTGGGCGTCGCATTGGTCGGGTAAGGCTTGGACGGCAAGTCGGGCTCTGCAGGCGCATCCGCCTTGGCATCCTTGGCGTCTTTCCCATCCTTGCCGTCTTTCTTGTCATCCTTCTTTTCATCCTTGTGATCTGCCTTGGCGTCCTTGGGGGGTTCGGCCTTGGGCGCATCGGCAGCCGCCACGCCAGCACTGCAAAACAGTGCGAGCACGGCGATCAGAAGTTTGCGTTGGGCGATGGTCATTTTGTTCTCCGCAAAATTTCAGGGAAACGCTGAAAAAATCAGTGCCTCGTTAAAAAGGGGTGGCAACCCAGTCACCCGAGCGCGTGATACTGGCCGGGCCGGCGAGCTGGCGCACCACGGCGCGTCCGGAGGCAACACTCACCACTTCCACCAGCGCCAGATGCTGGGCGCTATCGGGTTCCAGAATACGGGCGGGCAGATGTTCACGGTTCATCAGCAAAAGCTGGTCGCCTGCCGAAAGGCCTGCGATCTGGCCGCCATTGATCACCCAGCCGTTCGGTGTTTCCTGCAACACGTTGAACTGCTGCGGGCGGCAGGAGAAATTATTGTCCATGCTCTTGAGCCAGCCGTCGAGTACGCGATCGAGCTCAGACAGCAGGCCCGGCGGCAGCGGCTGACTGGTCGTTACCAGCTCCCGCTCCGGGAAGAAAAAAGGGACAGCGTCCTGCCACAACAAGCGCTGATTACTGCGCTCGTATACGGACAGACGCATCACAAAAGGCACGGGATTGCTGCGTCTTGGCTCATCAGTGACGTAGTTGACGGCAGTCTTGACCATCTGCGCCGACTTCTCGCGGAATGACTGCTTGGGACGAATGGGCTCGATGGCCAGCGCTCCGGGAGGCAGCAGCTCAATCACCATGTGGTACGGCGAGATGTCGGGCACAGCGCCCACCAGCATGCGGTCGTAGGCCGTTGAAGGTATGTTTGCCGGCGTGGACAATTGCCAGGCACGGTTGATGGTCGCACGCGACACCAGACGCGCACGTGCCTGATCCATCAGCATCGCCCACTGATAGCGGTCTGCACCGCTGGTGGTAATGCGAAGTGCGGTCTCCAGCGTGGCCTCGCGGCGATAACGCTGCACATTGGCTTTGCAAATGTCTTCGCTGGGTGTGGCGCCTCGGGATTCCGCCACAATCGCGGCCGATGGACCATCTTCGGCATTCACGTAAGACTGCACCCGCACACCGCGCACCTTCATGTCGGAGGTGATGCGGGTGTTCTCATGTAATTTCCCCGTGCTGTCCACCCAGGCTGCCGTGCGAACACGGGTCTGGGTGTCCATTGCCGCTGCGACAAGTGCATGCTGCAAGGCCTCCAGACGCTTGCGCGGATCCGTCGGCAAGCCCGAGGTATCGGCAAACGAGGGGATCACCGCACAAGCCAGAGGCAGCGCGAGCAGCAGGGGCAGAAGTCGTGGGGAGCGCATGATCTATTACCGGTTACGTGCAGCCAGGTGATGCAGATACAGCACGCGCAGGTCATTGACGACGCGGCCGTCCAGAGACAAGGTTGTCTCGTAGGTATCGTCACCGATCGGCGTGATCGATTCCAGCACGGCGCCATAAATGATGCCCTGCACGCGGGTGCGGAAGGTATCACTGGTGATCATCATCTCGGCCACCGTGGTGGTCGCATCGAGCTGCTGACCGTAAACCTGTTCAGTCAGGGCGCGGTAGGCATCCAGCTTGGAGGCACGAATCGCCATCAGGCGCTGCTGCGCACCGTTCTTGTGGTTCTGGGTGCTGATGACGGCATAACCGGTGCCGCGGATGGTTTGCTGGCGCTCGGTCATCGGCGTGATCATGCTGACCGCATCAGGTGCCGGCTTGGGCGCCTCAGCCTTGACTTCAACTTTAGGCTCGGCCTTGGGCTCAGGTTTGGCTTCGACCTTGGCTTCAACTGGAGGATCGACCGGCTTGACTTCTGCCTTGGCCGAAGCGTTGTCGGCAACGGCGACCGACGGTATGGATTGGCAAGCCGAGATCAGCACGGCCAGCGAGACCATCGTGCATTTAGACATTTTGTTCATGAATCACCCCTTGGTTAGTCAGCAGCGAGCTAGCGGCCGGAATACTTCTTGCGGTAAACCTCAGCATTTCCTATGGGAACTCTTCAAATAATGCCTGATCGAGCCCCGCATGACACCGCTTTACAAAGTATTGACGGAAGGCAATAAACCTTCGCTCCCCCGTTTTATCGGCAATTGGACAGGCTTCTTTAATCCCGGCGCTGATTTAATTTCAAGAATGCAATGTTTAAGGCGGGATTTGCGGCAGTCATGCGCGGCAACGCCTCGGCCAGGCGCTGCGCCGCTCGTTTACAAGCCGCTATGGATCCCAACCTCCCCCGCCAAGCCACCTGACCAGCATCGATGGCACATCGCTTGCTTATATGTTCCACGAGGAAACCCGGCCCCTGAGGCCACAAATTATAAGTAATTGATTTTTAAAAGAATTTAAAAATGGCCACGCTATCCATGTCAACTATTCGACAGCGCTTGTCGGGATTTGAGCTCTCCGGGCTCGGAATCCCGTTCCTTGTGCTGTTGATTATGGCAATGCTGGTCGTTCCGCTACCACCCTTGTTGCTCGATGTTCTGTTTACATTCAACATTCTGGTCAGCGTGGTGGTAATCATGATCGCCATCGGTACGCGTAAACCGCTGGAATTCTCATCCTTCCCTTCCGTTCTGCTGTTTGCCACCATGCTGCGGCTGGCGCTGAACGTGGCGTCGACTCGGGTGATTCTGGTGAATGGCCACGAGGGTGAACATGCGGCAGGCGCGGTGGTGGCGGCCTTTGGCGAGTTTGTGATCGCCGGAAATTATCTGGTCGGGTTCATTATTTTCGTGATCCTGATGATTGTGAACTTCTTCGTGGTCACCAAGGGCGCTGGTCGGGTATCCGAAGTCAATGCCCGATTCACCCTGGACGCGATGCCAGGCAAGCAGATGGCGATTGATGCCGACCTGAATGCCGGCTCGATCACCCAAGAGCAAGCCAAAGCTCGCCGCGACGAGATCGCTCAAGAGTCTGACTTCTTCGGCTCCATGGATGGTGCGTCGAAATTCGTTTCGGGCGATGCCCTGGCTGGCCTGCTCATTCTGCTGATTAACGTGATCGGTGGCCTTGCCATCGGCGTGGCGCAGCACAACCTGTCGTTTTCCGAGGCCGGCAAACTGTATGTCTTGCTGACCATCGGTGACGGACTGGTCGCGCAGATTCCTTCGCTCTTCCTCTCGCTGGCAACGGCGATCATCGTCACGCGTGTGACGACCTCGGAGTCCATGACCGAGCAGGCAGTCACGCAATTGTCGAATCCCTCTGCCCTCTTTATTAGTGCAAGCATTCTGGCGATTCTGGGCATCGTGCCCGGCATGCCACATCTGGTGTTCCTGACGCTCGCCCTGGCGACTGCGGGTCTGGGTTTCATGCTGATCCAGAAAGAACAAACCGTGGCCGAAGAAGCCGAGATTCAGGCAGCCGAAGCCAAACCCGATGCACCGAAAGAACTTGACTGGGATGATGTGGATCAGGTCGATCTGATCGGTCTGGAAATCGGCTATGGTCTGATACCGCTGGTGAACCCGGAGACTGGCGGTCAGCTGATGCCACGTGTCAAAGGCGTTCGTAAAAAACTTTCTGCAGAACTGGGCTTCCTGGTTCAGCCAGTCCGTATCCGCGACGCGCTCAATCTCGACCCGGACGTGTATCACATCGTTCTCAATGGCGTTGTGCGCGGCAAAGGCGAAATCAAGAGCGGTCGCGAGCTCGCGATCAATCCCGGCAAGGTGTATGGCGAACTCGAAGGCATACCCACCAAAGAACCTGCTTTCGGTCTGGAAGCCGTATGGATCGATCCCTCGCAGCGCGATTACGCACGCACGCTGGGTTACACCGTGGTCGATCCGGCGACGGCCATCGCCACCCATCTGAATAAAGTCTTGCGTGAAAACGCTTCCGAATTGCTCTCGCATGACGAGACCCAGCAGTTGCTCGACAAGCTGGCGGCAAAGTCGCCCAAGCTGGTGGAAGATCTGGTACCGGGCAAGATGGCGCTGGGCGTGATTACGCGCACCCTGCAGCTGCTGCTCTCCGAAGGTGTGGCCATCCGCGATATGCGCACGATTGTCGAGACGCTCTCGGATGCCGCCTCAAAAACACAAGATCCCGAACAACTGACCGCAATGGTCCGACCCAAGCTGGGCCGCATGATTGTTCAGGAACTGTTGGATACCCAGGAAAATCTGGCCGTCATGACACTGGCGCCCGAACTCGAACAACTGCTCCACAACGTGCTGACCAATGGCGCGCCGGGGCAAAGCGTGGTGATCGAACCCGGTCTTGCCGAGAGCTTGTTCTCTGCCCTGCGCGATGCAACGCGCACCGTGGAAGATCAGGGCAACCCGGCCGTGCTGGTGGTCGCACCCTCGATTCGCCCCTGGTTGTCCAAGATGGTTCGTCACCGTATTTCCGAGCTGATCGTTTTGTCCTACACCGAAATACCGGACGATCAGTCAGTCAAAGTCATTTACACCGTAGAAGCGCAAGCAAAGAGTTAAAGGCATAACCCATGGAACTCAAACGCATACTCGCCAAAGACATTCGCAGAGCCACTGAAAAAGCAGTCGCTCTCTACGGCAAGGACGTACTCTTCGTCTCGAACGCCAAGGTCAACGGCATGACCGAAGTCATCGTGGCAGTCGATGTCGCACCCGAAACGCTGCTGGAAACCAGCGATCTGGGCGATGGACAGCGCTTCAATCAGGTGCTCAAGCAATCATTCAGAGAAGTGGAAAATGGCGCCACCGCCAGCCTCGCTCCCGAGATAACGCCACCGGTACAAAAAAATGAAGAGGATCAGCGCGACTATATTCGCGGACGCGAGATCGTGGACATGGTGCGTGATGAGCTCTCTGCGATCCGCAAAGAATTCAAACTCGCACAACGCGTCGCTTCATGGCAATCGGAATCAAGCACCAAGTCAGCCGTACGCCCACTGGTGTCGGCGCTGGCAGAAGCCAGCATTCCCGTTTCGCTGCGTACGCTGCTGGTTGATCACATCAGTGACATGGACAATCTGCCGAAGGCAACCGAAGCACTGCGCGCCCATCTCATCGAAAGTCTTGGCGAACACTGGGCCAAGCTGCCACAGCGCGGTATTCATGCGATCGCCGGCCCTTCCGGTGCAGGCAAGACCATGATGGTCGCCCGCCTCGCCCGTGCAGCCGCCGAGCGCAAAGGTCCGGAGTCGGTTGCCGTGATCAGCTATTGCGATCAGCGTGCCGGCGCCTGGAGCCAGATTCAAATGCTGTGCGCGCAAAGCGGTGTTGATTGCTTGCGCGCCACCGATGCCGATACATTGAAAATGCTGCTCAGTGAACTGGGCCACCGCAAACTGGTGTTGATCGATACGCCGGGCGTCGAGGTCGTCGCGAAAATGGAGCAGATTAACGCCTGCGCACAAGAACTCAGCTGCCACCTTGTGTTGCCCGCCGATGCCTCGGGCACGACGGTGCGAAAATATCTCGTCGATACCAGAATCAACTGGCACAGCCTGATGGTGTCGCGCATGGATGAAGCAACCCAGCCATGGTCTCTGCTGCAGATATTGTGCGAAAAGTCGGTGCCGCTGTCGGCCGCATCGAACAGCCCTTCGGCTACCGACAACTGTCAGATTCTGACCGCGACTGAACTGGTGTCACTCGCCATTCGCGGACTCGGCTTGCCGGCCGACGAGACAGCGAACGAACCTGCAGAAGTAGAACCCGATCATTCCGTTGTGACTGCGGCTCAGGCCCTGGTTGCCCGTATCGAAAAGAGCGCCCATGCCATCAACTAAAAGAAAAACCGAAGTCATCGGTATCGCCAGCGGCAAAGGTGGCGTGGGTAAAACCACCCTCTCGGCCAACCTGGCAGTCGCGCTGACGATGATGGGCAAGCAAGTGATGCTGCTCGATGCCGACCTGGGTCTGGCAAATGCGCAGATCGCACTGGGTTGCCAGACACAGCACAATCTCTCGCATGTGATTGCGGGTGAAAAAACGCTGAAAGAAATCATTGTCACCTCGCGTCAGGGCGTCAAGCTCGTGCCCGGCGCCTCGGGTGTGCATCATATGGCGGCTATCAGTCCGGCCATCACCGCCGGCATTGTGCAAGCCTTCTCGGAGCTTGATGATGAAATCGATTATCTGATCGTCGACACTGCAGCCGGTATTGCGCCATCGGTGCTCGCGTTCATGGAGGCCTGCCAGCGCCGGTTTGTGGTGGTGCGTGATGAGCCCTCGTCCATCGCTGATGCCTACGGCATCATCAAGGTAATGACGCGCGATCTCGAGCTCGACGAAATTTATCTGATTCCCAACATGGTCGACAGCCAGGCTGCCGGCGCGCAGTTGTACCGACGCGTCAATGAAGTCTGCGATCGTTTTCTGGGCAAGACATTGCAGTACCTGACATCGATTGAAGCCGATGAGCTGGTGCTGACAGCATTGAAAAAATACCAGTCCATTCTGGAATTCGCACCTGGCAGCGCCGGTGCCCGTGATTTCAGGCGACTGGCCGATGCAATGACCAATCTGCCGGAAATCAGCAGCGCCTCGGGTGGGCTCCAGTTTTTCATGGAGCGACTGGTCAAACCGGGCAAAGGGGGTTAAGCCATGCCACCATCCATCCGACTCTACGATCAGACCTGCAACCACGATGAGGCGCTGATACTTGACCATCTGGGCATGGTCAAACGCATTGCCGTTCATCTGAAAGCCCGCATTCCTCCTTTCATGGAGGTCGATGAACTGGTACAGGTCGGCATGATCGGCCTGATTGAGGCTGCGCGTGCATTTGATCCGACCAAGGGCGTTGTATTTGAAAGCTACGCGCACAACCGCATACGCGGCGCCATGATTGACGAGGTACGAAGGTTGTCCTTCCTGCCCCGCTCTGCTGTGGCATTCAACAAGTCCCACAGCGCAGCCAATCAGGCACTGGCATCTGAACTTGGACGCGCGCCCTCGCAGGCGGAACTTGCCGAGTACATGGGCGTGGGACTGGACAGTTTCGAGAAAGACCGGGGTGCGGCACGACAGTTCGAAACCTTCTCGATGGAAGTGGTTTCGGATGAAGTGATGAACATGCCGGAACAAGCATCACGACAGCCAGAGGCGATTGTCGAGGAAGCCCAGATGATGGAAGCACTGACGGATGCGATCGAAGGATTGCCCGAGCGCGACCGGCTGGTGATTTCCCTCTACTACGTCGATGAGCTGAATCTGCGCGAAATCGGTGAGGTGCTGGGCGTGTCGGAATCGCGCGTCTCGCAAATCCTGACGGCCAATGTCAAAAAGCTGCGTTCGCAGCTCAAGACCGAGCCGCTCGTGCGTCAATAAAGAGAGGTAGTTATGGGGCAACAGATGAATACCATCCTGCTGCTGCTAATCTTCACCGGACTGGTGGGATTGCTGCTGGTGGTCTTTTTCATGCTCGATCGGCTCAATGAGCTGCACAAGCATGCCGATCTGCAGAAGACACCGCACGTACCTGATGACACCTTTGGTGGTCTGACTGGCAAGACCTTGTGGGACGCCATGATCGGCATTCCCCTGTCGGGCTGGGATGCAAAAAAACTCGAACCACTCAAGCCACGCTACGAGGCCGTGCTGCAAAAGCATCTGGAATTACTGTTTGAAGACGGCAAGCTCGATGCGCGCGAAGGTTTTGCCATGCCGGTACGTTGCGACCGCGTGGTGCCAACGCTGCGCGGGGAAATCGAATCCTGGATGCCGCATGAATATGCGTCCGGCATTTATCGCGCGGCACAGGACCTGATCAATTTGCCTCCAGAAGAACACGAAGCCGTACTCTCACGCATCGATGACATCGGCGAGGCGCTCTACTCCGCCACCAATTTGCCGCCGCGACATCTGCTCTCCAAAGTACTGGTGCCTGCCAGCCGACCAACGCAAGAAGAGACACCGGTTGATGGCGAAGTGCCGAGTGAGGAAGATGCACTGTCGAACGAAGAGGCAAGCTGGGAAAGCGAGGAGCCCGTGCTGGAAGGCGACGCCGTGGCGGCCTTGCCCCCGCCGGACGAAGGAGATTACCTCCCTGTCGAACTGAATCAGGAGAGCGGCGAAACCTTGCCGCTCACCGACGAAGCCGCAGAAGCCGCTGAAGCGCCCGCTGCTGAAATGACAGCCGATGCGCCGCCTGAAACCGAGACGGCACCCGAAACCGAGGCTGCGGCCGAACCGGAAAAAGCCACGGTTTCCTGAACACGCAGATTGCGCTTGTACGCCCTCTTTTTTGTAAACCTGCAAAGACACTGGACCGCCCTCGCAGGGGGACCCGGTGTCTTTTTCATAAATCAATACTCTGTCATGGCCCTCCCCCCTCAAGTCTTCGAGGGGTCTGCCGATACATGCTCTGAAGCAGTGATTCATTCAGGAGCGACAGACCATGAACATGAGAGAACGTGCCCTAGCCAGCTATGGCGACGTGAAGGTTACGACCGGTGTTACCGGCGCTGACAATATTCAGCTGATACAGATGCTGTTTGATGGGCTGATAGAAAGCCTTGCAACTGCCAAGGGTCATATTGAGCGTGGCGCAATCAACGAAAAATCCAAGAGTCTGGCACGCGCCGGCCGCATCGTGGTTGGCCTGCAGGGTGCTCTGGACTTTGACAAGGGTGGCGACATCGCTCGCAACCTGAACGACCTCTACAGCTACGTGACCCGCCGCCTCTTCCATGTGAATGCGCATAACGATCTCGAAGCCCTTCAGGAAGTTCATAACCTGATGAACGAAATCCGCGGCGCATGGCAAGTGGTGCCCTCGCTGGTCCCCCCCTCTGCGCGGACTTTTGCGCCGAACTGAGGAAGCGCTGACTTTTTCAGCTACCCAACGCAAGATACGAGTCCCGGCGCAAGCCGGGATTTTTTTTGTTCGGTCGGTACTCGAGCCGGATTTTATTTGCAAAAAGTTACTTGAAGTTAATATAATTATGGCTACGCAGAAAGGTCAATTTCCGACCTGACATGATTTTTGCTTTGAGACAGGAAACCCTCGGTTAACCTGGAAACAGAAAGCTCCATGACCTCTGTACTCAACTCAGCAACGTCTGCCGCCCACCACGCCAAAAAGGCTGAAAAACTCAGTCATTCCAAGGCATCTGGCCTCGACAAGGAAGGCTCCGACGGCGAATTCGGCGCACTCTTTGGTGCCATGATGGGTGGCCTCGAGGGGCAAAATCTTGCCGCCCCCGAAGGCAAGGCCTCGCCACCACTGGTGGGGCTGGCCGCACAGGTCCTTGGCCCTGCGGTACACATCATTACAGCTAGTACACCCGTGCTCAGCGATGACAGTCTGTATGCCTTCGCTCGATCTCAAGGGATGGACGAAGATGCGCTTGCACTGATTTTCCAGAAGCCGGCATCAGCGGTGGCGCCCGCCGCCGCAAACGTCACCGGTCTGGCAGCCGACTTTGAAGGAATCGGCCAGCCCCAAGCCAGCCTGTCTTCCGCGACGCAGCTCGCCGCTGATCGGCTGGCCACGGCCTTAAAGCCAGAAGAAAAAGCAATGGCCTCCGTGCTTTCCCAAGCCGCACCCGCCACAGACCCGATGACCGAGAGCCTGAATCTGGGCGACGACGCCAGTCTGCGCTGGACCCTGGGCAAAGCCGCCGATGCGGTGCCGGCCAATCAGCCGGTGGCCCAGACCAGCCTGTTCGGCTTGAATGGCGTGCGAAATCTCATCCCGACTGCGCCGCCTGCTCAGGCAGTAGTGGCCGACCCGGCCGCGCATCCGGAATCAGCCCATCAGAATCTGGCGGCCAGCCTGATACTGGGTGCCTCCGAAGCAGCACAATTTGCGCGCCGTCTGGAAATGAAACAGGCCAGCCAACGCGCTGAACGCGTGGCCCCCGGCTGGGTACCGCCTGCGGCTGCCGGCACCGGTACGACCCTGCCCGCCGACATAGCCTTGCTGCCCGAAGAAACAAAGATCGCCGCACTTGAAACGCTGGTGGTCGCACCCGACATTGCTCCCGATGACATGGCCGAACTCTTGTCGGGACGTTCGCACGGTGGCGAGAGCCGCACCTCAAGTCCGAGCGATAGCGCCACGACCAACAGCACCAGCGCGGCGCCCCGCCCGGACCAGGCGCAGCGCACTGAACAGTACGAGCGCCTGTCTCAACGCCTCGGTGAAGCTTTGGGACAACGACTCGCAGCGCAAATTGCCAAAGGTGACTGGCGGGTCGATTTGGCGCTCAAGCCTCATGAGTTGGGCAATATCGATATCGAGCTGAATATGAAAGAAGGCGCTCTGCAAGCCAGTTTCAGCGCAGGTCAGGCCCTGACCCGAGAGCTGATTGCCGACAGTCTGCCTCGGCTGAAGGAGATCCTGAACCAGCTAGGCATGGATGTTGCTACGATGAATGTTAACGTTAGGCAAAATAGCCAACATGGCGGAAACCCGACACCTGGACGCTCGTCGTCAGGATCAGGTAGCCAGGCTGGCAAAGGCGAAACAGAGAAAGTCGGCGAGGTATCCACCTCAATGGCGGCCCGGAATATCGGCAAAGATCCCGATGGACTCGATGTTCTGGTTTGATCGCAGTACAAGAATGCAATTAATAGCTGGAGG
The DNA here is from genome assembly GCA_027490465.1 of Oxalobacteraceae bacterium. Classification (GTDB taxonomy): domain Bacteria; phylum Pseudomonadota; class Gammaproteobacteria; order Burkholderiales; family Burkholderiaceae_D; genus Pernthalerella. Next base: position 46,264 of record JAIXXZ010000096.1, read on the forward strand.
ATGTGATGGCTGAAGAAGCTGCGGCACCCGAAGAACAAGTCGAAGGCGAACCGAAGAAAAAAGGTCCGCTGATCAAGATCATCCTGATGGTCGTGGCGGTTCTGTTTCTGATTGGCGCCTCCGTCGGTGGCACGTTGTTGGCGACCGGGTTCTTTTCGAAGAAAGACCAGGCCAAAGAAGCCGTTGACGCACAACTCGACAAACTCGAGGGCGGCGACGGTCATGGCGATGGTCACGGCGAAGCCAAGAAGGACGACGGTCACGGCGAAGCCAAGAAGGATGACGGTCATGGCGATGCCAAGAAAGACGATCATGGCAAACCAGGTGCAGAAGCGCCTGCGAAAGAACTGGTAACGCCGGACGCCGACAATCAGCGCTGGAAGTTCAATTACTATGCGCTGGAGAAGCCCCTGCTCTCCAATCTTGCCGGTTCGCGTAAAGTGATGCAGGTAACGCTGACCATCATGACGCACTACGATGATCGTGTGATCAAGAACGTCAAGACGCATGAGCTTGCACTGCGTGCCGGCATCCTTGATGTGATGCGTCAGAAAACCGAAGCGGATCTGCGCGAACCCGATTTCCGCAAGGCGCTGGCTGAAGAAGTTCGACTGACCATCAATTCGCTGCTCGAAAAATATGAAGGCTTTGGCGGCATCGAAGAAGTGATGTTCACCGAGTTTGTTGTTCAGTAACCCCAGTAAAGAATCCAGGGACGATTGACGCCATGGCAGATACAAGCAACTTGCTGTCACCCGAAGAACTCGCTGCTTTGGCTAGCGGGATCGATGACGGCACCATCGCAGTCGATACCGGCTTCAACCTGACGACCCGGGTCAAGAAGCATGATCTGGCCAGTGAGGACAGCACGCTGGGGGTGAACACCTCCTCTATCGAGATGATCAACGAGCGTTTCGTGCGCCTGTTCCGTATGGGACTCATGGAAGTGCTGCGCACCAGTCCGCGTATCAATCCTTCGCGCGCACAGATCGTTCGCTTTGGTGACTATCTCAAAGACCTGCGTGCACCGCTGGCAGTCAACACCATCCGTATCAATCCCCTGCGTGGATTCTCGATGGTCACGATTGAACCCACGGTTGTGTTTTCTGCACTGGATAATTTTTTCGGTGGTTCCGGCAGCGGCATGCCGGGCACACCCAAGCGACGCGCCAGTGACAAAGAAGGCGAATTGCCCGCCAACTGGCTGCCACCGACGCGTATGTTTACGCCGACGGAATCGCGCATCATCAAAATCATCATCGAGGTTTTCTTCCGCTCGCTCAAAGAAGCCTGGGCGCCGCTGCTGCAAGTCGAGTTTGAGCATACAGGCTCGGAAATCAACCCGCAGTTTGCCCAGATTGCCGATGAAAATGATCTCGTGATCATGACCCGCTTTGAAACCGAAAGCGTCGGCGGCATCAAAGGCTTCGTCGATCTGGTCTATCCGTATGCCTCGCTCAAGCCTCTGCGTGACTTGCTGCGCAACCGCGTGCAAGCCGACGGCAGCGAAGAATCCGACCTGAAATGGCGTCAGGAATTGACGCTGGCCGTCGGCGATTCTCAGCTGGAGCTGCAGGTCTTGCTGGGTACCGTCCTGGACGATTACTCGCGTGTGCGGCAACTCAAGGAAGGCGATTTGTTATTCTTCAAAAAACCCGAGCTGGCGACCATGCTGATTGGCGGTCTGCCCGCTTTCGAAGTTCAGGTGGGTATGTCGGGTCCGCAGGTTGCGGTCCGCATCGAAAAAGCCACCAGCCCGGAAACCCTCTAACGACCGAGGATGCATCATGAGTGACGTAACGACAGAACAAGATAACGACGGCGATGTGACAGAGTCGGTTGAAACACCACCGAATCACCATATCAACCCTGAGGTGCTGCAAAACATCTCGGTGGCGATCAAGGTGGAAGTTGGCCGCACGAAGATGAAAATCCGCGATCTGCTGCGCCTGACCCAGGGCAGCGTGGTTGAACTCGAACGCATTGCCGGCGAGCCGCTCGATTTGCTGGTCAACGACACTGTCGTGGCACAGGGTGAAGTCGTGCTGGTCAATGATCGCTACGGCATTCGACTGACACGCGTCGTGCCCGCCAGCGACCGCATGAAGAACCTGTAAAGAAAGATCATCATGCATGCTTCCGACTGGTTGTCTTTTGCTTTCAGCTTTGGCGTGGTGCTCGCACTGCTGGGCATCCTGCTCTATGCGCTCAAGCGTATGCAAAGCGGCAACCTGCTCGGTATGGGTCAACGCCGCATCCGCGTTATGGACAGCATGTCGCTCGCACCCCGCCAGAAAATCGTGCTGGTGCGCGTGAAAGATCAGGACATCCTGCTCGGCATCACCCCACAAGAAATCAACACGCTGGCCAGCTTCTATTTGTCTGCCGAAGAACTGGCCGCTGACGCAGCAGCTCAGACAAACAGTGAAGAAAACACGGTGCCACTGGCGCAACGTTTCGCCGAGCTGCTTAAATCTGCGCAAAACAAGAACAAGGGCTGATCATGGCACGCCGACTTTTAATCGCCCTGCTGCTTTTGCTGCCCGCCCTGATACCAGCGCTCGCCTTCGCACAAGGTCTGCCTATCGTCAATGTGGTAACGGGCAAAGGTGGGGTTCAGTCTTACAGCCTCACGCTGCAGTTGCTGGCACTGATGACGGTGCTCACCCTGCTGCCCTCGATGCTGCTGATGATGACCTCGTTTGTTCGCATCATTATTGTTTTTTCCATCCTTCGACAGGCATTGGGTACCGGCCAGACGCCGCCCAATCAGGTACTCGCCGGACTGGCGCTTTTCCTGACCCTGTTCATCATGCAGCCGGTGATGATGGATGTGTACAACAACGCCATCCTGCCCTACATGAATCAGGGTATGCCATTCGAAGAGGCGCTGGCAGCCGCCGAGGCGCCAATTCGCAGCTTCATGCTGGCGCAGACGCGCGAAGAAGATATCTCGATGTTCATGGAGATTTCCCGTAACAAGACTGAGCTCGAAGGTCCCGAGTCGGTGCCTTTCACCACCCTCGTGCCGGCCTACATGACATCGGAACTCAAAAGTGCTTTTACGATTGGTTTTCTGATTTACATTCCCTTCGTGGTGATTGATCTGGTGGTATCAAGTGTGCTCATGTCCATGGGCATGA
>JAIXXZ010000010.1 GCA_027490465.1 Oxalobacteraceae bacterium
TCATTAGTCAGACCGATCTTGCGACCGATGGCGGCCAAAGCTTCGCCCATACGCACGCGCTTCTGCGGCTTGACCACGGCCGCCAAAATCTCGCGCACCTCCGCTTCCGTGCTACGGCCATGCTGGGCCGCCCGCACGCGCAAAGCGCGATGCACGTCATCGGGCAAATTCCTAACAGTCAAGATTGCCATGATTTCAAACCTCTCATCTGCTTTCTGTGACTGCAATCATAGATAAATGCAGTCATCCATGCAAGCCCCACGCCCTCTTCCACTTAGGCGTCTGACCCGCCTGGCTTCGACTTGAGCCGGTAGGAACGCCTTGCGCCGCGCAAAATCAAACGGAGCCCACCTTGGCAGCCCAACTAAATCAATGGCTTAGGTGGCCCTTAAAAAGTTTTGCGCAAATAAAAATTTATATAAATGAAAGATCTGTCACCTAAAACTCACTCCCACTCAATCGTCGCCGGCGGCTTACCCGAAATATCATAGACAACCCGGTTAATCCCGCGTACTTCATTAATGATGCGATTCGACACACGCCCCAACAGTTCATGCGGCAGATGCGCCCAATGCGCCGTCATGAAATCCTGCGTTTGCACGGCGCGTAGCGCGACCACGTATTCATAGGTGCGACCATCCCCCATCACGCCCACTGACTTCACCGGCAAAAACACTGCGAAAGCCTGGCTGGTGGCGTCGTACCAGTTCTTGTGAAAATGCCCCACGGGTTGGCCCTCGCCGAGCTCCTGTGACAGTGGAATGGCGGTGTTGCGTAGTTCTTCGATAAAGATGGCATCCGCGCGACGCAGCAGGTCGGCATATTCTTTTTTGACTTCACCAAGGATACGAACACCAAGGCCAGGGCCTGGAAATGGATGTCGATAGACCATGTCATGCGGCAGGCCGAGCGCGACACCGAGCTTTCTGACTTCGTCCTTGAATAAATCGCGCAGTGGTTCGAGTAGTTTCAGATTCAGCGTATCGGGCAAGCCACCCACGTTGTGATGGCTCTTGATCGTGTGCGCGCCTTTTTTGCCTTTGCCGGCGCTTTCGATCACATCGGGATAAATGGTGCCCTGTGCCAGCCATTTGGCGTTTTTGCGTTTACCTGCCTCGACCTGAAACACTTCAACGAATTCACGACCGATGATTTTGCGTTTAGCTTCGGGATCACTGACACCCGCAAGATGCCCCATGAACTGATCGGTGGCATCGACATGAATCACGCGTACGCCGAGATTTTTGCCGAACATGTCCATTACCATCTGGCCTTCGTTCAGGCGCAGCAAGCCATGATCAACAAATACGCAAGTGAGCTGATCACCAATGGCGCGATGGATCAGTGCCGCCGCCACGCTGCTGTCCACACCACCGGACAGCCCCAGAATCACTTCATCGCTGCCCACCTGCTGGCGAATCGCCTCGACTGCTTCGGACACATAATCAGGCATGTTCCAGTCGGATTTGCAGCCGCAGATCTCGTGCACGAAGCGCCCGAGAATAGCCGCACCTTGCAGCGTGTGCGTGACTTCCGGATGAAACTGCACCGCATACAAGCGGCGCGCTTCGTCTGCCATGCCTGCCACCGGACAGCTATCGGTCGAGGCCATCAGTTTGAAGCCGGGCGGCATATCAATCACTTTGTCGCCATGGCTCATCCAGACCTTGAGCATGCCATAGCCCTCGGGCGTCACAAAATCATTGATGTCTTTCAGCAGCGCCGTATGACCACGTGCACGTACTTCGGCATAGCCAAATTCGCGTACCTTGCCATTCTCGACTTTGCCGCCCAATTGCGCAGCCATGGTCTGCATGCCGTAGCAGATACCCAGAACCGGCACGCCCAGATCAAACACGGCTTGCGGTGCACGCGGTGTATCGCCTTCGGTCACTGAGCTGGGACCGCCCGATAAAATGATGCCGGCTGCACCGGAGGCGCGGATGAATTCATCGCTGACATCATAAGGATGCACCTCGGAGAAAACGCCTGCCTCGCGTACGCGACGTGCGATCAGCTGCGTGACCTGGGAACCGAAATCAAGGATAAGAATCTTGGCGTGCATGAAAGGACTCTGTAAAAAACGGGCTCTTTAAAAAACACAAGCGGCATTGCTGCCGCCTGTGTTTGATGCGATGGGGTTTAGTCAGCGCGGTAGTTAGGCGCTTCCTTGGTAATCTGCACATCATGCACATGGGATTCGCGCATACCGGCAGACGTGATCTCAACGAACTGCGCTTTCTCACGCAATTCATCGATCGTCGCGCAACCGCAATAGCCCATGGAAGAGCGCACACCGCCGACCAGCTGATACAGAATCGCGAGCACACTGCCTTTGTAAGGCACACGACCTTCAATACCTTCGGGGACCAGCTTGTCGGCATTGTTGGACGCATCCTGGAAGTAGCGATCAGCAGAACCATCCGCCATCGCACCCAAGCTACCCATGCCTCGGTAGGATTTGTAGCTGCGACCCTGATACAGAATCACTTCACCGGGCGCCTCTTCGGTACCGGCAAACATGCTACCCATCATGACGGTCGATGCACCTGCGGCAAGCGCCTTGGACACATCACCGGAAAAACGAATGCCGCCATCGGCTATACAAGGAATCCCCGTGCCTGCGAGTGCCTGCGCCACGTTGGAAATTGCGGTGATCTGAGGAACACCTACACCCGCCACAATACGCGTAGTGCAAATCGAACCGGGACCGATACCGACCTTCACCGCATCCGCACCCTGATCAACCAAGGCCTTGGCGGCCTCGGCTGTGGCGATGTTGCCGCCAATGACCTCCACTTCGGGGAAGCGACGCTTGACCCAACGAACACGATCCAGTACGCCTTGCGAGTGACCGTGCGCGGTGTCGACGACGATGACATCCACACCCGCAGCGACCAGCAGCTCGATACGCTCGTCATTGTCAGGACCTACACCCACAGCCGCGCCAACGCGCAGCTTGCCCTGCTCATCTTTGGCAGCGTTCGGATGTTCGGTAGATTTGCGAATGTCCTTTACGGTAATCAGTCCGCGCAATTCAAACGCATCATTGACGACCAGCACACGCTCGAGACGGTGCTTGTTCATCAGGCGCTTGGCTTCTGCGGGATCGGCACCTTCTTTGACGTAGACGAGTTTTTCGCGCGGGGTCATCTTGACGCGCACTTCGGCGTCGAGCTCTTCTTCGAATCGCAAATCGCGGTTGGTGATGATGCCGACAACAACCTTGCCTTCAACGACAGGAAATCCGCTGATGCCATGCTGATGCGACAGGGTGATGACATCACGCACTTTCATGGTGGGCGGTATGGTGATCGGATCGCGCACCACGCCCGCTTCAAAACGCTTGACCCGGGCGACTTCGCGCGCCTGCTCGCGCGAGCTCAGATTTTTGTGGATGATGCCGATGCCGCCTTCCTGGGCGATAGCAATGGCAAGACGCGATTCGGTGACGGTATCCATCGCAGCAGACACCAGCGGTATGGACAGGGAGATCTTGCGGGTCAGGCGGGTTTGCAGCGAGGTGTCTTTGGGCAGGATGGCGGAATAGGCCGGCACAAGCAGCACATCATCGAAGGTGAGTGCTTTCTGGAGTAGACGCATGGTGAATCCTGTAGGCGCAAAACCGAATTATACAGAAATCACCCCCGCTACCCTCTGGCAGCGGCCTTGTGCCGGGCGCGTCGGCGCCGAGACTCCATGGGGTCAGCCTGCAGTGGCCGGTAGATCTCGATCCGGTCGCCATCACGAAGTACTGTGTCTGCTGGCTTAAGCTTGCCAAACACGCCAAGCTTGTTGTGCGCAAGGTCGATCTCAGGGAATCGCATGAGCACACCACTGGCTGCAATTGCCTGTGCCATCGTCGTGCCGGCATCCACTTCGAGCTGCACCAGAAAGCTGGCATCGGGCAGCGCATAGCAGACCGAGACGCTATGTTTGGTCTGCTCAGCCATAGACGACCTCCGCGCGCTTGCAAAAAGACTCCACGAAGCTGTCGGCTATTTTCGAGAACACGGGGCCGATGAGTTTTTCGAGCATCTTGCTGGAAAACTCATAGCGCAGATCAAATTCAATCTTGCAGGCGTCCTCGCGTAGTGGCCTGAAATGCCATTGACCGTCCAGTTGGCTGAAAGGTCCTTCCACCAGCGTCATTTGCATGGCCGTGGGAGGGGTGTTCGTGTTTTGGGTAGTGAAGCTCTGGCGAATGCCATGGTAGTTGATCTGTATGGCAGCCACCAGCCGATCAGGCGCGCGCTCGCGGACCTCCACTCCCCCGCACCAGGGCAGGAAAGCCGGATAATCCTCCACCCGGTCAACCAGGGCGAACATCTGCTCGGCGCTGTACGCAAGCAGGACTGATTTATGAACAACGGCCATGATGCCATTTGATAAAATGCGATGCTTGGATTCTAACCTGGGCACGCATCGTGCCTCTCCCCACCCCATTTCCCCCTAATGAGCATTGTCGACAATAAAAAAGCGTTCCACGACTACTTCATCGAGGAACGCTTCGAGGCGGGGATGGCGCTGGAAGGCTGGGAGGTCAAATCCATACGGGCCGGACGGGTGCAGATCAAGGAAGCCTACGTCATCGTCCGAAAGGGCGAGGTTTACCTGTTTGGTGCGCACATCAGCGCCCTGCCCACTGCCTCCACCCACGTCAGCCCTGATCCGGTCCGCACCCGCAAGCTCTTGCTCAAGGCTGAGGAAATCAAGAAGCTGATCGGGAAGGTTGAAAGATCCGGCTACACGCTGGTGCCACTGAATCTGCATTACCAGCGCGGACGCATCAAATGCGAAATCGGCCTCGCCAAGGGCAAAAAACAGCACGATAAACGGGACACTGAGCGTGCGCGCGATGCGCAGCGGGAGATCGCTAAAGTGATGAAGCAGAATCGGCGCTGAGCTGCGCAGAGTAGTACGCAGCAAACACACCAAATTTCACTATCTGTATTGGCATCAGGCTAAATTCGCTTGTAGGCACCTACCGTCGATTGGTGCGACCATGAGCTCAAGAGCCGCCTGATATGTCATTCAAATTATCCAGCGTTGCCAAATTTTTTTCACGCGTGTCTCACAAGGTTGAAGACGACAAAAAAACCAGCACGTCTCAATTTGTCACAGTAACTTCGCACAAAACTGAAAAAGCTGACTCAAAAGACTCAGGCTCCAAAATATCGCGATTTTTCCATCGCCTATTTCATTCGAAAGAAAAAGCCCGAGGAGGTGTAGAGGCAGCCTTTCAAAAAAGCAATTCCCCGAATCCTGTTCTCTCCCACGTGCAAAAGCCATCAAGTAAAACAGGGGTAGATTTTGACATCGACAATATTGCTCTAAAGGCCGGTACTCCGAAGTATTTTGTAATGCTCGAAGAAATCACAACCGTATCCGCTACCCCTGAGGCCGAACTGAATCGACGTCACGAATTCATCGAATCGAACGAAGGCCGCTTCATGCTCGACATCACGAATATGGGCTCATGCATTGACAACTCTCTGCAGTATTTCAGAACTGTGCCTGGCATTGATTTACAAAAAACACTTACCGGTGCTTTTCAGATTTATTACGAAGAAGGAAAGCTCGTTCACGAAGACAGCTTTGCGACGCCAGGTTGGGGACATGAAGCAACTGCCAAATCTCCAGAAGATCTGGAAAGCTTGAAAGCGAATCTGAAAAAAATTAACGCCCGGCGAAACGATGAGCAGGAACTTCTCCAAAGAGCGGTAGATGCTATAGAGGTGAGAATCAACCGTCTTAATGAAGAGCGGGGAAAAGCAAGCAATCCATCTTGAACCCCAGCGGCCGACAATGTTGCCCCGCTGGTCCGTGACAGTTATTCCAAATCCGGAAATGACAACAGCACAAAAAACAAAACCCCCACGCTTTTCAGCGACGGGGGCCTAATACTGCGGTGCTGCCTGTTGTTGCTTGTTATTCCGAATTCAGGCTTCGAAGTTTAACGAATAATTTCCGTGTGTCAACACCTGAATCCAAGATTTTTCAAACTTTTCCCGCCAGCTGCTGCCAGGTCCCGATGACGGAATCCGGATTCAGCGAAATGGAACTGATACCCTCCCTCATCAACCATTCCGCAAAATCCGGATGGTCCGACGGACCCTGACCGCAGATGCCGATGTACTTGCCCTTGGCCAGACAAGTTTTGATCGCCTTGGAAAGCAGAACCCTGACCGCCGGGTCGCGCTCGTCAAAGTCAGCCGCGAGCAACTCCATGCCGGAGTCCCGGTCCAGGCCCAACGTGAGCTGGGTCAGGTCGTTGGAGCCGATTGAAAATCCATCAAAAAACTCCAGGAATTCCTCAGCCAGGATGGCGTTGGACGGCACCTCGCACATCATGATCAGGCGCAGGCCGTTTTCGCCGCGCTTGAGACCATACTTGGCCAAGAGGCCGACGACTTTCTCCGCCTGCCCGAGCGTCCGGACGAAAGGCACCATGATCTCGACATTGGTCAGGCCCATGTCTTCGCGCACACGTTTCATGGCGATGCACTCCATCTCGAAGGCCTCGGCGAAGTCGGCTGCCAGATAGCGTGCCGCGCCGCGGAAACCCAGCATCGGGTTCTCTTCATCTGGCTCGTAGCGCGAACCACCGATGAGCTTTTTGTATTCGTTGGACTTGAAGTCGGACAAGCGCACGATCACCGGGCGCGGCCAGAAGGCCGCTGCAATGGTCGCGATACCCTCGGCCAGCTTGTCGACATAAAAAGCCTTGGGCGATGCATGCCCCCGGGCGACCGACTCGACTGCTTTTTTCAGGTCGGGATCGACATTGGGGTATTCGAGAATCGCTTTCGGATGAACACCGATATTGTTGTTGATGATGAATTCCAGCCGCGCCAGGCCCACGCCGTCGTTCGGGGTCGATTGGAAGTCGAAGGCCAGCTGGGGATTACCCACGTTCATCATGATCTTCAGAGGCAGCTTGGGCAGCTCGCCACGGGCGACTTCGCTGATTTCGGTCTCCAGCAGCCCATCATAAATACGCCCCTCATCACCCTCTGCGCAGGAAACGGTCACCAGAGTGCCGTCCTTGAGCACATCGGTGGCATCACCACAGCCAACCACCGCAGGCACGCCCAGTTCGCGGGCAATAATCGCGGCGTGGCAGGTACGACCACCGCGATTGGTGACGATGGCTGACGCCCGCTTCATCACGGGCTCCCAGTTGGGATCGGTCATGTCGGCCACCAGCACGTCACCCGGCTGTACGCGCTCCATTTCCTCGGGATCTTTGATTACGCGAACAGGACCCGCACCAATTTTTTGGCCAATTGCACGGCCCGAGGTCAGCACCGTGCCAGTGCCTTTGAGCTTGAAACGCTGCTGAATGTCGCCGTGCTTTTCCTGTGATTTGACGGTCTCAGGACGCGCCTGAAGGATGTACAGCTTGCCGTCCCGGCCATCCTTGCCCCACTCAATGTCCATCGGACGCTGATAGTGCTTCTCGATGGTGACTGCATAACGCGCGAGTTCAGCGATTTCGGTGTCGTTGAGCGAGTAGCGATTGCGCTGCTCAATGGGCACATCCACCGTACGCACCGAGCGACCGGCCTTGGCCTCGCCGGTAAATTCCATTTTGATCAGCTTGGAGCCGATATTGCGCCGAATGATGGGTAGCTTGCCCTGCTCCAGCATAGGCTTGTGGACGTAGAACTCGTCCGGATTGACCGCGCCCTGAACGACCGTCTCGCCAAGGCCGTAGCTGGAGGTAATGAACACCACGTCCTTGAAACCGGATTCCGTATCAATGGTGAACATGACGCCGGCGGCGCCCAGGTCAGAGCGCACCATGCGCTGCACACCGGCCGACAGGGCGACCTCGGCATGGGTGAAGCCTTTGTGGACCCGGTAGGAAATCGCACGGTCGTTGTAAAGCGAAGCGAAGACGTGTTTCATGGCCTCGAGCACGTTGTCGATACCCACTACATTCAGAAAAGTCTCCTGTTGGCCGGCAAACGAGGCATCCGGCAGATCTTCAGCGGTCGCGCTGGAGCGGACCGCGAACGACATTTCACTTGAGGAATCCGCCACAAGTCTTTGATAAAAATCATTAATTTCACTTTGCAGCCGAGGCTGGAAAGGTGTATCGATGATCCATTGGCGGATTTCTGCACCGGCAGCCGCGAGTGCGCGGACATCATCGATGTCCAGCGTGGCCAGACGGTCCGCGATGCGCTCAGCCAGGGCGGGGCCTTTGCCGTCGCTGTAGGACAGGAAATCGCGAAACGCCTGCGCAGTGGTGGCAAAGCCGCCCGGCACACGCACGCCTGCGTGCGCGAGCTGGCTGATCATTTCGCCCAGAGACGCATTTTTGCCGCCGACAGACTCGACGTCCGTCATGCGAAGATTTTCGAAGGAAACGACGTAAGTCGCCCCCAGATCAGGAGCCTGGTGACCCCCCGTGGATGCTACGTTGGACATGACAACCTCTTTGATGGTGGGAAATCTTCATTTGCGCCTCGCAAGTGGGTCTATGTTTGTTATTCTGGGAACACGCTGCGTGGGAAAAAATTCATAGCCGATATTTTACAGGCCGAACCGACCTTTTCCGCGTGCCCAACCGCACTTTTTCCGTGATTTATTTGCATATTCATAATGTACAGCTCTCATAGCGGCAATACCGGCACGTTCGACAGAACCGTGTTCTTCGTCTCGGACGGAACCGGCATTACGGCGGAAACTTTTGGCCACTCGGTATTAACCCAATTCGATTTACGCTTTCGGCAGATTCGACTCCCCTTCATCGACTCGGCTGACAAGGCCCACGATGCAGTTCGCCGCATCAACGAATCTTGCGCAGCCGAAGGCAAGCGGCCGATTGTCTTCTCGACGCTGGTCAAATCCGATCTCTCCGAGATTGTCCGACGCTCCGAAGGCATGCACATGGATCTGATCCAGACCTTTGTCGACCCACTGGAGCAAGAGCTCGGCATCAAGTCCACCCACACCATTGGTCGCAGCCACAATATTGCCGATTCCGCCGACTACAAGAACCGTATCGAAGCGATCAATTTTTCTCTGGCTCATGATGACGGACAATCACACAAGAATCTGGCGATGGCCGATGTGATCCTGGTGGGCGTATCCCGCTCCGGCAAGACCCCGACCAGTCTGTACCTCGCCATGCAATACGGGATCAAGGCCGCAAATTACCCATTGATCCCCGAGGATTTTGAACGTGGTCAGATGCCCAGTGGTCTCAAACCATTCAAAGGCAAAATTTTCGGTTTATCGATCGCCCCAGATCGACTGACAGAGGTACGCAATGAGCGCCGTCCCGGCAGTAAATACGCGTCGCTGGAAAATTGCCGCTATGAAGTGAATGAAGCGGAGAAGATGATGCACCGTGAAGGCATACGCTGGGTATCCACCACAGTGAAATCGATCGAGGAAATCGCCACCCTCATCTTGCAGGAATTGCGGCTTGACCGGCGCGCCTATTGATGTTTTCGATTTGAGATGGTTGCAGCAAACTATCTTCTCGCCCCAAGGCAAACTCCCGCGTTGACTTTGCGCGTAACGGAGAATTTTTTCAAATACGCCTACGGACGATGTTCAAAAATCGTAGTTACCTAGCCAGTTCCTGCGAAAGTTCTTGATTTCTCGTTTTTGATCTTTGCTCTGCGACTTTTGAAAACCATCCTCGAGAAGACGCTGAAAAGTTTCCAGTTTTTTTAATCAGTGCTTCCCTAACGCCCCCCAGTCAGCCTCGCCATCAATGCGCGATAGATGTGGTTCAGTTCCAGCTCTGTCTCCCAATCTTCCATGGGCGCGTGACTGCTATCGGCATCGCTCGGGTTTGATGAGTGCAAGGCAGACGAACTCCGAGTAGAGGCCCCACGATCATGAGGAATGCCATGGCCCTCGAGGTCCAGCGCTTCGAGAAAACTGGCCAGTCCTTGGTAATCTGAAAATCTTGCCGCATCCAGACCCCAATTGAATCGTGTCTCGATAGTATCCTGACTATCCATGGCAGGATTTCTGCTAAGCCAGGAGCTTGCCATCTGACGTACTTTGGTATCGGTTGACATGGTTTGCTTGTACATGAATGCCACGGTCGCCAAGTTCGCCACAATACCGATATGGGGACTGCGCATGGGTGTATCTCGTAAAAATTCCCAGTACACGTCGACCGCGCCCTCCCCACCCAGTCGCTTCAATATCGTGAACGGAAAATAGAGATTCCAGTTCTCTATACTCAGCCCGTTTCTTTCCAGCGCCTCTCTGTAAAGGACTGATACTTCAATCGCATTCACGTCACGTTCAATGATACTCTCATTATTGCTTCTCGCGATACGCTGCAAGGCTCGAAAATAGGCTCTCGCAAGATCGACACGCATCTTGTCGACTTGGGTTTTACCGAGAATTTGAAATATCGGGCTGCAGATACCCGGCAACGGCGAACTACGCAGAAAGTCAGCTGGCGAAACTGCATGATCCTGCTCGCCCCTCGTCACTTCGCCGGCCCACGCTGCAAATCCATAACCACGCTGCTTGAGGTAACCGTAGAACTCATGGATATTCATCGCCTCGAGAGCCTGATGGAGATCGCGTATGTCTGCACTCAAAAGCGGTCTTTGCATGACGTAACCGGGGGCAACGCAGGCGCTGATTGGCCTGCTTGAACAGAGCCGGCAATCTACACCTTTCTCGCCTTGAATTACCGAACCACTGCGCTTTTTGCGACACTTTGCAGGAATTTTTATCTGAGTGGACAAAAGTTCATACAGACCAATCACTAACGCAGAGACAGGCCGCATCGACTCAACACACCTGCTTGCGGAGCGCGCACTGGCCTGCAGATCAGCGACCTCATGCCTACGGTCAGCGCAGGTGGCAGGCAAATTCCTCTGCCACTTGCAATGGTGACGTCGTTTTCCGGCATAAAAACCGGTTAGATATCGATACCTTGCTGCCTGTGCTGCTCGAAAAGACAGATCGCAGCGCTGGCTGCGACATTCAGTGATTCCACTGCCATGTTCTGTGGAATGGACAAACGGCGTGTACACAGCGCGAGCAAGGATTCGGCGACACCACGACCTTCATTACCGAACAACCAGGCGCATGGCATTCGCAGGTCCTGCTCATAGAGCGAGAAAGGTGTATGGGAACTGGTCGCAAAAACAGGCACCTTGGTCTCGGCGATCAACGCAGGCAAATGGATGTTTTCGAAAATCTCGATCGCAAAATGCGCGCCCATCCCGGCCCGCAATACTTTGGGCGACCAAGCCAGCACGGTACCCGCGCCGCAATACACGCGCGGAATGCCCGCAGCAGCAGCGGTGCGGAGAATGGAACCCAAATTACCCGGATCCTGCACACCGTCGAGCAAAACCGCCGCGCCATCCAACTCTGGAGGATCAAAGACATGGGGAGTCTCAATCAAAAAAAGCAAACCAACGCCATGCTCGACCTGGCTCAAGGGCGCAAAGAGCGCATCTGGCAACAGCAGAACCGGACACCCCAGTGACAAGCAGGTATTCAGGATGGTCTTGACCTCTGCGTCAGCGTGCGAGCTTTCGCTCACCACGCAACACAAGGGTGAGCCTTTGTGTTCCAACCAGGCCTGACACAAATGAATACCGTCGAGCAGCGTTTGCCCTGCTTTTTTTCGTGCTTGTGCACTGCTCGCGATCTGCCGCAGCTGCTTGTACTGCGCGTTATCGCGAGAACTGATGGGTCGGATAGCGGGGCTACTCATGCGTATCAGGCAGAAGCCGCTGCAAGCACCGCTTTAACGGGCGCATAAGAACGGCGGTGCTCGGGTGTCACGCCATGCAATCTGAGTCGCTCCAGATGCAGGGCGGTGGGATAACCTTTGTGTTGATCGAATGCATATTGCGGATACAAGCCATGCATCGTCATCAAGGCTGCATCACGCGCGGTTTTTGCAAGTATGGATGCAGCCGAAATCTCCGCCACCTTGTCATCACCTTTGACGATCGCTTCAGTACGAACCGTACAGACCGGGCAGCGATTACCATCGATCAGCGCGAGTTCAGGCTGAATGGACAATCCCTCGATCGCCCGGCGCATGGCGAGCATCGTCGCTTGCAGAATATTGAGCTCATCAATCTCGGCTGCAGTGCAGTGCGCAATCGCCCAGGAGAGCGCATCACGCTGAATTTGCAGCGCCAATGCTTCACGTTTGGGTGCCGTGAGTTTTTTTGAATCGCGCAGTCCGGCGATGGGTTTGGCAGGATTCAGTATCACGGCAGCCGCGTACACAGGCCCCGCCAGCGGCCCCCTGCCCGCTTCGTCGACACCACACATCAGCGTGTCACCAAAACCAAACAGCGAGGCTATCGCTGCGGACTCAGAGCTTGCCATGCTGCGAGAGCATTTCCATCACCGCATGCGCGCTTTGGGATGCCGTATTGCGCATTAAATCGTGATGCAGATCGACGAAGCGCCGACGCAAACGCTGCCGGTTCTGATCATTGGAGAGCTGCGCCCAGAGCGCGCTGGCAAGTCCCGCGGGTGTAGCGCGATCCTGCAACAACTCTGGCACGAGAAATTCTCGTGACATGACATTCGGCAGTCCCACCCATGGCTGATAAGCCATCAGCCGCAGCACCTGCCAACTCGCCGGGTTCATGCGGTAGCTGATCACCATGGGCTTTTTGAACAAGGCCACTTCCAGCGTTGCCGTGCCACTGGCCACCAGGGCTGCATCACAAGCGGTAATGGCCTCATGGGATCGACCTGTGAGCATCGTGTGGGGCAGCTTCTGCAATTCGGGCCGCGCGATCAATTGCTCAAAATAGGCGCGCTGCGTTTCACCTGCCATCGGTATCAGGAAATGCAACTTGGGATCGCGCTTGAGCAGCATGGCCGCAGTTTCCATGAACACGCGCGCGTTGTATTTCAATTCGGAGAGGCGGCTGCCCGGCAGTATCGTCACCACTCGCGCATTGCGATCGATGCCCAGCACATCACGCGCGGCATCCTGATCCGGATCCATAGGAATGACCTCGGCCAATGGATGCCCGACATAGGTCACAGGAATATTTGCCTTGCGGTAGATCGCTTCTTCAAACGGAAAGATCACCAGCATATGCGACACCGCACGGGCGATTTTCTTGATACGACCGCGCCGCCAGGCCCAGATCGATGGGCTGACAAAATGAATGGTCGGAATACCCGCCTCTTTGAGCCTAACCTCAAGATCCAGATTGAAATCCGGCGCATCCACACCAATGAAGGCGGCGGGCTTCTCAACGAGCAGCTCATTGATCAGATTGTCGCGAAAGCCTTTGAGCTCGCGATAATGCGCGAGCACTTCGAACAAACCACGAACCGCCAGCTTGTCCATCGGGTAATCCGAAACAAAGCCGTATTCCGCCATGGCAGGACCACCGATGCCATGCAGATAGGCATCATTGATCATGGGCCGCAAGCCTGACAGCATGCGGCTCGCCAGTAAATCGCCGGAGGCTTCGCCGGCGACCATGGCGATGCGGAGATCAGCGGACGATGCCACGGGTGACATTCTGCAGAAACTCGCGCAGGAGCTTCATATGAGGTGCAAATTCGGGCGCTGACAGTTCTTCTGCCTGCAGCGCTGCTTTGGCTTCGTCCAGCGTGAGACCCGATTTATAGATCAATTTATAGGCATGACGAATCGCATTGATGGCTTCACGGGAAAAGCCGCGGCGCTTGAGTCCTTCGCTGTTGATGCCGTGGGCTGCTGCCGGATTCCCCGAGAGGATGACGAAGGGTGGTACATCCTGCGTCAAGCTGGTGCTCATGCCCACCATCGCATGCGCGCCGATCTTGCAAAACTGATGAACATTCGAAAAACCACCCATGATCGCCCAATCACCCACATGCACGTGACCAGCCAGCTGCGCATTGTTCGCAAAAATCGTGTGGTTACCGATCTGGCAGTCGTGCGCCAGATGCACATACGCCATGATCCAGTTGTCATTGCCGAGACGTGTGACGCCGACATCCTGCGCCGTACCCCGATTGAAAGTACAGAATTCACGAATCGTATTGCGATCGCCGATTTCCAGACGGGTCGGCTCGCCCGCATATTTTTTATCTTGCGGCGGTGCGCCTATCGATGAGAATTGATAAATCGTATTCTCGCGACCGATTTGCGTGATGCCATCAATGACGACATGCGGCCCCACCCGTGTGCCAGCCCCGATGGAGACATCAGGTCCAATCAGCGTGTAGGCACCAATCTCGACATCGTTATCAAGCTGGGCAGCCGGATCGACAATGGCGGTCGGATGTATCTTCGCCATGATCGATTACTCCACCGCAGGAGGTTCGTTAATACTGCGCATCGTGCACATCAGCTCTGCCTCGACCACCAGCTGATCGTCGACTGTGGCCTTTGCATGGAATTTCCAGATGCCGCGCGCCTGCCGCAGAATTTCCACTTGCATCTTGAGCTGATCACCCGGCTCTACAGGTCGTTTGAAACGTGCGCCATCAATGCCAACGAAATAGACCACGGCATTATCGTCAGGCTTTTGGCCCGTGGTCAGGAAGGCCAGCAGTGCTGCGGTTTGCGCCAGTGCTTCGATGGTGAGCACGCCCGGCATGACGGGCTTGTGCGGAAAATGACCAACAAAAAATTCCTCGTTGATCGTGACGTTTTTGATTGCCGTGATATTTTTTCCGGACTCCCAGTCCAGTACGCGATCGACCAGCAAGAGCGGGTAGCGATGCGGAAGATACTGCTTGATTTGGTTGATATCTAGGCTTTTCATTGTGATTTATGCCTGTTCTCAGGAAGTTGATTCATGCTTTGCCGTCAGCTGTCTGACGAGTTTTTCCAGCTCGCGCACGCGATCGCGCATGGTATCAAGCTGGCGTACCACCGCTGCTGTTTTTTCCCAGTCCGCGTTGCGCGCCAGCGGATAAAAACCAGTGTATTGCCCGGGCTCGGCGATCGAGCGTGACACCAGACTGCCCGATGACACATGCACATGGTCGACAATGCTCAAGTGTCCCAGCACCATCGCAGCGCCACCGAAGGTGCAGTGTCGTCCGATTTTCGCGCTGCCGGCAACGCCCACGCAACCTGCCATCGCCGTATGCGCGCCAATCACACAGTTGTGGGCAATCTGTATCTGATTGTCGAGTTTTACACCCTCTTCAATCACCGTATCCTCGAGCGCACCACGGTCTATCGTGGTGTTGGCACCAATCTCGACATCGTCACCAATACGAACACGACCGGTCTGGGGAATTTTGATCCAGTGACCCTGATCGCTGGCAAAACCAAAACCATCTGCACCGATCACGGCACCCGAATGCACAATGCCGCGCGCTCCGATTTCACAGCCCGCGAGAAACGTCACCCGCGGATGAAACAGCGTATGCGCACCAATGCGCGCATCCCGACCAATGAATGAACCCGCGCCAATAACGCAATGCTCGCTAATGACAGCACCCGCCTCGATGGTGACCTGCGGGCCAATGCTGCTGGAGCCATCGATTTTCGCGGAGGCATGGACACTGGCACTCGGATGAATTCCCGGCGTCACTGGCTGGGCCGCCGCTGCCGCAAAGAATTGCGCAGCGCGAGCAAACCAGGCATACGGATTAGGACTGAGAACGCACACACCCTTGTAGGCCTCAGAGACCATCGGATGATCTGCCGCCGACAGAACCAAAGCACCTGCGCGCGTTGCAGAGGCCTGCGCGCGCAGTTTTGGGTTGGACAGAAAGGTGATATGCGACGCAGTAGCCGCATCGAGGGGGGCTATGCCAATGACGGCAATGTCAGGGTCGCCGATCAACTCCCCGCCCAGGCTTTCGACCAAATCGCCCAGTCGAGTGCTCATGGCGGTGTTCCTGACTTATTTGTTGAGAGCCTTCAGCACTTTGTCGGTAATGTCGACGCGCGGGCTGATGTAAACAACGGGCTCCTGAAACAGAATGTCGTACTTTTCGGTCTCAGCGATTTGCTTGATGACCTTATTGGCTTTCTCGACAATGATATTCAGTTCTTCGTTTTTCCGTTGCGAGACGTCCTCGTTGAACTCACGCCGTTTGCGCTGAAGTTCACGGTCCATATCTGCGAATTCACGCTGTCGCTTTGCTTTGTCCGAATCAGACAGCACAGGCTCATCACGCGCATTCTTTTCTGCAGCTGCCTTGAGCTTGTTCTGCAATTCCTGAAGATCTTTCTCGCGCTTGGAAAAATCTTGCTCAAGCTTGGTAAATGCTGCCTTGGCAGGCGCCGAGTCTCGCAAGATACGCTCTATGCTAACGAAACCAATCTTGAGTTCCTGCGCCTGCGCCCAGGAACTCAGGCCGAGTACGAACACCAAGCCGGTCACCGATATTGTCTTTTTGAGTACAGATCTCAATTTATTCTCCGTAACGCAAATCCTAAAGAAGCACCGATTAAATACGGCCAGAAACTTTTGTGGCATGCCAAACGGTGCCAAGCCTTTGATTTTTCAGGTTCCCGCGTCGCACAGCCGGGCTGGCTCGCCAAAAAACGCGGGCTTGTTCAGCCCATGCCGTAATTATGCCACCGGGTGATCAGAATCCGGTGCCAAGCTGAAACTGAAAGCGCTGAACTCTGTCGAAAGTCTGGGAATTCAATGGGTAGCCCAGCGAGAGTTTGAGCGGGCCCACCGGCGAAATCCAGCTAATACCCAAGCCCGTGCTGTAGCGCAGGTCGCCGAGACTGATTTGCTGACCGTCTTGAGGGTTGAAGACCTGACCCGCATCGAGGAAGGTAAACCAGCGCAAACTGCGGTCTACGCCGGTACCGGGGAACGGCATCTGGACCTCGGCGTTCATGATCACTCTGGCCTGACCACCGATGGGCAGGTTGTAACGACTAGCGGTACCCAAGCCGGTGCCATCCACCGACAGCGATCCTGCGAAGAAGCCGCGAACAGAACCGATACCACCCGCGTAATAGTTTTTGAAAATCGGGTAGGTTTTGCCGGACAAGCCGCCGCCGTAGCTCAGCTCGCCATTGACGGCCAGCGTCACGGAACCAAAGAGCGGCATGAAATACTGGTCCTGATAGGTCGACCGGTAGTACTGTGCACTGCCCCCGGGAGAAACCTCCAGATTGGCTCTGCGATAGCGCCCCTTGGTCGGAATCAGCGCACTGTCGCGATTATCACGCTGCCATGCCATCGTGATCGGATAGGCTGTTGTTTCTGCCGAGCCAACTCCGGATGTGGGGTCACTGGAATCAAAAGTCTGATCGTAGGCGCTGGCCACGAATCGCCGATATCGCAACGGACTATTGGAGAAAGTTTGTACCTGCGTGTTTTCCACACCTGCACCAACGAACACACGGTCGAGTTCCGATACCGGAATACCAAAACTCATATTCGCACCGCGTGTCTCAACGCGAA
>JAIXXZ010000084.1 GCA_027490465.1 Oxalobacteraceae bacterium
AACGCCGCATCGTTTTTCAGGTTGAGCTTCTGGATTAACGCATCAAGCAAACGATTAGGATCGTAGCCGTCCTGCGATACCAGAGGATGTTTGTCCATGACGTCTCTCCTCGCGGAATGTTTAAGGCTGGCAGCATTTATTTGTTACTACTATTGCCAGCGGGCAATTACCCGAATGCTAATTTATATGTCATCGCAGCAACATTTTCAAGCTTTTGATCGAAAATAGCCCTTCAAACATACATTTTTTTAACAATTGATTGTCATAAAAATAACTTAATAAGCACCCAGATTCATTTTGTTCTTAAAAAACAATTACTTAAATAAAAGTTATTTTATAAACAATTTCTCAACCCTATCCCGCTTCAGCAAGGCGGCGGGGAAGCATCCGCCGGAAGCACGACGGACGAAAAAAAAGCACCTGGAAGCCAGATGCTTTTTAATCGGCTTTGGTCCGAATTTATTTACAGGCGGCCTTCGCCTCGCTCAGCAATTGCTTGCCATTAAATCCTTTAGCGTTCAGGTCCTTCACCCATTCATCGGCAACACGCGATGTCGCAGCTTCCCAACGCTTCAGTTCAGCAGCAGGCAATGTATAAAAATTGTTATTCCGTACCTCGGCAGTTTTACGGCCGGGGAACGAGTCTTCAATGAACACCTTGCCCACCCACGCGGAAGGCTCGGCCCCGCTGTTCGCATCAATAACTTTTTTGAGTTCAGGCGGCAAGCTGTCGTATCTGGCCTGATTCATTGCAAAAACGAAGACCGTATTGGAAATCTGGGCGCTACCCGCGGGCATCTCCGTGTGGAACTTGGTGACCTCTTCGAATTTCATCGCAGGCACGACCTCCCAAGGAATCATCGCACCATCAATCACGCCCTTGGACAAGGCTTCGGCTGCCTGAGGCAGTGGCATTTGCACGGGTGCAGCGCCCAATGCTTCAATCATTCGGGACGCCTGACGATTCGGCGCACGAATTTTCAGGCCCTTGAAATCTTCCAGCACTTTCACCGCTTTTTTGGTGGTGTGCACCAAAGAACCATCATGCACATGAAACAGCAAGGGTTTCACGCCCTTGAATTCAGCCGTGGCGTTCTTCGTTGCGTAATTCCAGAGACCGCGGCTGGCGCGTTCGGAATCGAACACCATAAAGGGCAATTCGAAAGCTTCCACCACGGGGAAACGTCCAGCCTGGTAGCTGGGTACCGTCCAGACGATATCCACGATACCGTCCTTGGCCTGATCAAATAACTGTTGCGGTGTACCGCTGAGTTGCATTTGCGGATAAATCTGGCACTTGAGCTTGCCACCAGAATCTTTGGCAATCTTGTCGCACCAGGGCACGATGAAATTGCGATGCGCACTGGAGACTGCCGGCAGGAAGTGATGCACCTTCAGCGTAATGGTTTGGGCAGTGGCCGCGCCCGCCGAGAAAAGCAGCGCCGTCAACAGCACACACCGGAAAAAATTCTTCGTCATTACCATCATCCTCTCAAATGGCGGCACCACTCAGGTGCCAAAGGTATGGACCAGATACAGCGAAATTGCCGGGAAAAACACAAGCAGAACGATACGCACAAGATCTGAGGCCAGAAAAGGCAGCACGCCTTTAAATGTCTCCATCACCGGTATATCTTTGGCCAGCCGGTTGATGATGTAGATATTCATGCCGACTGGCGGATGGACAAGACCGATCTCGACCACCATGAGCGCGAGTATACCGAACCACAAGGACTTGTCCGGTCCGCTCATGCCCCAGAAATCCAGGCCCATCACGATGGGATAAAAAATCGGGATCGTCAGCAAAATCATGGCCAGCGAATCCATCACGCAACCAAGGAAGATATAAATCAGCAGGATGGCAAAAATCACCGACAAGGGCGGCAATCCACTGCCCTGCACCCATGCAGCCAACTCAGCTGGCATTTGTGTCAGTGCCAGTCCGGCATTGAGCAAATCAGCGCCCAACAGCACCAGAAAAATCATGGCGGTTGCCTGCGCTGTTCCAACCAGACTTTTGATCAGGCCATCAATGCGCATGCCACCTGTCAGTACCGCCAGAATGCCGCAAGCAGCAGCGCCTATCGACGCTGCTTCGGTGGGGTTCGCCCAGCCACCATAGATGCCCACAATCACCACGACAAAAACGAGCAGGATAGGAAAAACGCCCAGCAGGGAACGCAGCGCGGTCGCCAGCGGCACGCGCTCTCCCGCCGGACCCGCTTTGGGATCGAGAGTTACCACGATGCGTATCACCAGCATGTAGCCAACGACGGCGATAATGCCGGGAATGATCGCCGCCATGAACAGCTTGCCGATGGATTCTTGCGTGAGAACGGCGTAAATCACCAGCGGTACCGAAGGGGGAATCATGATGCCCAGCGTGCCGCCTGCGGCCAATGCACCGGTGGCGAGTGCCCCCGAGTAGTTGTAGCGACGCAGCTCGGGCAGCGCCACCTGTCCCATGGTCGCTGCCGTTGCCAGCGACGAACCGCAGATTGCGCCAAACGATGCGCAAGCACCGATGGAGGCCATGGCTACTCCACCGCGCATGTGCCCGACAAAATTATTCACACAGCGGAAAAGCGCGCGCGACAAACCACCATTGGTTGCAAACTGCCCCATCAGCATGAAGACTGGAATAACGGCCAGGTCGTAATTGGAAAAGCGTGCGTAAGCGAGATTTTTCAGCGTGTTGAGTAAAGGCGGCCAGGAAAAGTCAAACATGACCACAAAACCTGCCGCACCAATCACAAACATCGCGATGCCGATATGCAGACGCAGCACCAACAAAATCATCAGCGCGCCAAACATGATCATGCCAATACTCATGCCGCTCATGCCGCATGCTCCACGGCGTTGCCGGACAAACTATGTACGGTGTTGTACAGACCAGCGATGGCAAGTAGCAGAAAACTGGGAACCAATCCGGCCACCACTGCCCAGACCGGCCAACCGAGGATCACCGAGGTCTCGCCTGCCTCATTGAGCGACAGCGCTGACAAGCCGGTGCGCCAGGCAATGACCAGCGCGACAATAGCAAGCACCAGATGCGACAGTGCATCCAGCACGTGCCGAATTTTTGCGGAGAGCTTTGCAGTGAAAAAATCTACGCGCAAATGCTGGCGCTCCATTTCGCAAAAGGCCAGCATCGCAGCCGAGGCTATGGCTGTCCCCATCTGCATGATTTCGATATCACCGGGCACCGGTGTCGCTGCGATTTTGCGACCGATGATCGATACCAGTGACATGATCACCAGCCCGACGAAACCGATACCGCCGGCAATCGCAAACCAGCGCGTGAACGCATGGAGCCGCCGACCCCAAGGTCCAAGCGACTGCGCATACGGCACACCCGCGTCATCAAGTACGCCAGGCTCCTGCATGTTGACTCCCCTGTCGCGGGCTTTACCCGTCTCTGTTCAATCGAAGTGCGCCATCATAACCGCGATGGCTATCGGCGGGCATGTCCGCCCGGCTCAGCGCACAACGGGTCGGGAGGGCAAGACGCGCGCGCTGACCTCGCCAAAACCAAGCCGGTACCCTTCGCCCTGACACCATCCCCGCATCGTCACTCGGTCACCATCTTCCAGAAAACTGCGCTGCGTGGTGCCATCTGCAAGCGTGATCGGTCTCTGACCATTCCAGCTCAGCTCCAGCAAACTCCCGTAAGAGTCCGGCGTCGTACCACTGATGGTACCTGAGGCCATCAAATCACCGACGCCCACATTACAGCCAGAGACGGTGTGATGGGCGAGCTGTTGCGCCATGCTCCAATACATCGCGCGATAGTTGGTTCTGCAGATGGTAGTCGGCTTGTCCGCACTCTCGGGCTGCAGATCGACCGCAAGAGAAATATCGAAACTGTGCGCGCCGATCTGTCGCAGATAAGGCAATGGCTCCGGTGCCTGCACGGGCCCAGGCACGCGAAATGGCTCAAGTGCCTCCATGGTCACGATCCAGGGGGAGATGGAGGTCGCAAATGTTTTTGCATTGAATGGGCCAAGTGGCACATATTCCCATTGCTGTATATCGCGCGCGCTCCAGTCATTGAGCAGCACCATACCGAACATCAGCGACTCGGCCTCACTCACCGTCACTGCATCGCCAAGTGCAGTAGCACCACCGACGACAAATGCGGTCTCCAGCTCGAAATCCAGTTTGGCGCAGGCTGCAAACAGGGGCTGTTCCGCAGAAGGCGGCTTGACCTGACCCATGGGACGATGCACATCGACACCGCTGACAATCACGGAACTCGCACGGCCGTTATAACCCACCGGCAGATGCAGCCAGTTCGGCAGCAAGGCATTTGCGGGATCGCGAAACATGCTGCCGACATTGGTGGCGTGTTCTTTGGATGAATAAAAATCCGTATAGCCACCCACCTTGATCGGGAGATGCATATGCACCTCAGACTGCGGTATCAACGCTTGGGAACGCAATGCTGCATCGTCGCGCAAGACGGGATTGTCATGACGTAGCAACCGGCTGATCGCTTCGCGCGTCTCACGCCACGTCTGTCTGCCAAGCCCGATAAACGCATTCAGCGTGGCATCACCAAACACGGCGTGCGCTGCCGGCTTGAGCAGTCCTCTCGATTCCAGCACCGCCAAATCAAGCACCCAGTCACCAATCGCGATACCCGCGCGCGCCTGCGCTTGGGAAGCGGTACTGAAAACACCAAAAGGCAGATTCTGAATCGGAAAATCGCTTTGCTCGGCGACATCAATGAAGGATTTCAATGCAGGGTCGTTCGGATGCATGCGCGTACCTAGCCAGTAAAGTGTTTTTTCAATCCATGCCAGCACTGCAGATACTCTTTTTGCAGTTGGGGGGATTCCATCGCAAGCCGCGTTGGATGAATCAGCAGCCGTGTCTCGAACATGAAGGCCATGGTCTTGTCGAGCTTTTGTGGCTGCAGCACCGCATTGCTTGCTGCCTCGAAGGTCGTCGCATCCGGTCCGTGACCACTCATGCAATTGTGCAGACTGCCGCCACCAGGAAGAAAGCCTTCGGCCTTGGCATCGTATTCGCCATACACAAGTCCCATGTATTCACTCATCACATTGCGATGAAACCACGGTGGACGGAAAGTGTGTTCGGCCACCATCCAGCGCGGCGGGAAGATCACGAAATCCATGTTCGCTGTGCCGGGAATTCCCGAAGGCGATGTCAGCACCGTAAAGATGGAGGGATCAGCATGGTCGAAGCTGACCGAGTTCATTGCATTGAACGACGCCAGATTGTATTTGTAGGGCGTGTAGTTGCCATGCCATGCAACGACATCCAGCGGTGAGTGATCGATTGCAGCCGCCCAGAGTTTGCCGGCAAATTTGGCGAGTAGCTCAAACTGGCCTTCGCGGTCTTCATAGGCAGCAATCGGCGCGAGAAAATCACGCGGATTAGCCAGACCATTCGCACCAATCGGGCCCAGATCCGGCAGACGCAAGAGCTGCCCGTAGTTTTCGCAGACATAACCGCGTGCACTGTCCGCCTGCAAATCTACGGCAAAGCGCACACCACGAGGCACCACCGCGATCTCGCCGGGTGCGATATCGAGTACGCCGAATTCCGTGCGCAATGACAAGGCGCCCTGCTGCGGTACGATCAGCAGCTCACCATCGGCGTTGTAAAAGAAGCGATCCTGCATCGAACGATTCGCTGCATAGACATGGATAGCAACACCGATCTGACTGTCCGCACTACCATTGCCGGCAATCGTAATCAATCCCTCGATAAAATCCGCAGGCGTCGACGGAATGGGAAAGGGATTCCAGCGCAGTTGATTGGGTGATGCCGCAACTTCAGTGAAAGGTCCGGATTGCAGCGTCGGATGAAACACCTTCGCAAACGGCTGATGCATGGCTGCAGGACGTATACGATACAACCAGCTGCGCTGATTATCCGAACGTGGCGCGGTAAATGCAGTACCCGAGAGCTGTTCTGCATACAGACCGTGCGCCACCTTCTGAGGTGAATTCTGACCGGCAGGCAGCACACCGGAGATGGCCTCGCTTGCAAATTCATTGCCAAAACCCGACTGATAAGTTCGGCTCATGCCCTCTCCTGATCGAAATGGCGCTTAGGTTTCGGTGCGCGCATGGGTCATTGCTTCGCGTAATACCTGCATGTCGCCGATATGATTGGCGAGCAGCAGAATCAATCGCGCATTCACGGCCTGACTCTGCGCTTCATCGAGATCGCGGTGCATGTCGATCAGCGCCTCATAGAAATCATCCGGATTGGCCATATTCGGCGCAGTCATCAATGTACTCAAGACGATAGCTCCTGACCGGTCGCGCGACGCCATGCTGCCTTCACGCGCATCGGATCAAATTCGCGCCAGCGCGCAGCCACATGCTGATCCGGTCGCAATAGATACGTCGTACCTGGACGTGCATCAAAACGCGCGGCCAGCAAGCCTTCCACATCCACGATCGCATTCGCATGCGGCGACGATGATGCACCTGCCGGCAGCACTTGCAATACCATCATGTCCGACATTTCAGCTGCAGGGCTATAGGTGTCTGTGAACAGCACGGTGGTGAAGCGGTCACCTACCTGCTGTAAAAACCAGTGACGCTCGTCGTTCGCAATAACCGGCGCATCTGCGACCGGGGCGCCAGGTCGCATGAGCCCTGCAAAGCTGTCCGAGTCCGGTGTATTCAGCGGTGAATTCAGATACGTTGAGGGCGTCGACAATCGGCCGCTGTTGACCAGCTTTTGTGCAAAGGCGTGATGCTTGGAAAGCGACAGCACCGCATCACGAAAGACGCGACTGATCGCACTTTTCGGTGTAATGAAATCCGTTGCGCGTGTGGAGTTCAGAATATTTTCATCCGCGGCATATTCTCGCTCGACGGCATAAGTATCCAATAAAGATATCGGCGCTTCGCCACGCAGCACCAAGCCCAGCTTCCAGCCCAGATTATCGGCATCCTGTACACCGCTGTTGGCACCGCGCGCACCGAAGGGCGATACACCATGCGCTGCGTCACCGGCGAAGATAACGCGGCCATGCCGGAATTTTTCCATGCGCATGCAAGCGAAGGTGTAGACGCTCACCCATTCCAAATCGAATTCGACATCGTCTCCCAGCAGCGCGCGCACACGGGGAATAACACGCTCCGGTGTTTTTTCCAGTTCCGGATCTGCATCCCAACCCAACTGAAAATCGATGCGCCAGACATCATCCGCTTCGCGGTGCAAAAGTACTGATTGATTTGGATGGAACGGAGGATCGAACCAGAACCAGCGCTCGGCCGGAAAAGGTGCTTTCATTTTCACATCCGCGATCAGAAAGCGATCCTGAAAGACACGACCCTTGCTTTCCAGATTCAGCATGTTGCGGACTGGACTGCGCGCACCATCTGCGGCAATCACGTAGTCAGCACTGAGCGTATAGCTGCCCTCAGGCGTGGTGACCGTGAGCTTGGCCTTGGTATCGCTGCTTTCCAGTTGCGTGACTTTACTTTTCCAGCGGATATCCAGATTCGGATACTTGCTGGCGCATTCGTGCAGATACCCTTCCAGGTAGTACTGCTGCAGATTGACGAATGCAGGTCTGTGATGCCCCTCTTCCGGCAACAGATTGAATTGATAGATGGGCTCATCTTTAAAAAACACTTTGCCCACATTCCAGGACACACCCTTGTCCACTACCCTGTCGCCGCAACCCAGTCTGTCCAGTACTTCAAGCGTGCGTTTGGCATAACAAAGTGCGCGCGATCCGCCCGACAGGCAATCATCATCATCCAGCAAAACGACATGCAAGCCCTGACGCGCAAGATCAATCGCCGTGACCAGACCCACCGGTCCGGCACCGACCACCAGTACCGGGTAGTGCGCGCAGGGTGATTGGCCGAAATCCGGCGGACGCTGGTAGGAAAACCGAAGGGTCTGGTAATCCACAGGCATGGCGCTTGCGAACTTGTGGGCGTGTGGCGCGCGATGTTGGCTCGCGCGGCTGTCAGTGGACATGCTCATCAGGATTGCAGCGCATCCCACATCGCCTTGTCTCTCTCTGCGGTCCAGATACGCGGATGCTTGATACCACTGGCCTCATCAACGGCGCGCGTTACATCAAATGGCAGGCAATGCTCGTAAATGAAGACATGGCCAAACTTGCTGTCCATGTGGGAACGCACGTGGGCCATCGCTGCCTTGAGATCATGACCGGCCTGCACGGCTTCTTTCGCGCTGCGCAACAGTGTTGTGACGAAGTCCTTGGTGTAATCAAGACCTTCATTGACCTTGGCAGGTGTGGTGAGTGCGGGACCACGACCGGGCACCAGTTTTTCTGCACCCATGCTGCGCAAAATTTCGAGCGTCTCTGGCCACTCTTCAAGTTGCGCGTCACCGGTGTAAGCCGCCGCATCAAATTCCACCAGATCGCCTGAAAACAACACCTTTTGCGAGGGTATCCAGACGATGGTGTCGCCTTTGGTATGTCCCATGCCGACATGCATGATCTTTACTTCGAGCTTGCCCATGAAGACCGTGAGTTCGCGCTCGAAAACCAGCGTAGGCCAGGTCAGGCCGGGCACCGATTCCACGCCAGCGAACAAACGCGGGAAACGATCGATTTCGGATTTCATATCCTGCTCGCCACGCTCAACGATCAGCTCATAGGTACCGCGCGAAGCGATCACTTGCTGCGCGCCCTCTTTGAAATAAGCGGAAGCACCCAGCACGCGCACCGCGTGGTAATGCGTGAGGGTGACGTATTTGATCGGCAGATCAGTGATTTCGCGTATGTGTTTGATCAGCGCCTGCGCCATCACCGGCGTCGCCGTGGTGTCGATCACCATCACGGCGTCGTCGCCGATGATCACACCAGAATTCGGATCGCCCTCGGCGGTATAGGCATACGCATTGTCCGAGAGCTTGATGAAACTGGTTTTCTTTTCCTGCAGATCAGCCTGCGACGCGAAAGGTTTGGCACTCATGAGGTCTCCGTGTATTGGTTCAGGCTCCAGAGCGGGCCTGATGAAAGCTTGTCTTGTCTGGGAATAAGAAGAAGGTTAGGATAGAATTTGTTCCTCGTCAACTAATTAGATATTAACGAATTGTTTTCATTAATATAACAAGCCCAACGAGACGGATATCACTGCACACATGTCCATGGAAAAAAGCCGCCGCGGAATACAGTCGATAGAAACAGGGGGTCGCCTGCTCACGGTACTGGCCGGGGAAGGTGGGCCGATGAGTCTGGGCGATCTGGCTAAAAAAGCGGGAATGCCCGCGGCGAAGGCGCATCCCTATCTGGTGAGCTTCGCCAGCTTTGGTTTGATAGAACAAAATCCGCTGACGGGCCGTTACGAGCTGGGGCCGTTTGCATTGCAGATGGGCTTGATCAGCCTGCAGCGTCTGGATCCCGTGCGCATCGCCATTCCGATGGTGACCGCATTGACGGCCGACATCGACCAGACTGTGGGTCTCTCGGTACTCGGCAATCAGGGGCCAACCATCATCTACATCAGCGAATCGAGCTATCCCATCCATGTGAACATGCGCACCGGTACCGTGATGTCGATACAGTCAACGGCGACCGGCCGGGTATTCGCGGCCTATCTGCCACCGAAACAAGTTGAACGGATGATTGAACAGGAAAACCGCAACGGCGTAGCTGCAGGCTTTGGCGCACAAGGCATGAAGCGCGCTGCAATGGAAACGCTGCTCGCCGATGTACGCAAGCGGGGCATGGCGCGCGTAATGGGTGAGCCCATCCCCGGCATCAACGCGATTTGCGCACCCGTATTCGAGCACACAGGCGCGATTCGTTTGGGTATTACTGCCATAGGCCCGGCGGGCAGCTTCGATGCTGGCTGGCAGGGTGAGATTGCGCGCAAAGTTCTCGCTTGCGCTCAGGAGGTGTCAAGACGCCTGGGCAAGCACTGATTTTGTAAGGCGGCCAGGTGTGGTGGCTACCCATGGTGCCCAGCGCTTGATGATGCCGCCCCACCCCCGCATTGCACAGCGGCGCTGAGCAGTGACGAACCACGCATCTGTTGAACTTTTGTCGACGAAGCGAAGTCTGAGCACGCGCACGAGTGGCCGCAACACGCATCGCCCGAATCCGGTAAGATTTCTCCAAACTACGCGTTGGAGACCCGTCTTGATGAAATCCCGTTTGTTCAGTCTTATCTTCGCAGCGCTCGCCTTGCCCGCAAGTGCCACCGAGTGGCATCTCATTTCGGAAACCAAAGAGCCCGGCAAGGTCATCAGCTGGTATGTGGACCTGAGCAGCATCGTCCATGAAGACGACTACATGCGTGCGTTTCTGCGCACCAGCTGGTCTACACCGCAATATGCGCCGGATGACACGGTGTATCAGTCATCCACCTACATCAATTATTTCGACTGCGACACGCGCAGCATTGCATTTACCGCCAACGTCTACTATCGCACTGAAGATCCCGTCGGCAAACCTGTGCATGAAGAGCCTGAAGTCGCGCTGGAAAAGCTGCGCTTCCAGCAAGTGAAACCGGGTTCTGCCGGTGATACGCGTGTTGAATTCGTCTGTAAATTCCGTTCGAAGAATTTCATGACACAACGAAGCATCGTTGATGGTCAGGGCTGATTGCTCATCCCTTCGGTCTCGGCGGGCCGACCACATGCATGAGAAAAAAGCAGGCAAAGCTTCTTCCATTCAGAAAATCAATTGAAAAATA
>JAIXXZ010000069.1 GCA_027490465.1 Oxalobacteraceae bacterium
CAAACGAGGTTCAAGGACCAAAACAAACTGTGGAACGCCGGACCGAACGCCGTGCCAGTTTTTCATGGAACGATCAGTTCGACCAGCGCGAACGTTTCCACCTCGCGCGCGCATGCCGCGCGACTTCAAGCCGCCACCGAAGCACTGGAGCAAATCCGTCAGCGAGAAAGTCAGGCCTACTTCATCAGTTGCAGTACATTGGATGCGATAGCACAGCAATTGTCGGCCGAGGAAAAAAAAGCTCTTGAAGCACTCCCCGCCCAGCCGACTAGTCCTGATCTGAAGAGTGCCGCCGACAAAGCTCAAGCAGCTGAACTGAAAGCCGATCAGGAAGCTAAACGTGAAGCTGCACGGGTCGCTGAACAAACCTCCAGTGGCCAGGTAGCGCATGAGGCGCAAGCAGCTCTACGATTAGCCAACGCCGCGCTCAAAGCAGCTAGAGCCGCCAGAATGGCTGCGGATGGAGCGCTGCTCCTCAGGCAGCTTGCCGACCACTTGAACCCACCCGCGCAGAGCCCCATCCACGACACGCTTGTCTGAGAAGCGCGACGCACGCCGGTCTAATGCGTGCGCAGAAAAAAACCTCACCGGTTGTTTTCATTCTAATCGTACTGACCGGTACCAGTGGCGTTAGCTTTTTGAACAGCCTCTCAAGAGAATTTTTTTGCTTCAAGCAATCCGTTATGCGCTTATCGATGACAGCGGGACACAGATCGAATCGAAGACCGCTATCGTCAATCCGACAGAAAAAGACTTATCTTGCACAGACAGTTTGTCGATGCGTGACTAGTCTCTGACGAAGCGGTTAACGACTTGACTACAACTCAATCAACCCATGCCGCACTGCGATCAGTGTGAGTTCAGCCTGATTGGCAACGCCGAGTTTCTGTTTGACGTTGTAGAGATGGGTACCGACGGTACGTGGGGAAATATTCAGAAGTTCGGCGATTTGATTGACGGATGCACCCTTGGCGAGCTGAATGAAAACGCCAAACTCTCGTTCCGAGAGCACTTCGATGGGACTTTTTTCGCCATTGAACTCTTCCAGCGCCATGCGCTGAGATAAGTGGCTATCGATATACATGCGACCTTCATTGACCTGCCGTATCGCGTGTATCAATTCATCGGGTGCGGTGCGTTTGGACAGATAACCGAGTGCGCCGGCCTTGAGCATGTAGCGCACATAACTCGGATCTTCATGCGAAGACAAGCCCAGCACGCGTGCGTGCTTGTCGCGTGCCACGATACGACGCGTCGCTTCTACGCCCATGGTCCCGCCAAGCGAAATATCCATCACGATCACATCGGGCTGCGTTGTTGCTATCTGCTGATAGGCCACCTCAGCCGACTCTGCCTCGGCAACGACACGAATATCGTCGGTCGCTTCGAGCAACATGCGAAACCCCATGCGTACTACTGCATGATCATCTACCAGCATGACATTGATTGTTTTTTTCATGAACTGTGACTTTCCTTGATGGGAAGCGAGACGACCACTTCGAGTCCTCCTTCGGCTGCGGCCTGAAACACGATCTGACCACCATGCGACTCCGCCCGTTCCTGCATGCCGCGTACACCATAATGGCCTTCGCGCTTCACAGAGGCTGCGCCGCGCCCGTTATCGGATATGGCAAGCGTCAATTGTCCCTCATTACTCTGAATGCGAATGTGCGCCAGCGAGGCACCTGCATGACGCACAATGTTGGTGACCGCCTCTTGAATGATCCGGTAAGCAGATAACTCAAGTGTCTCTTCCAATGCCGGGACAGTGCCAGTGACTTTGAGATCAAAACGGATGTCAGGATTATTTTGCTGTGCCTCAGTCATCAGATCGCGCACTGCATCAACCAGCCCCATGCCTTCGAGCTTGATCGGACGCAGCCGGGGAATCATTCGATGCATGGCATCCGAGGTCAAACCCGCCGTGTCAAACAGCATCCTGGCATGCTGCTCGAGCGGACCGCCGACGACATCGGAACGCTGCATCATCGATTTGGCAATACTGCGGATCGCAGTCAGCGACTGGCCCAACTCATCATGCAATTCAAGCGCCAAGGCCGCACGCTCCTCCTCGATGCGCGCATGCAGCTGCTTGGTAAATTCGCGCTGCGCACCCAGCCGGGCCTGCGCTTCGGCGCTGGCCTGTCGGACTTGAATATTGTCCTCGACCGCTTGTGCCATGCGATTAAAGGTGCGTCCCATTTGGCCCGCCTCCTTGCCCGGCAAAGGCGGCAAACGTACCTGATGATCACCGCGCTCGATTTCACTCAAACCGCGCTCGATTTTTTCCAATGGCGCGACCCACAAACCGATCAACCAGAACAAGGCAATATCGGCCAGCACAAACAGGATTAATTGTGCAAGCAATATGTCGCGCAGATTGTCCCAGCCATCGAGAATGGCACGCGTCGGGTTGGTCACGATCACCAGTTGTGCGTCACCAATGCCAATCACGCGCTTCATTTCCGGTGGGGAGACCAGGCTGGCATACCAGTGGGGCGCATCACGCCCGGCTTTGTACAAAGAAGGCGGAGACTGGTAGCGCAACACGCCTGCCTTGTCATAGAGCGCAATGTCATTGGCTCTTACACGGCCAGTCGCCTGCAAAAAGGCAATCAGTTCGGTCAGGTCAGGACTGGCATAAGCGCTGCTCACCTGCGCCAGCAACTGTGCAGCGATGCGACTCGACGCTTCCATCTCCTCGCGCACGCTGTCGCGCGTGGAGGTGACCTCGACCCGGATCAGGATCAGGAAAACCAGCACTGTCAGTGCCAGAAAAATCAAATTGATCTTGAGCCTCAGGCTCATGCCGGGGCGGGATGCGGTGGCGCCATACACGGAAGTGCTGGCCCTGGTCTCGGCGGGGTTCATCATAATCATCTTCGGTTGCATTGCAGCATGGCAGCCGGGCGCGTCTGTTGCGGCCTGTCTCTGGCACGCATCATAGCAGTAGGCGGTTCCAGGCTGACTGGCGTTCGCCCGGTCAAGCCGGCCGCAACGCGCTGTTCATGAAAATCATGAGCCCAATTTACGCGTTTCGCAGATGCATCCCGGCGGGGCTCAGGTCATGATCGCTTCCGCTGGATGGGTTTTCCGTTCAGTAATTTCAAACCTATTAGGAGATAATCATGGCATGGACTACACCTGCAGCGACTGATCTGCGTTTCGGCTTCGAAATCACGATGTACATCGCTAACCGTTAATTTCGGTTATCTGGCAGCCTGGTCTTATGACTGGCTGCCAACTCAATAGCAGTATCAAAGACGACCTCAGGGTCGTTTTTTTATGCCCGTTCTCAAGTTGACAAGCTTTTCCATACCCTGACATTCCCCCTATACTCTCGCGGGTTATTCCACTGATGTAGCGATTCATGACCCTCGAAAATCCCCGCGCCATTGCCGACCAATTCGACCTCCTGCAATTGCCACCGGGCTTTCATGACGCACCCTTCCCTGTCTATCGCGCGCTGCGCGATCATGCGCCAGTCAAGGCCATGCCGGACGGCAGTTACTTCCTGACGCGCTATGACGACCTGATCGCGATCTACAAGAATCCGAAGTCTTTCAGCTCGGACAAGCAACGCGAGTTCAAACCGAAGTTCGGTGATTCACTACTCTACGAGCATCACACCACCAGCCTGGTTTTCTCCGACCCACCCTTGCATACCCGCGTGAGAAAACTGATCTCCGGTGCACTGACGCCGCGCGCCATCGCTGGCATGGAGGGCAGTCTGATCCGTCTGGTCGATGATTTGCTGGACAGGATGGAGGAAACTCCCCACCCCGACCTGATTGATGACTTTGCCTCTGCCATCCCGATTGAAGTGATTGGCAATCTGCTGGATGTACCGCTGCAAGACCGGGAGCCTTTGCGCGACTGGTCACTGGCGATATTGGGAGCACTGGAGCCGGTGGTGAGTGCAGAAGCCTTTGATCTGGGCAATCGCGCGGTAGCAGAGTTCATCCGTTATCTGGAAGGTCTGATCGCCCACCGACGCACCCATCCCGGAAATCCCGAGTCGGATGTACTCACGCGGCTGATTCAGGGCGAGTCTGACGGTGAACGACTGTCGATGAAAGAGCTGCTGCATAACTGCATTTTTTTGCTCAATGCCGGACACGAAACCACCACCAATCTGATCGGCAATGGGCTGATGGCGCTGCACGAGCATCCCGCAGAGCGCGAACGACTGCTGCGTGAGCCAGCACTAATCAAATCGTGCGTGGAAGAGGTACTGCGTTAT
The DNA here is from genome assembly GCA_027490465.1 of Oxalobacteraceae bacterium. Classification (GTDB taxonomy): domain Bacteria; phylum Pseudomonadota; class Gammaproteobacteria; order Burkholderiales; family Burkholderiaceae_D; genus Pernthalerella. Next base: position 4,244 of record JAIXXZ010000069.1, read on the forward strand.
GAAAGCTCGAATCAGCTCGGCAACCGGATCACCACCGAGACGGTGCAGGTGGGCGATGTAACGATGGCGCCGCATACCCGCGTGACGCTCTGCATCGGCGCCGCGAATCGCGACCCGGCACAGTTTGACGATCCCGAGCGTTTTGATGTCACCCGCAATCCCAACCGCCATCTGGCGTTTGCCAGTGGCACGCATGCCTGTGTCGGCATGAGTCTGGCACGGCTGGAGGGTCAGGTCGCGATAGGACGTTTGATTGCGCGCTTTCCGAATTACGCGATCAGCGATGCAGTGCGTAGCCCGCGGGTGCGTTTTCGCGGATTTTTACGATTGCCTGCAAGGCTGGGCTAATCGAATCAGGCCGACTCGTCCTGCTCGGCCGCAGCCTCGCCAGCGCTATCGTTGGAGGCCGTCGGCGGTAGATAATCCAGCTCCAGATCAGCCTTGTCGACCAGACTTTGCGGCAGCGCTTTCTGCACCGCGACACCCAGTTGTTCAAAATCGCGCGCACGCTTGATCACATTGCCCGGCCCACTGTAAAACTGACCAAAGGCGCTTTGATACGACGCCTTGGCGGAATCAAGCTTGCGACCCAGTTCTTCCATGGTCTTGATGAAGCCGGCGAGTTTTTTGTATAACTGCGCGGCGCTGTCGGCCAACTTGGCACTGTGAATATTCTGATTTTCGTGACGCCAGAGCTGGCGAACAATGTTCAGACTAGTCAGCAAAGTCGTGGGTGTTGCAACGAGCACGTTTTGCTGCAAGGCTTGCTGAAACAGCGTTTCATCGGCGCGCAAGGCTTCCACAAAAGCGGACTCGACCGGAATGAACATGAACACCATCTCGGGTGAATTCAGATCATCCAGCTCGAAGTAGCGGCGATCGGACAACTCGGCAATCCGATCAGCGATTGCCTGCACGTGGTCTTTCAGTGCCTGTTTGCGTTCGAGTTCATCTTCTGCATTCACATAGCGCGTATAGGCGTTGAGCGAGACCTTCGCGTCAACGATCAGATGTTTTTTCTGGGGCAGGTAGACGATGACATCCGGTCGCTGCTTGCCATCCTCGGTGTTGAAACTGACTTCGCGACGATAGTCGCGATCAAGCTGCAGACCGGATCGTGCAAGTACGTTCTCGAGTACCAGCTCACCCCAGTTGCCTTGCTTTTTTGCATGACCTTTGAGCGCGGTCGCCAGATCATGCGCTTCTTCACTCATCTGACGGTTCAGTTCTTTGAGCTGTGAGAGTTCCGTTTTGAGTGCGGCCTGCTGCTGTGCATCCTGGTAGTGTATTTCTTCGACACGAGATTTGAATTCATTGAGCCTTTCCCGGAATGGCGTGAGCACCTGACCCAGACTCTCGAGATTTTGCTCGCTGAATCGTTTGGTCTTGTCTTCCAGGATGCTATTGGCGAGATTCTGGAATTCCTCCGTCAATGCTTTTTTGCCGGACTCGGTCATTTCACGCAGCAGCGTGATTTTTTCTTCTGCCTGTTTGCGTTCTTCTTCCAGACGCGTACCCACGCTGGCCAGTTCACGATCCAGCACGGAGAGCTGCTCGCGCAGTTGCTGATTTTCTTGCAATAGGTGTGCATGCTGGGCTTCGAGTGAACGCAGCCGCTCTTGCTGAATGGCCTGCTGGGTCGCCTGCTGCGCGTTCTGCTGGCCGCGCACGAGCAGCACGGCGACGATCGCGCCACCCGCAATACCCACGATGAGCGCAACACTGACAAACAATAGATCCATGCCATTCTCCAAACACAGGTGCGCGGAAGTTTACCAGCTGCGCTCGCTACAATAGCGCTTCTGTCCCGATTACTTCACTCTATGGCGCATATCCAACCCGAAGGCTGGCGTGAAATGGCCGTTACCGGCGCAGCACAACGCGAGATCGAAACGCTGCATCTGCTCGCGGCCAGGCTCTCAGACGACTACACCGTATTCCATGGTGTGCACTGGACGCATGTCGAGCAAGGCTATTCTGCCTATGCCGATATTGATTTCATCATCGTCGGACCGGATGGGCGTACCCTGCTGATCGAACAGCAATCCGGTTTTCTGACAGAGACGGATGAGGGACTCGCCAAAAAGCGATCGGGTATCGACAAGCCCCAACTGATACAGCAGCAGATCATGCGGCCGCTGTCGGTGCTGCGTCAGCGATTTGGCCAGCAAGCTGAACCACTGCTGATCGATTATTTGCTGTACTGCCCGGATCACCAGGTCAAGCGTCCGGAAGCTGCGGGCATCGCACCCGAACGCATCGTTGATGCCAGTCGCCGCGATCAGCTGGCGAGCATGATTCTTCAGATGTTGCCGAAGACGGGCAAAACAGCACAGCGCGATCGCGTGCTGCGTTTTTTCAGCAATGTGTTGCAGCTGGTGCCGGACCCGAGCAGCATGATCGGTCAGGCGAATGCGCTGGTGACGCGCCTCTCGGGTGGGCTGGCCACCTGGGCACGGCAACTCGAGTTCTCGCCGTTTCGTCTGCGCGTCATAGGTACCGCGGGAAGCGGCAAGACGCAGCTGGCGCTGGCCGAATTTTCCGATGCTCTGGCGCGCGGCTTGCAGCCCTTGTACGTGTCATACAACCGCCCTCTTGCCGATCACGTTCGCAAGCTCTTGCCTCAGGGCGGCGTGGTGGCGAGTTTTCATCAGCTGTGCGACCGCTTTGCGCGCGACGCGGGTATCACGCCGGATTATCGCGATCCTGCCGTTCGGCGCAGTCTCGAACAGACGCTGGCCGACAGTCCGCTGTCAGCCGACTGGCAATTCGATCTGCTGATTGTGGATGAGGGTCAGGATTTCTCTGAAAGCTGGCGCGATACCCTGCTGCGTCTGCTAAAGCCTTACGGTCGCGCGCTATGGCTGGAAGATCCCCTGCAAAATCTCTACGGTCGGGATGCAGTGTCACTGCCCGGTTGGGTGAGCTTGCATGCCTGGTCCAATTTCCGCAGTCCGAGGCATATCGTCGATCTTCTGTCCGCGCTCGCGCCGACAGGCACCACGATAGAAGCAACGAGTCCGTTTGCCGGAGCCGAGATCGATCTGCTGACCTATGCACATGACAACCCCAGCGTATTGCAAGCGCAGATGCGTCAGGCGATCACCCGCTGTCTGGCGGCAGGCTATGCGCGCAGTGATATGGCGATCGTGAGTTTTCGTGGTCGTGAAAATTCCGCGCTGCTCAATCTCGATGCACTGGGTCAGCATCCGCTCAAATCGTTCAAGGGCAGCTACGACTTATTTGGCAATCCCGAATTTCGCGAGGGGGAGTTGCTAACCGAATCGGTCTATCGCTTCAAGGGTCAATCCGCACCCGCTGTGATTTTCACGGAAATCGATTTCGAGGCATTGGACGAAAAAAGCTTTCGCAAACTCTTCGTTGGCATGACGCGGGCACGAATGAAGCTTGTTCTGGTCATGTCTGAACGCGCGGCACGACAGCTACCGGTGGGTAGTCTCAAAGGGTGAGCGCTGGCGCAGACGGTAAAATGCACACAACAAAAACCCCTCTGTGAGGAGCCGAGACCATGACCGCAGTATCCAAGCATTCCGCACGCCGCACCTTTTTGAAGCAATCCGCTGCGCTGAGTGGCGCCTTTGTCCTGGGCTTACAGGCCGGCACGTCGGGGACTGCACTGGCCGCTGAATCAGGTGGCGCGCCGGAGGTGACCCACTGGATCGTCATTCAACCGGATGACACCGTCATCATCCGTATCGCCCGATCGGAGCTGGGTCAGGGTTCTTTCACGGGCTTGGCGCAGCTGTTGGCCGAGGAGCTGGAATGCGACTGGGACAAGGTCAAGCCCGAATACGCCGATGTGAACATGCACATGCGCCGTAACCGGATTTTCAAGGACATGTCGACCGGCGGCAGCCGCGGCATTCGGGATTCACACGAATATGTGCGTCAAGGCGGTGCCGCCGCGCGCGAAATGCTGATCGCCGCCGCAGCACAGCAATGGAATGTACCGGCATCGGAATGCAGTGTGAGCAAAGGCGTAGTGAGGCATCCCTCGGGCAAAACCGCGCGCTATGGTGAACTGGCAGGCCTTGCCGCGACCCTGCCGGTGCCAGCCGCTCCCCGTTTGAAAGACCCCAAAGACTGGAAGCTGATCGGCAAATCGCCCGCACGCTTTGACATACCCGCCAAGGTGAATGGTTCTCAAGTCTATGCGGCAGATGTGCGACTGCCAGGCATGTTGCATGCGTCGATCCTGCAGAGCCCGGTATTCGGCGGCTTCTTGAAGCGCTATGACGATGCAGCAGCAAAAAAAATGCCGGGCGTGAAGCATATCGTCAGCTCGGAAGAATGGATCGCTGTTGTCGCCGACAACTGGTGGCAGGCGAACCAGGCACTCAAAGCCATCAAGCCTGAATGGGAAAACGGCGACAAAGGCAAAATCTCCAGTGCTTCCATCATGGCGTACATGCGTGAAGGCCTGGAAGCGAAAGAAGTACCGATCGCGCGCAAGGATGGCGATGCCCGCAGCGCACTCGCTGGTGCGCACAAAGTGCTCGAAGCTGAGTACACCACAGGCTTTGTGAACCACTGCACGATGGAGCCACAAACAGCCACCGCCATTTACACAGCCGACCGGCTTGATGTGTGGGTCGGCACGCAAAATGGTGAGGCTTCGGCAGCAGCGGCATCCGAATCTGGCGGATTAGCGCTCGACAAAGTGTATATCCACAAAATGCATGCCGGCGGTGGCTTTGGCCGGCGTGGCCCGCATCAGGACTATGTGAAGCAGGCCGTCAAAATCGCCAAAGCGATACCGGGCACGCCGGTGCGCCTGCAATGGTCACGCGAAGAAGACATGCGTCAAGGTCGCTATCGCCCGGTCACGCTGGTGAAACTGCGCGGTGGCCTGGATGAAAAAGGCAACTGGGTAGGCTGGGAAGTGCGTCAGTCGGACCAGTCGATTGCAGTGACCGTGTATCCCCAGTTTGTGAAGGATGGCGTCGATCAGATCAATACGCGTGTGTTCCGAGACAATCCGTATGCCGTACCCAACTTCACGAACGAATACATGATCCGCGATCTGCATGTGCCGCCAGGTTTCTGGCGTGCGGTCGCCCATACCAATAATCCGTTTTATCGCGAATGCTTCATCGATGAACTTGCCCATGCAGCAGGCAAAGATCCCTACCAGTTCCGTCGTCCTTTGTTGCAAGGCAAACGAGATCAGGCCGTGCTGGATGCAGTCGCCAAAGCCATTGGTTGGGACAAGCCCGCGGCGGAAGACGTGCATCGTGGCATTGCGGTGGTCGACTCCTATGGAAGCTTTACCGCGGCGGCTGTCGAGCTCTCGGTCAGCAAAGGTTCGGTCATTGATGTCAAACGGGTGGCCGTGGCGATTGACAGTGGCCATGTAGTGCATCCGGATGCAGTCAAGGCTCAAATTGAAGGTGGCGTGATCTGGGGATTGTCGGCGCTGATGTTCGAAGACATCACCATCGAGCAGGGCCGAGTGGTACAAAGCAATTTTGCTGACTATCCGCTCGCACGCATCATGCACGCACCCGAGGTGATTTCTGTACTGGTGCCGACAGGCGGCTTCTGGGGTGGTGTCGGCGAACCGCCGATTGGTGGGGTCATTCCTGCGATGATGAACGCCTTGTTCAAGGCGACGGGCAAGCGTATTCGCTCATTGCCGCTACGCCATCATGGTTTCAGATACAGGACTTGATGAAGCTGCAAAGCGGTGTAGTGTGAAAAAATATATCGTACATGTTTGAAAAATGGGCCCCGTGGGGCCCATTTTCAATTTCACCAAAAGCCATTCACGAATGACGAATCAATCGTTATCCTCAGCACCCTCAGCATGGGTCTTTCGGTAATTCAGTGAAGACCACACCGACGCGGCAATGAAGGCGATACCGATCAGGCCCGTGACGATCTCGGGCACGTGAAATTTCATGGTGATGAACATGATGAGCGCCAGAATGCCGATTGCATAATGCGCGCCGTGTTCGAGATAAACATACTCATCCAGCGTGCCCTGCTTGACCAGATAGACTGTGGTTGAGCGCACGAACATGGCACCAATCGCCAGACCCAGCATGATGATCACGACATCGTTGGTGATCGCAAATGCCCCGATCACGCCATCGAATGAAAAAGAGGCATCAAGTATCTCGAGATACAAGAAGCCACCGATGCTGCCGCTCTTGACGACCTTTGCCAGATCGCCACCCTCGGCATCTTCTTTCTCCAGCATGTTGCTGAGAATATCGACACCCACGTAGATAATGATGCCCCATACACCGGCGGTTAGAACGACCAGATGATTGGACTCCTCTGCCAAGGTCAGGCTGCCCAGTACCACCAGCAAGGCGATAAAAATGGGTACTGCCTGAATTTTCCCGTAGCTGGACATTTTTTCTTCGACGTGACCCAGCCAGTGCAGCTCCTTGTCTTCATCAAAAATGAAGTTCAGGAATACCAGCAGCAAGAAGACTCCGCCAAAGGCGGCAACCTCATCATGATGCTTGGTCAGATAAGCTGAAAATTCATGCGGACTGTGCAAAGCAAGGTTCCAGACCTCGGCAGCACCCAGATCGGCCGTCTGTGCAACGATCACCAACGGGAAAAGCAGCCGCATACCAAAGACGGCAACGACGATGCCCACCGTCAGAAACAGCCGCTGCCAGAACTCATCCCAGTTTTTGAGGACAGAGGCATTCACCACCGCGTTATCAAAAGAGAGCGAGACTTCCATGATGCCCAGAATGAGCGCAACCCCGAAGGCAGTGAGTGCGCCTGTGACGCCCCCATGTTCGAAACCCCACCAGGTGGCTAGCGACAGGCAGATGATTGCAACAAAGATGGAACCGCTAAAGTGCCTCACTACAAACCTCCAAAATGTGTTTTTGATCGATGAATCAAGGTAGCTTGATTCACGGCAACGAGAGAATACCAAATCGGGGGGACCAGCGGCCTATGCTTTACCAAAATAAGTCCAGATCGGGGCAGCCAGGCAGACGCTGATTGAATAACACTGCAAACGATTGTGACTTGGAAATGGATGCCAAACCCTTGATTTCTCAGCCTCCGCGTCACACAGCCGCGCTGGCTCGCCATAAAATCCCGATTCATTCAGCGCCCCTAACTCATTGTTATTACTGAAATTTTTCAATCATTTCAGGCGTGAACATCAAACGAGTAAGCGAATAAATTTCCGTATATCCAAATATCGCTTCGAACACCGGCCCGATGACCCTCGTTGCGCATGATTTGGGCTGATCAAAACAGCCCTTGCAATCCTCAAGGATTTGCACTGTCAAATCCCGGAGCCCATGATTTCATGGGGTCTGCGTTTTTTGTGAGTAGCGCTATAGCTGCCATGCGATCTGCAATCCGACAATTTGATGTCTTCAATGGCGACGCCGACGGTATCTGTGCCCTGCATCAGTTACGGTTGGAGCATCCTGTGCAAGCGACACTGATCACGGGTAGAAAGCGCGAGATTGCCCTGCTCGAGCGTGTGCAGGCATATGCTGGCGACAGAGTGACAGTGCTCGATATCTCTCTGGACCGCAATCGCGTAGCGCTCGACGACCTGCTGCGAAAAGGTGTGATCGTCGACTACTTCGATCATCATCAGGCGGGTAGGCTGCCCGTTCATCCCGGTCTGCATGCCCTCATCGATACGACACCCGATGTCTGCACCGGCCTGCTGGTCGATCGTTTTCTGTGTGGACGTCAACGACCCTGGGCCGTGGTCGCTGCATTTGGCGACAACCTCGGCGATCAGGCACGTGCACTCGGTGATGCTGCGGGCATCGACACTGCGCGACTTGCCGTCTTGCAGGAACTTGGCGAATGCCTCAACTACAACGCTTACGGCGACAGCGACGAAGATCTCATCATCCATCCTCGCTTGCTCTACGAATACGTCAGCCGCTACCGGGATCCGTGGAAATTTTTTTCCTGTGAACCTGTATTTGCACGCCTGCGTGCAGCACGTCGGCATGATCTGGCATCAGCAAACCAGAATCAGGAATGCATCGAACTCCCTGCTGGCGAGATTGTCCTGCTTCCTGACAGTGCTGCGAGCCGCCGCGCGCGCGGCGCCCTTGCCAATCAACTGGCTACGACCTTTCCCGACAAAGCGCACGCGGTTCTCACACCAGATCGACAGGATGGCTACACTGTCAGCGTGCGTGCACCCAAGAACCGGCTACATGCTGCCGACACACTGTGCGCGCTGTTTGGCGGCAGCGGCAGACCAGCAGCAGCCGGTATCGATCATTTACCGCGCATAAGAGTAACTGCATTTACTGAAGCCTTTGCTGCAGCATTTCAAAATCGTCAGGGCGGCATATCAGTCGCCGTCAAGGCGGTGCCGCGTTCGCTGCCTGCACGGAATACCGTGCAGCCTTTCAAGCCCAGCTGATAAGCCTGATCGAATACATGGCCGTAACGATCGACATCTGCATCCGCAGGCAGCTGCACTGTCTTGGAAATGGATTGATCGACATGCGACTGTAACGCTGCCTGCAGCTTCAGCTGATCCACGGGATCGACATCATGTGCTTCAATAAAACAGGGGGGCAGTGGCGTCTTCTCGCCAAACATCTGTCGAAACTGTGTCCACGCATAATCATGTACCGGCATACGCGTTTCAATACCATCAATCCCTGTGAAGCTTCGATGTCCATGGAATGCCTGCACCGGTTCCAGACCACTGGAGATATTGTTTGCCAGCAGACTGATCGATCCCGCTGGCGCAATGGCCGTGAGATGACTGTTGTGTATACCTTTGTGCTGAATGGCGTCGCGCAATGCCGCTGGCAGAGAACGTGCGAATCCGCTCTCCAGATATTTCGCCGCACGATATTGCGGAAACATGCCACGCTCGGACACCAGATCAATCGAAGTCTGATAAGCCGCATGACAGATGGTTTGCATCACGGCAGCTGCCACATCCTGCGCGGCCTCGGAGTCGTAGCGAAGTCCAAGCATGATAAGCGCATCTGCAAGACCCGTAATACCAAGACCGATACGGCGCGAAGCACGCGCTGACTTTCTTTGTGCGTTGAGAGGAAAATGGGAGATGTCGATGACGTTATCGAGCATCCTGACGGCGACTGCTGTGGTGCCGGCGATTGCCTTGAAATCAATTTTGGGATGCGTACCGAAAGGATGTTCGATGAATTGGGTGAGATTGATCGATCCGAGATTGCAAGCACCATGGGGTGGCAAAGGTACCTCGCCGCAGGGATTGGTGGCGCTGATGGTTTCGGCATACCAAAGGTTGTTAGTGCTCTCGACGCGATCAATGAAGATCACGCCGGGATCGCCAAAGGCAATACTGGCTGCGCGAAGCTTGCGCCACAGCGCACGTGCAGAGACGGTCTTGCTGGCAACGCAAGGCTCGGGGGTGATTGAGCCCGACCATATGCGCTCGCAGATCATGGCGCCCGGAGGTACCGGTCGTCCATCCAGAGGAAAAACCAGTGGCCACAACTCATCTCGCTCGACGGCACGCAAGAAAGCATCGGACACCAGCACCGAGAGATTGAAATACTGCAGTACACCTGGCTCGCGCTTGGCATCAATGAACGCTTCGATGTCGGGATGATCGCAGCGCAAAGTCGCCATCATGGCGCCCCGCCGCACGCCGGTCGAGACGAGTGCGGCGCAGGCCTGATTCCACACTGGCAGAAAAGACACCGGACCAGAAGCGATATTGCCGGTCTCTCTGGCCAACATACCTGCGGGACGCAAGGGAGAAAAATCACAGCCGATACCACCACCCTCTTGCAGCGTAATCATGGTTTCGCCAAGTGCTGAAAAAATGGCGTCAATCGAATCGTGCAAGGCACCCGAGACAAAGCAATTGAAGAGCGTGTTGCGCCGCTGGCTGCCAGCGCCAGCCAGAATGCGGCCCGCGGGCAGAAAGCGAAAATCTGACAAGGCTGCTCTGAAACGCTCATACCAGACATCACGCTGATGCAATTCCGGCCCTGACAAAGCCAGCGCCACCCGGGACCAGCTTGCCTGTATGGAGGGCTCATGCACATGACCGTTTTCACTCAGACGATAACGCAACCGCCATACATGGTCGGCAACGGGCTCATACAACAGCGCATCAGTCATGATCTACCCTCAACAGAATCACTTCAGCGCTCCCATGACACTCGCAGCAGGTAATCCTCTTTGTTGTACTGATAGTGCAGCGTGCCGCGATAGGCGTGCTCAAGTGCCTCACCCAGTCCGCGAGCCAGGTGGATATCGGTCGTGGTGATTAACCAGGCATCCGGCTGCTCTTCAATCTGCATGATGCGCTGTAACGGATGTTCCGTTTTTTCGCGCTGCTCATGATGATGCAGTAGCTGCATCAACTCATCACGATGATTTTTTGCAAAAACACCTTTGATCGTCAGATAACCCGCAGGCATGTCTTCCCGTATACGGGCACAGGCAGGACATCTTTCTTTATGCGCCTGCGCGTGTGGCGGCACAGATGACCACTGCCATCGACCTTTCTGATAAACCGCACCGCAATCACTGCACACCGTTGGCTCGGCGTATTTGCCTCGTTGCTGATAGGGATCGATGACTGCGCCATCAAAAATTTCCCTATGACGTCCCGGGTGAAAGCTTGGAGCAGATCCCTGCGGCGTTTTCATGACAAGACCTCCGAAAGGAAGAAGCACATCCGTACCCACAGGGTAGCCAAGCCCCTATCGAGGTCTTTGCTTCAAAACAAACTGAGGTTCATCAGGGCTGCTAACTTGCGAGAATGTCCGGCGCTGCCGCCGTTCATCTCTCCAGCGTTTTTATTTTGTACCCGTCATCAATGGAACAACCCGATGGATCATGGGCCGCTCTTTTTATCGCGCGAACAAGCCGCTGAACTGCTGGCGCAGGAGCTCATCCGATACAAAGGTCGACATCCGCTGATACTTGCGATCCCCCGAGGTGCAGTACCCATGGGCCGTGTTATTGCGAATCTGCTGGATGGTGAACTGGATATTGTGTTAACTCACAAACTCTGCGCGCCGATGGACCCGGAGTATGCGATCGGAGCGATTGATGAAAGCGGATGGGTTTATATCTCTCCCGCGGCAGCGAGCGCCGGCATCAGCCCATCCTATCTCGAGCAAGAAAAGGAAAGACAACTCGACAGCCTGCAAGATCGACGGATGCGATTCAAGTCTGGTAAAAAATCTGCTGCTGTCAAAGGACGGATCGCGATCGTCATTGATGATGGTCTCGCCACTGGTGCAACCATGATCGCCGCACTGCATGCGATTCGAGCTCGCGAGCCCGCCAAACTGATCTGCGCCGTGCCCGTGGCGCCCTCGGACACTTTGGATCGGGTGTCGCAGTTGGCCGATGAGGTGGTCTGTCTGCAAGTGCCGGCCCACTTCAGAAGCGTTGGCCAGTTTTACCGGGATTTTCCACAGGTTGAGGAAGAGGAAGCTATCCGGATACTTTCGGCACCCCAGTGATACGCCCGGAACTGATGTCTCGATAACAAAAGAAAACGGCCCAGCGTTTTTGGCGCTGGGCCGTTCGTTTGATACTCAATGCTGGTGCGGCTGGCAGGAATCGAACCCACGACCCCTTGGTTCGTAGCCAAGTACTCTATCCAGCTGAGCTACAGCCGCGAAGCCGCAGAGTATACCACCAGAACCGCGCTTTGGGTAAAGCCCGGGGCGTCAATCTTAGGGACGTCTGGACTGGTACAGGTCCTGACCTGCCTCGTTGATCTGCTGCCGCAAGGCTTTCCGTTCCTCGGGTGACAAACGTGAGGAACGTCGTTCGCCTTCCTCGTTACGCTGCCGGTTGTCATCATTGCGGGGGCGCGGCTCGCTCGCGGAGGCCGGTGCCATCTCATGTCGTGGGCGGTTTTCTGCTTTGCCTTGCGCCTCGGCAGCGGCGCTCCCGTGCAAGAGCACGAGTGCAGGCAGTAACAGCAGTTTGCATGCAAATTTCATGGGCGCGATGAGGGTTTTTTTGGCACAAGCGCTAGTGTACGTGGGTTCCGGCGCGTTAATTATCATGAGCCGGTCGAAAGTTTGTAAAGCTTTGTAATTTCGGCCGGGTTGCAGGCATTGGAATTCGTGAAGGACGTTACCATAGCGCCATGCAAACGACAAATACCGTTCCCATCGTCCTCTCCAGGCGCAAGCCCGGGTCGCAAGCGAGAATCCTGGTGGTCGATGATGATGCACGCCTGCGCGACCTGCTCAAGCGCTTCCTGAGTGAGAACGGCTATGCAGTGGCGGCGGCCGCCAGCGCGGTCGAGATGAACCGGCTGTGGATACGCGAACGCTACGATCTGCTGGTGCTCGACCTGATGCTGCCCGGCGAAGACGGTATCTCGATCTGCGGACGTCTTCGGGGCGGCGGCGACAACACCCCGATCATTATGCTGACCGCCAAAGGCGAGGACGCCGATCGTATTGCCGGACTTGAAACAGGTGCGGATGACTACTTGCCCAAACCCTTCAATCCGCGCGAACTGCTCGCACGGATCAGCGCGGTACTGCGACGAGTGGTGCCCGAAGAACTGCCAGGCGCACCATCGGACCAGGTCGAGGTCTATATTTTCGGTGAATTCACCTTTGATTTATCGCGACGATCGCTGACGCAAAATGGCAGAGCCATCGCTCTGACCAGCGGCGAGTATTCGGTGCTCAAGGCGCTGGCCCGCCATGCCAGGCAACCACTTTCCCGTGAAAAGCTCATGGAACTCGCGCGTGGACGTGAATATGAAGTCTATGATCGCAGCCTTGATGTGCAGATATCCCGCTTGCGCAAACTGATCGAACCCGATCCTTCCAACCCCCGCTACATACAGACCGTCTGGGGACTGGGCTATGTATTCATCCCTGATGATCATCCCGCATGAGCCGCGCACCTGAGCGCACTGCACCAGCGCATCAAGCCGGGCTGCGCAGCGGACTGTTCTGGCGCACTTTTTTTCTGATTGCCTTTCTGATCGCTGCAAGCATGGCAGCCTGGGTGGCGAGCTTTCGTGTCGTGGAGCGCACCCCGCGCGGCGAACAAATTGCGGCACAGGTGACCTCGATCGTCACGATTACGCGTGCTGCCCTGCTCCACTCTGCGCCGGAATTGCGGCGCGAACTGCTGTTTGATCTGGAGAGTACGCAGGGCATACGGATTTATTCTCGCGAAGCAGAGGATGTGACCGACGCGATGCCGGACACTGACCTGATGAATGTGATTGAAGAAAATGTACGTCAGCGTCTGGGTCAAGACACGCAGTTTGCCGGTGAGGTCAACGAGATACGTGGATTCTGGGTGAGCTTCCGTATCGAGGATGATGATTACTGGCTGATGCTGGATCGCGATCGCATCGAAAGTACCTCAGGCATTCAGTGGATAGGCTGGGTGACCGTGACGCTCGTTTTGTCGCTGCTGGGTGCTGCATTCATCAGTCGCCTGATCAATCAACCGCTGGCCCGCTTGTCCTCTGCCGCGCGCGCCATGGCTCGCGGTCTGACGCCGGCGCCTCTACCGGATCGGGGTCCGGCGGAAATACGCGAAGCAAATCAAAGCTTCAATCAGATGGTGCAGGATCTGAACCAGGTCGACTCAGATCGCGCCGTCATCCTGGCCGGCATCTCGCATGACTTGCGCACGCCGATTGCCCGCATGCTGCTCGAAGTCGAGATGGCCAAATTGCCCGAGGAGGCGCGCAACGGCATGCAATCGGATCTGGCGCAGATGGAAGCAATCATCGGGCAATTTCTGGACTACGCGCGTCCTGTCGAACCAATCGCTTACAGTGATTTCGACTTGTCCGCGCTGCTGCAAAAAATGACAGAAGAGGCAGCGCGTTTGCCTGATCTGAAAATCAACGCATCGATCGATACTGCACTGAGCGCAACAGGCAACTCTACCGACATTGGACGCGTCATCAGCAACCTGATCGAGAATGCCCGGCGCTATGGGAAAACGCCAGATAGCAGCATTGCAGAACTCGACATCTCTGCAAGCCGCGATGGTCGACACATTCGATTGGAAATCGCCGATCACGGCGCCGGATTACCCGAGCAGGAGATACCCCATCTGATGCGCCCATTCACCCGCATGGACACCGCCAGAACTCATACCAACGGCGCGGGGCTCGGTCTGGCGATTGTGGACCGCGTGGTGCAGCGACATCAGGGACGACTGGAAATAAAAAACCGCGAGACGGGTGGGCTCGCGGTTCGGGTGTGGCTCAAGTCAGCGTAGGCCGCCGGTATCCAGCGACTTGTGAATTTTCGATGATCGCATCAACGATTCAGCTCAAATCCTTCAGCAGCGCCGACAGCGTCTCCTGTGGCAGCTCTTCGAGATGCACAGGATAGTTCGGATGATCGCAACCCACCATCATCTGCGCACCGCTCTTCAATGCCGACTTCATTTCCGGCGTCAGTTCGAAACGCACAAAGTGCACGGCTGAGGTTTTCTCTGCGGTCTCGCGCTCCAGATCTTCATCGGCGATTGCATAGACACGCGACTGACCTTCGACCTGAATGAACAAACGATCTTCGATGCCGATCAGCTTGGCCAGTGCTGCCTTGCGCTCGGCCACGTTGCCGTACTCGATCAGCATGGTCGCCTTGAAGTTGCTGCCATCCGGGCACAGGGGGTTGTAGGCATCCAGCTCGGACTGGATACCCTCTTCCTCAAAAATCTTTTCGATACGCAGCATCTCCTGCACCTGATAGCGCAGGGTGATTTCATCTTCAAACAGCAGCGTGACGTGATTGCCCAAAAAAACGCTGCGGTTTTTTTTATGCTCCATTACCTGCTTGCGGAACTCGATACGCGTTTTTGCGTAAGTCTCGAGACTCATCAGGCTTTCACGGGAAATGATCATGGTGAATTCCTTTGTTAATCAGTTAAAAAATTAAATGGCGTAGGCTTTGCGGAGCAGCGACAAGGGGTGCACCATCTCGGCTTTTTTCATGCCACCCTCTTCCATGCCCTGTGCAATGTGATGCCCTGCCAGCTGGCAGTCGGACGAAATATAGTTTGGCTCATCATTGGCCATGGCCTTGAAGACCGGCTTGCCGATTTTCATCGACATCGCGTGATATTCCTTCTTCACACCATAGGTACCCGCATGACCGGAGCAGCGCTCGACTACATTGAGTTTGGTGTCAGGCACCAGCTGCAGCATATCGGCAGTCTTGCGACCCACGTTCTGCACGCGCGAGTGACAAGGAATGTGATACGACACCTGTCCCAGCGATTCTTTGAAATCGGTCTTCAGCAAGCCGTCGCGATTACGTGCCACAAAATACTCGAATGGATCCCACATCGCTTCCTTCACAAGCTGGGTATCAGCACAGTCAGGGAACATGAGTGGCAATTCCTGCTTGTACATCAGCGTGCACGAAGGAATCGCGGTCAGGATCGCATAGCCTTCTTTCGCCAGCTTGGCCAGATGCGGAATATTGATCGCTTTTTTCTCGGCCACGCCTTGCAAGTCACCCTGCTCCAGCTTGGGCATGCCGCAGCAGGCTTCTTTCTCCACCATCACATACGGTATTTCATTGTGGTCCAGAATCGCCAGCAGATCGTGACCGATGCCGGGTTCGTTGTAGTTCACATAGCAGGTGGAATAAATCGCCACTTTACCCGGCGTGTTCTTGCCATCCTTGACAGGATGGGCTGCCGAACGCTTGGCACCCGAGCGGAACTTGGTTGTGGCGAATTCAGGCAGCCAGGCTTTCTTGTCGACGCCAAGCACGTTCTCAAGAACGCCGCGCGTGACTGCTGCCTTGTTCACTGCATTGACCGCCTGGGTCACGATAGGTATGCCCGCAAACATGCCGAGACCATCGGTATCAGAGAGGAACTTGTCGCGCGCCAGCACTTCGCCTTTTTTGTACTTCACGGCTTTGGCACGCAACATTAAGTGGGGGAAGTCGAGGTTCCACTCATGCGGCGGTGTATACGGGCATTTGGTCATGTAGCAGAGGTCGCACAGATA
>JAIXXZ010000111.1 GCA_027490465.1 Oxalobacteraceae bacterium
CGCTCGCCACCCGAGAGACTCGAGACAGGCGACCGCGCCCGCTCAGGGGCAAACAAGAAATCACCCAAATACGTCATGACGTGCTTGCGTTGCCCGTTGACCTCCACCCAGTCGCTGCCAGGCGCAATAGTGTCGGTCAGGCTGGCCTGATCATCGAGCTGCTCGCGCATCTGATCGAAATAAGCTATCTGAAGCTTGCTGCCTTGCTTCACCGTGCCGGCATCAGGCTGCTCCTGACCGAGGATGAGCTTCAACAAGGTGGTTTTGCCTGCGCCATTCACGCCGATCAGGCCAACTTTGTCGCCTCGCATAATCGTGGCATCCAGATGACGCACGATCACTTTATTGCCATACGCCTTGCTCACGTCCGTGAGTTCAGCGACGATTTTTCCGGAGCGCTCACTTGAGGCCACCTCCATGCGTACCTGACCTTGTTGGTCACGCCGGCGAGAACGCTCTTCGCGTAACTGCTCCAGTCGTCGGACCCGACCTTCATTGCGTGTACGACGTGCCTCAACGCCCTTGCGTATCCAGACTTCTTCCTGAGCCAGTACCTTGTCGAACTTTGCGTTTTCTATGGATTCGATCGCCAGTTGCTCGGCCTTGCGCGAAAGGTAGGTCGTGAAATTTCCGGGATAAGAGCGCAAGCGTCCACGATCAAGCTCGACAATACGAGTCGCCACGTTATCCAGAAAACTCCGGTCGTGCGTAATAAATAGTACGCTGCCACGAAAATCACGCAGCAATGTCTCCAGCCAGGCAATTGAAGAGAAATCCAGATGATTGGTCGGTTCATCCAGTATCAGCACATCAGGGGCAGATACTAGTGCGCGCGCAAGTGCGACTCGCTTTTTCATGCCGCCTGAGAGCGTCTGAATCTGCCGCTCTCCGTCAAGGTGCAATTTTTGCAGTGTCGTTTGTACGCGATTGGCCAGATTCCATCCGTCCACCACATCCAATCGTGCCTGTACCTGCTGCATGCGATCCATCAGCGCGTGATCATCTCCCTCACCCATACCCGCAACGAGCTGATCATATTCTTCCAGCAGCGCGCGGGTTTCGGACATACCCTCGGCCACTGCATCGAAGATGGAGCCCGTGGGATCAAATACCGGTTCCTGCTCGACATAGGCGATACGCACGCCTTGCTGAAAGGTCAGCAGCCCATCATCAAGCCGGGAAAGTCCGGCGATAATTTTGAGTAGCGAAGATTTACCGGTGCCATTGCGGCCAATCAGGCCCACGCGCTCACCAGCTTCCAGGGAAAATTCGGTATGGTCCAACAACGCCACATGCCCGAATGCGAGCTGCGCATTGCTCAGAGAGATCACTGCCATGATGAGGGGCTCCCGGAAAAGGGCGCCAGAAAACTGAGGAAGCCGGTATTCTACCGATCATCGACGAACCGCATGAGAAGCTATAATTTTCAGACGAGGCTGCAAGAACCATGTATTGGTCAACAAAAAAACTCTGAAGAAAGTTGCCCATCCATGCATCGGACTATATTTGGAACCCCCGGTATCAACATGGTGCTGCGGCAGTTTTCCGTTGTTTTTTTGCGTTTGAACGGCTGGAAAATAGAGGGCCATCTCCCCGCCGAGGCGAGTAAATGTGTTTTTATCGCCGCCCCCCATACAAGCAATTGGGATCTTCCGTTCACGCTGATGGTGGCTTTTGTGTTGCGCCTGAATATCTACTGGATGGGCAAAGCCAGTATTTTTCGATTTCCGTTTGGCGGTGTGATGCGCTGGCTGGGGGGCATTGCAGTCAATCGCGAACAATCTAACAACTTAGTGGCCGCATCCGCTCAGGCTCTGATTGAGGCTGATGGACCAGTGCAACTGGTCATACCGCCGGAAGGTACGCGTAGCAAAACACGCTATTGGAAAACTGGTTTTTATTACATCGCTCTCGAAGCGAAGGTGCCCATACTGATGGCCTACATGGATTATTCACGCAAGATTAGTGGCATTGGCCCACTACTAACGCCAACCGGCAACATCGAAAATGACATGCAGGTCGTGAAAGACTTTTATGCGGCGTTCAAAGGTAAAAATGCAGATCAGTTTGAAGCCTCTCATTAGTGCCCCAGCGTCAGTCTGAGTACTGGCGACACCCATCAGAATCTTTACTCGCTTCGCAGCTCGCTTTTCGCATCCCGTCTTACCTACATTTCACCTCAGCTATAATTGACCAGACCCTTCTTCCGCAAGGAGGGTCAAGCGTCTCGCCGTAGTTCAATGGATAGAACGAGTGCCTCCTAAGCGCTAGATACAGGTTCGATTCCTGTCGGCGGGACCATGAACTTCAAGTCGGTCAAATCACCGACACAGCTTCTCCATTAGAACCGCGTCGGCACTGCCAGCACGAACTGACGCCAGCCTGAGTTTGGTCTCCATCGCACTGACAACCGCACCCTGCGCTTGCTTGCTCGCATAACGAATCACCTGCTCCGATCCCATTTTTTTACTCCCGCAATCGATGGTCGTGAGAACTTTTTCGGACGAGACTTCATTACCTTCCAGCGTCGTGATGGGCTTGAGATAGTCGGTGAGTGTCCATAACTTGATACGCCCTTGTTCGCGACTCACAGGGGTGGCTTGATGAAATTCCTCGGCTTCTGCGTGACGCTGATAGGCGACCCATTCTGCTCGAACGGATACACAGGCCAATGCCAGGGCCGAGGCCAGAAAAAAATTTTTCATGCGTTGTGGTCAGTTGAGTTTGCGTGGTTCGCCGAAGCTGCCTTCTTTCGGATAGAGGAAGGTTGTTTTACTTGGCCCCATACCCACGATCTGAACAATCGCGCCCTCTTCACCACCACCGTCGTAATGCACGCCACCCGCCGGATGAAACATATAGCTGCCCGCCTTCAACGGTACGGTCGCTACCGGATCCCAGCTGTCATCCTTGCCGGCGTGCCACGTCCCTTGAATGACGGTGACATGGCGGTCTTCTTCATGAAAATGTGGCGAGCTCATGACGCCCGGCGGAAAGTGCGCACGAATCACGTATTGACCCGGCTTGTTCAGATCGCCATAAATGACAGCAATCTTGACACCACGCCCGGCATCTTTCCAGACGATGCGCTCCGGCGGCACTTCCAGAAAATCTTTTTCGCCGGGCGCAGAGAAGCTGGGCGACATGACCAGCACAGACGCTAGGCCCAAGGCAGAGCCAATAAATTTCAAATTATTGCGTAGCTGGTATCGCATACCGTTTCTCCCAACAGAAAATTGACACAAGGAAAATAACATATCTGCATGCGCCGGTCAGCGAATACCCGCGTTCCGTACGGCCACGGGCATGGGAATTTCAGAGCTTAAAGCGAACAGGGGCATAATGCTGGCTGGCATCTGCTCTCACACCATGCCGCACGGTAAACCCACGACAAAGGATAACTATGAAGCTGGTACGTTACGGCCGCCCAGGCCAGGAAAAACCCGGATTAATCGATCACGAAGGCAAGCTGCGCGATCTGTCAGACATCATTGATGACATCGGGCCCGCTCAACTGTCGGACAAAACGCTCGCGAAACTTGCCAAACTCAAGCCAGCAAAGCTTCCCGCCGTACGTGGAAAACCGCGCTTTGGCACGCCGGTGTCGGGCGTGGGCAAATTCATCGGCATAGGACTGAACTACTCGGATCACGCGGCCGAATCGGGCATGCCGATTCCGGCCGAACCGATTGTCTTCATGAAGGCGGTGACCTCGCTCTCCGGACCGGATGACGATGTGATGCTGCCCAAAGATTTCAGCAAAGCCGACTGGGAAGTGGAGCTGGGAATCGTGATTGGTACCAAGGCGCAGTACGTCAGTGCGAACTCTGCTCTTGATTACGTGGCGGGCTATTGCCTGATCAATGATGTGTCCGAGCGCGCCTTCCAGCTCGAACGCGGTCCGCAGTGGGACAAGGGCAAAGGCTGTGACACTTTCGGTCCGGTGGGTCCTTGGCTGGTGACGAAGGATGAAATACCCAATCCGCAGCGCCTCGGCATGTGGCTGGATATCAATGGCGAGCGCCGGCAGACCGGCAATACGCGCACCATGATTTTTTCAGTGGCGAAAATTGTCAGTTATCTGAGCCGTTTCATGACGCTGATGCCGGGCGATATCATCGCCACAGGTACGCCACCGGGTGTGGGTATGGGCATGAAGCCACAACAGTTTCTTGCGCCTGGCGATGAAATGCATCTGAGTATCGAAGGATTGGGCGAGCAACGCCAAAAAGTAGTGCGTTACAAGAAGTCTGCTTAAGGACACTGCCGGACGCGGTTCCTACTCTGCGTCCGGCTGTCTCGCTGGTGATGCTGCGGCAAAGCTCTCCAGCGCAAGACAGGCCGCGTTGATGCGCATAATGGTCGGCATGCCCGACAAATCACACTGCATACGTTGCGCATTCGCGACTTGCGGCACCAGAAAACAATCCGCGTACCCCGGCGTATCACCAAAACAATAACGTCCCACTCGGCTGTCGCTAGCCAGAATTTTCTCCACGCTGGCAAGCCCCTGCTCGACCCAATGCTTGTACCAGCGATCCTTGTCGACCTCGGATAGCTTCATCTCATTGACCAGATAACGCAGCACCCGCAGATTATTGAGCGGGTGTATGTCGCAGGCAATCGAGAGCGCGAGACTGCGCAGCCAGGCACGATCCAGTGCATCCTTGGGGAGCAATGCCGGATCGGGATGCGTCTCTTCCAAATATTCGATGATGGCCAGCGACTGAGTCAGGGTCGCGTCTTGTTCGTCCAGCTGCAACGCGGGTACCAGCGCATCGGGACTCAGCTGGCGATAAGCAGGTGTCAGTTGTTCACCGCCGTCTTTCAGCAGATGCACCGGCACGACGGTATAGGGCAACCTCTTCAGATTGAGGGCGATACGCACGCGGTAGGAGGCGGAGCTGCGGAAGTAGCTATAGAGTTTCATGATGAGCCGTACCGATTCAGGTTTGTTGGAATTATGCCACTGCCGACCAGGCTAACTTCAATCAACGGTGCTCAAACGACGTTGACGCTAGCTGCTCGCCTCCGCGCAGCAAGGGCTGGGATGATAAACGCCGGATGTGATCGAAAAGACTTACTGACAAGAGGCCTTCGAACTGCGTAGACGGAACTGACGGGCTTTTGTTACCACCAATCTCCGTTAATCCTTGTACCGGAGATCATCATGTCACCCTTCCGTACCGCCACCTCAGTCTCGAGGTCCTTGCCAGACGATCAAACAGCCTTGGAACCTTATCTCACAAAAACCCAAAAAGCAGCCTTGCATAGCACTTCTGCCCAAGAAATAGAGTACGCGAACGAAGAAGCACTACAAATGGCCATTGCCGCGAGCTTGTCCACCGATGAACGCGATACGGATACAGCGCACACAGAACAACAAAAGGCTGCCTTGCAGAAACCGTCCAATAAGGACATTGAACAGGCTGAGGACGAAGCGCTGCAACTAGCCATCGCGTTGAGCCTGTCTACTGAACAACAAGATCTGGATACCGGCCGCAGGGCAAATCAAAAACTGATAGAAAAACTAAAACATTGTCTGAGCACTCACGGCTTTGATGTCAAGCCGAACTCAGGAAACAGCAGTAACTGCCTGATTATCTCCATGCTCCAGCATGTGACAGGCGATTACCACAGCAATCACGTCGACAAGGCAATGTACTACAAGCAACAGCTAGCGCAAAAAAGCGGTGAGGAAATCGAGACCAGTCCCTCACTGCATTCGGATACGAAACTCACATCCTGGCTGATCGACCAGATCAATCACGATTATTTCGGGCAGCAAAAGGATCGTTATTTTCGCTTTCAGATGGTGACTGCCGATCTTGATTGCAAACAGGCGGTGCGATCCATCGGCGAAGGTCAGCGCACTGCTATCATCCTCGACGGTGCCGGACATTATGAAGCAGTAGTAGCACGCAATAGCCGTTAAACCCAGGGCATTCAACCGCCCAGATAAGCCTCCCTGACACGCTCATCATTCAAAAGCTGATCCGCCGTATCCTGCAAAACGATACGACCGCTCTCCATCACATAGCCGCGGTGCGCAACCGCCAAGGCCTGTCGTACATTTTGTTCCACCAGCAGTATCGTCACCCCCTGCTGCGCAATGTCTCTGATCACATCAAAAATCTGCGCGACCATCATAGGCGCCAGACCCATCGAAGGCTCATCCAGCAAAAGCAGCTTGGGACGACCCATCAACGCACGCGCCATCGCCAGCATCTGCTGCTCACCACCCGAGAATGTGCCCGCCAGTTGTGACTGACGCTCTTTCAATCGCGGGAATACCGAGAACCAGCGATCTATATCCTCTTCGATCTGCACAGCATCGTCGCGGGTGTAGGCACCCATCAGCAAATTTTCACGCAAGGTCATGCGAGAAAACACGCCTCGCCCCTCAGGCACCATCACCAGCCCCAGCCCGGGCAAGGTAAAGGCCTGCTGCTGATCAATACGCTGACCTGCATAGAGCACCTCGCCACGGCAATGTGACGACGGCAAAGTACCCGTGATCGCTTTGAGTGTCGTGGTCTTGCCCGCGCCATTGGCACCAATCAGCGTCACCAGCTCGCCGGGCATGACCTTGAGTGAAATATCTTTGACCGCTTCAATGCCACCAAACGCGACAGAGAGGGAGCGAACCTCGAGCAAAGCTTGCACAGTCTCGCTCATGCAGCCTCCACGCCAAGATAGGCGGCAATTACGGCCGGATTCTGCTGCACTTCAGCGGCCGTACCTTCGGCGATGACTTTGCCGTAATCGAGTACGGTAATGCGGTCGCATAAACCCATCATCAGCTTGACGTCATGCTCGATCAGCAAGAGGCTGGTGCCTTGCTCGCGAATTCGTGTCAGCAGATCGCGCAACTCGGATTTTTCCGTGGCATTCATACCGGCCGCAGGTTCATCCAGCGCCAGCAGCAAAGGTTCAGTCGCGAGTGCGCGCGCAATCTCGACCCGGCGCTGATCGCCGTAAGACAAATGTCGTGCAGTGCGTTGTGCAATATGTGCAATGCCAACGAACTCAAGCAATGCCTGCGCATGCGCGACAATCTGCGCCTCTTCTGCGCGCGCAGCCGGATGCCGAAAAATCGCACCGAGTACGCCTTGATGCGTACGAACGTGACGTCCCACCATCACGTTTTCCAGCGCACTCATATCGCCGAACAAACGAATATTCTGAAACGTGCGCGCAATGCCGGCACGAGCCACCGCATGCGGTGCAGAGGGCGAATAAGGTTTTCCAGCCAGTTCAAATTGACCACTGTCTGGCTGATAGAGACCGGTGATCACATTGAAGCACGTCGTTTTGCCAGCGCCATTCGGCCCAATCAGGCCGTGGATGTGCCCGCGCGTGATGGCGAGATTCACCTCGGTCAGCGCCTGCAAGCCACCGAATCGCTTGCCAACACCGGTCACTCGAAGCAAAGTGTCGCGACTCATGCAGCACCCGTTTGCGTATTGGATTCGGCGAGCGGTCTGTCTTCCTGTCGCGGTGAGGGCCAGAGACCGGCAGGACGCGCGAGCATGATCAGCACCAGCGCCAGTCCGTACAAGAGCTGGCGCAATACTTCGGCTTCTATCCAGATATGGCCGAGCAAAGCCATCTGCATCGGTTCAACGGTATGACGCAAAATCTCCGGTAGTGCTGCCAGCAGCACTGCACCCAGAATAACGCCGGGTATGTGGCCTATGCCACCCAGCACCACCATCGCCAGTACGGCAATCGATTCAGTCAATGTAAAAGATTCAGGCGAGATGAATCCCTGAAATGCACCAAACATCGCGCCCGCCACACCCCCGAAGGCAGCGCCCATCGCAAAGGCCAGCAGCTTCATATTGCGTACATGGATGCCCATCGCTTTGGCTGCGATCTCGTCCTCGCGAATCGCGATCCAAGCACGACCGAGACGGGAATGCTGCAGTCGCTGCGAAATGAAAACAGTCAGAATGCAGAGCAACAGAAAAAGGTAGTAGTAGGCATTCACCGAAGGCATGGACCATCCGGCCACTTGAACCACACCACCCGAACCTGCTTCACCGGCAAGTGATACGCCCCCGATGCGGACCGGATCAATCAGATTGATGCCCTGAGGTCCATTGGTGATATTTACCGGGCCATTCAGGTTATTCATGAAGATGCGAATGATTTCACCAAAACCCAATGTGACAATCGCCAGATAATCACCCCGCAGTTTCAGTGTCGGTGCGCCGAGCAAGGCACCGAAAATTCCTGCCACCAGCGCTGCCAGGGGAATGATCACCCATACGGACCAGTGTATGCCTTGTGCTGCAATGGCTTCACCTGCGATATGCAGTAACCAGTCACCTGCAATCGGATATTCCATTTGCAGTGATTCGATGATGACTGCAAACTGCGGCGACGCAAGCAGCCCGGCGAGATAGGCACCGATGGCAAAAAAAGCGATGTAACCCAGATCGAGCAAACCCGCAAAACCCACCACGATATTCAAGCCCAAGGCCAGCATAATGTAGAGCAGTGCAATGTCGATGATGCGCACCCAGGAATTACCGAATTGGGATGCCACCACAGGGAATACCAGCAGTACTAGCGCAAACAAGATAATGCGCAGCGGGGAATGATGAGTGCTCACGAGACTAGCTGCCGAAAAATCAGGAACGATCCGCGACGCGCTCACCCATGATGCCCGAAGGCCTGAGCGTCAGTACGAGGATCAACACGATAAAGGCAAAGATGTCCTGATAGTGACTGCCGAGCACACCCGCCGTCAGGTCGCCGATGTAACCCGCACCCAAGCTCTCTATCAGTCCCAGCAAAATCCCACCCAGCATCGCGCCGTAGATATTACCGATACCACCGAGAACAGCCGCTGAAAAAGCCTTGAGTCCGGGTGTGAAGCCCATGGCGAACTGGGCTGATGCATAGTTCGCACCCCACATCACACCGGCAACAGCGGCAAGCGCGGCACCAATCGCAAAGGTGAACACGATGACCCGATTGGCGTTGACGCCCATGAGCGCTGCAACGCGGGGGTTTTCGGCCACTGCACGCATCGCGCGACCCATGCGGGTGCGCTCCACCAGCAGGGAAAGACCGACCATGGACACGGCGGCAAGCAGGAGCAGCAGCACTTGGGTGGGCGTGATCAGAGCACCCATCACATGCAAAGGATCGGACGGCAACACCTGAGGGAAGGGCAGCGGATTACGTCCCCAGATCATCATCGCCAGGGTCTGCAACAGTATCGATACACCGATCGCGGTGATCAGTGGCGCAAGCCGTGGCGCATCACGCAAGCGACGATAGGCCACACGTTCAATCAGCACGCTCACGATCACGCACACTGGAATCGCACCGGCGATCGCCAGCATCAGTGCAACAAAGCCGGGAAGTTCGGGGCTGAGGTATTGAATAAGCTGCAGCAGCGACCAACCCACCATCGCACCGATCATCAGCACATCGCCGTGTGCAAAATTGATCAGATTCAGCACGCCATAGACCATGGTGTAGCCCAACGCAACCAGCGCATACATGGAGCCCAATACCAGCCCATTGATCAGCTGCTGCGCGAGGATATCCATGCTTATGCCGGACGCGCCGACAAGCCCTTGGGTAAGGGGAAAGTCACATGCTCTTCCACACCGTCGAGTTCGCGTACGCTTTTGACACCCAGCGATTTCAATGTGGCGACCACGTCTTCGACCAGAATTTCAGGCGCCGATGCACCGGCTGTTACACCAATGCGCTGCTTGCCCGCAAGCCAGGCCGGATCGATTTGTGACGCGTTATCGACCATGTAGGATTCAACACCGTTTTTCTGTGCAACCTCACGCAAACGGTTGGAATTGGAACTGCTGGGGCTGCCCACCACGATGACAAGATCAACCTGCGGCGCCATCATCTTGACCGCATGCTGGCGATTGGTCGTTGCGTAGCAGATGTCACCTTTCTTAGGTTCCGCGATGTCGGGAAATCTGGCGCGCAGTGCCGAAATGATCTCTGCGGTGTCGTCAACTGACAGCGTGGTCTGAGAGACATAGGCCAGCCGGTGTGGGGCTTTGACTTCCAGCTTTTGCACATCCTCGACGGTTTCGACCAGATACATGCCGGCCTCACTTTGCCCCATCGTACCTTCAACCTCAGGATGCCCCTGATGTCCAATCATGATGATCTCGCGATCCTCTTCGCGCATCTTGGCTACCTCGACATGCACCTTGGTCACCAGCGGACAGGTCGCATCAAATACGCGCAGTCCGCGTTCTTCGGCCTCGGCCTTGATCGCACGCGAAACACCATGGGCTGAGAACACCAGATGACTACCCGGTGGCGCATCAGCCAGATCTTCAATGAAGATCGCTCCCTTGGCGCGCAAATCTTCGACGACGTAGGCGTTATGCACGATCTCGTGTCTGACGTAGACGGGCGCACCGAATTGCGCCAGTGCGCGCTCCACGATTTCGATCGCACGATCGACACCTGCACAAAAGCCTCGCGGTTGGGCCAGCAGAATTTCTTTTTCCATGATTTTTCCCTTCAGGTGCTGCCGAGACTAAAGCACACCAATGATGCGAACTTCAAATTTTACGGCCTGACCCGCCAGCGGATGATTAAAGTCAAACAAGGCATCTCGCTCTCCTATCTCGAGCAAAACGCCCGCAAACTGTCCACCACCGGGTGCTGCGAAATCCACCAGATCGCCGATCGCATAGGTATGGTCCGGATCCGAATTTTCCTGCAGCGTCGATAGGGACACTTTTTGCAGCAACTCGGGATTGCGGGGGCCGAATGCCTGTTCTGCCGTCAGCTCGAAACTCTGATGCGCGCCCTCAGGCAGCCCGATCAGGCAAGATTCGAGAAACGGTGCCAACTGGCCCGATCCCACCTGCAGGGTGGCCGGATTTTCGTCAAATGTACTCACGATGTCACTACCAGCCATGTTCGAGAGCCGGTAGTGCAAGGTCAGAAAAGTGCTTTCTGTTACGACGGGCTGTGGCGTATTCGACATAAAAATGGGTAAAAAAACAAGTCGCGCTATTGTAGTCCAGCCCAAGGCACCATCCTAACGCGGCACGGTTCGAGGCGCGATACAGTGGGCCCCTCTCCCCCGCCTGAGGTCTCTCATGCTCATTACCGACCTGCCCGCCGACCAACGCCCCCGAGAGCGCCTCCAGTCCAAAGGCGTGCATGCCCTCACCGATGCCGAACTGCTTGCCATCATCCTGCGCACAGGCATTCAGGGCAAGAACGCAATTGAGCTTGGCCACGACTTGCTGGATCACTTTGGCTCGGTATCGCGACTGCTGAGCGCCACATCGCTTGAACTCGCCGAAATCAAGGGCATGGGACCATCCAAATGCAGTCTGCTGCAAGCGGTGGTCGAACTGGCAAGGCGCGGACTGGCAGAGGAACTGCGCTGCGCCCCCCTGTTGCATTCCCCACAAGCCGTCTCGCAGTTTCTCCGGCTACGCCTTCACGGCCAGCCCTCGGAGACTTTCCTTGGTTTGTTTCTCGATGTGCAGGGTCGGTTGATCGCCTGCGAGGAGCTGTGTCGAGGTACCCTGACTCGGGCCCATGTCTATCCCAGAGAAATTGTCCGAAGGGCACTGGCTCACAATGCAGCCGCCATGATTTTTGCGCACAATCATCCTTCCGGCAGCGTGGAACCGAGCAAAATGGACAAAATGCTCACCACTGAACTCAAACGTGTGCTGGCTTGCATCGAGGTTTCCCTGCTCGACCATCTGATCGTCAATGATCATGAGGTATGGTCATTCAAACAACATGGGCTTTGCTGATCCGGCTTGAAAAGCGCTGCCGCCCCGTCAATTCCTGACGCAGACTCGCCCAATTGTTAAATATTTACAGAACATCAAGACACAATTTAAATCTGCAAGTCATTGAATATTGGCGTTTTTTTCGTTATACTCGCGGTCTTTGCCAAATTCTGGAACCTTCAAGGAGTCTGCTGTGTCACGTGAATGCGAAGTTACCGGGAAAAAGCCGATGGTCGGCAACAATGTTTCCCACGCCAATAACAAAACGAAGCGTCGCTTCCTGCCCAACCTGCAAAACCGCCGCTTCTGGGTCGAGTCAGAAAACCGCTGGGTTCGGATGCGCGTTTCAAGCGCCGGCCTTCGGGTCATCGACAAGCTGGGCATTGACGCAGTGCTGGCCGACATGCGTGCCCGCGGCCAAAAAATCTAATCGGATTCAAATAAAGGAACTTCATCATGGCAAGCAAAGGCCGAGACAAAATCAAGCTGGAATCGACCGCAGGCACGGGTCATTTCTACACGACGGACAAGAACAAGCGCACGATGCCGGAAAAAATGGAGATCATGAAATTCGATCCCAAGGCACGCAAGCACGTGATCTACAAAGAAACCAAGATCAAGTAATTCTTCTCCAGATACAAGCCCATCGGTCCCGGTGGGCTGTATTCACCCTGAATAACGCTGTTCCACACGCAAGTCACTGGTCCGATCGGACTGATCCTTGACTCATCCAAAGCGCGACTAAAAAATCAGACTTCTGCACAGGCTGGTTTAAATCGTGACCCGCTGTCTGACGTTCTTCTCTTTCATTTCAGTACCTGGCCCATCGGCCACCACGGCACCACGATCAAGCACGTAATAATAGTCGGCCAGCTCTTCCGCAAAATCGTAATACTGCTCGCACAGAAGGATCGCCATGTTCTCCTGTTTCGCCATGCGGGTGATTACGCGCCCGATCTCCTTGATGATTGACGGCTGTATGCCCTCAGTCGGCTCATCGAGTACCAGCAGCTTTGGCCCGCAAGCCAGCGCTCGCGCTATTGCCAGTTGCTGTTGCTGACCTCCGGACAAATCACCACCGCGACGCTTGCGCATCTCGTCAAGGATGGGAAACATCTCGAACAGATCCGTCGGTATCGGCGTACCCGCCGGCTTGGATGCGAGACCCATGCGAAGATTCTCCTCGACCGTCAGCCTTGGAAAAATCTCGCGCCCCTGCGGCACAAAGCCAATACCGCTTCGTGCGCGTTCATAAGGCGTGGATGCCTGAATCGGTATACCGTCGAATTCGATCTGGCCGCTGCGGATCGGCACCAGACCCATGAGGGATTTCAACAAGGTGGTCTTGCCCACGCCATTACGACCCAGCAGCACCGTAACCTTGCCAAAGTCTGCCTTGAGGCTGATATCGCGCAGGATGTGTGAACCACCGTAGTACTGGTTGACATTGGATATATTCAGAATCGCCATAGTGATCAACGCCCCAGATAGCTTTCGATGACACGCTCATCCGTCGACACTTGGGAGAGCGGACCTTGCGCCAGCACCGATCCATCGCAGAGCACTGTCACGATATCGGAGATGGCCTTGATGAAGCTCATGTCGTGCTCGACGACGATAAGACAGTGCTTGCCCTTCAGCCGTAGCAGCAACTCGGCGGTGCGTTCAGTTTCCAGATCGGTCATGCCGGCCACTGGTTCGTCAAGCAGCAGTACGCGTGGTTCCTGCATCAGCAGCATGCCAATTTCCAGCCACTGTTTCTGTCCGTGGCTCAGTTCTCCCGCGTTGCGATTGACGCTCTGCGCCAGATGAATTGTCTCGAGCACATCGGCCAATCGATCACGCTGAGCCGAATCGAGCTTGAAGCGCACGGAAGATATCCAGTCTTTGCTTGTTTTCAGAGCCAGCTCGAGGTTTTCAAAAACACTGAGCTTCTCGAACACGGTCGGCTTCTGAAATTTGCGACCTATGCCCATGGCAGCGATCTCTGGCTCCGAATATCTCAGCAGATTGATCGTGCTACCGAAATAAACCGTACCCTCGTCCGGGCGAGTCTTTCCCGTGATGATATCCATCATCGTGGTCTTGCCGGCACCGTTAGGTCCGATAATGCAGCGCAGTTCGCCAGGGGCGATATCAAGTGACAATTTATTGATCGCCTTGAAACCATCGAAGCTGACGCTGACATCTTCCAGGTAAAGTATGCGCCCGTGCGAAAGATCGAGCTCGCCTGCCTTGTGCGGACGACCCACAGACATATTGCCGCCAGATGCAGTGTTTGCCTCTGGTCCCGCCAGCATTTTTTCGCGATAGGCTGCCAGTCTTTCCGTACCAGCATTGATGAGTTCTGGCGTCACTTACGGCCTCCGACGAATTTTCTGAACAGGCCAGCGATACCATCAGGCATGTAGAGCGTGACAATGACGAACAACAAACCGAGGAAATAAAGCCAGATCGATGGTGCAGCAACGGTGAGCCAGCTTTTTGCGCCATTCACAGCAAATGCACCCGCTATCGGCCCGATCAGCGTTCCACGACCACCGACGGCGGTCCATATCGCTATCTCGATCGAATTCGCCGGGCTCATCTCGCTTGGATTGATGATGCCGACCTGCGGCACATACAGTGCGCCCGCCACACCACACATCATGGCTGACAGCGTCCATATCGCCAGCTTGTACGAGAGTGTTGGATAACCACAGAACATCACCCTGCTCTCGGCATCGCGAATTGCCTGCAATACGCGACCGAACTTGGTGCTCACCAACCAGCGCGCCAGAATGAAAAACCCTAGTAGCGCCAAGCCCGTCAGAACGAACAGGGTCATGCGCATCTGCTGGGTTGCGATTGGTATGCCAAGGATACGTTTGAAATCAGTAAAACCATTATTGCCACCAAAACCAGTTTCATTACGAAAGAACAGCAGCATCGCAGCAAAGGTCATGGCTTGCGTGATGATTGAAAAATACACGCCCTTGATTCTCGATCGAAATGCAAAAAACCCAAATATGAATGCCAGTATCCCCGGTACTGCGACGACAAGGATGAGGGTCGCAACAAAGCTATCGGATAAAGCCCAATGCCATGGCAATGCCTTCCAATCCAGAAAAACCATGAAATCCGGCAAGTCGCTATGGTAGTTGCCATCACGGCCGATTTGCCGCATCAGATACATCCCCATCACATAGCCACCGAGCGCAAAAAACAATCCATGACCCAGTGACAGCACGCCAGCGATTCCCCATACAAGATCCATCGCAAGCGCACATATCGCGTAGCACATGATCTTGCCCAACAAAGCAACTGCGTAGTCACTCAGGTGAAATGGGCTATCGGGAGGAAAGAATAGATTCATCACCGGTGCCAAAATGCATACGGCGACCAGTGCCAGGAGGAAAGCGATCCAGCCAGCCCGAGATAGCAGGGGCGGCGATGCGGGCAACACGATGCCGGGCGTATCGGAATTTTTCATCTCATGCCTCCGCACTACGACCTGTCATCGCAAAAATACCTTGCGGACGTTTTTGAATGAAGATGACGATCATTACGAGTACCGCGATCTTTGCGAGTACCGCACCCGCAAGACCCTCAAGCAGCTTGTTCAGAATGCCCAAACCGAGCGCCGCATAAACCGTACCCGCCAACTGACCGACACCACCCAGCACAACCACCAGGAAAGAATCCACGATGTAGTTTTGACCAAGATCCGGACCCACATTGCCGATCTGGGACAGCGCAGCACCTGCGAGACCTGCAATACCCGAGCCGAGCGCAAAAGCCAGCATATCGATACGCTCGGTATTGACGCCCATGGAGGCTGCAATCGGCCGGTTCTGAGTCACGCCACGCACGAACAAGCCCAAGCGCGTCCTCGTGATCAGAAACACCATACCAAGCAGCACCGTAATGGCAAAGCCAATGATGATGATGCGATTGAGCGGCAAGGTCAGGTTGGACATAAGCTCTATGCCACCACTCATCCATGCAGGATTCTCGACGCCGACGTTCTGCGCGCCGAACAGCGATCGTGTTGCCTGAATCAGTATCAGACTGATACCCCAGGTCGCCAACAGGGTCTCCAACGGCCGGCCATAGAGACGCCTCAGCACAAGACGCTCGATAACGGCGCCGACCACCGCTGATGAGAGGAAAGCGATTGGCAGTGCCACGAGAAGATAACTGTCAAATGCCTCAGGAAGATACTTCCGGAAAAATACTTGCACGACGTAGGTGGCATATGCGCCGATCATGATCAGCTCACCATGCGCCATGTTGATCACACCCATCAAGCCATAGGTGATTGCCAGGCCAAGTGCCGCGAGCAGGAGAATCGAGCTGAGGCTGATACCGGTGAACAGTACACCTAGCTTCTCACCCAGCTGCAGCGATGATTGCACTTCGCGCAGTGATGCTGTTAGCGCCGCCTTGACGGAGACATCACTCTCTGCCGAAAGCCGCTGGTTCAACAGCAGCGCCGTGTCGGGTGTATGGCTGGCGGCAATATCCTTCGCAGCTTGAAGTCTCACGCCCGGATCTTCATCAGCAAGCAAGGCTGCGGTACGTGCAAGCGCCAAGTACATTTTGACTGCGGTATCCGGCTCCGATGCGAGTGCCTTTTCGAGCAGCGGTATCTTTGCTGCATCCGGCTCCTTGAGCAGGGCCTTCGCTGCATCAAGCCGAATCGCTGCGTCTTTGGCGAAAAGTCGGAGCGCTGCCATCGCATTCTCGAGCTCGCCGCGCATGCGGTTGTTGCTGATGATATCTTCTGCGTCATTCGGTAGCGTGACCGCCAGACCTGATACCGCGTCTATCGCCTTGTCATCCTGCACGATCAGTACACGTCCACCGGCCAGCTTTGCCGCATCCTCATTCAATGCCTTGATCAGCGCGAAAGTTTTTTCATCCGCATTGGCGATCACTTCCGCCAACGCAGCTATACGGGCATCGGTATCACCGGTGGCAAGCTTGGCAGCTTCATCGGCAGTGAGTGCGTGAGCGCTGCAGGTCGCGAGGCCAAGGCCCAGTGCAATCAGTATCGAACTCAGCGTTCGGTACAGGCGCACGAACAGAATTTTCATGATCATAAAAAGAAACCGGAGAAGACCAGTGCCCTCTCCGGCAAGAGGCAGGCTATAAACGCGCAGGACAGTGCCAATACAATGCAAAGCCCTGCGACGAAGGTGATACTTGCGAAAAATGAGAAATTACTTCTTCACTGGCTCATCAGGCTTTTTGTCGTTGCCCTCGATATAAGGACTCCAGGGCTTTGCCTTCACCGGCCCAGGGGTCTTCCACACGACGTTGAACTGACCATCCGCCTTGATCTCGCCAATGAATACCGACTTGTGCAGGTGATGGTTCTTTTCATCCATCTTGGACGTGATGCCGCTCGGTGCCTTGAAGGTCTGACCAGACATTGCAGCGATCACTTTGTCGACATCGGTTGACTTCGCCTTTTCAACGGCTTGCTTCCACATGTTGATGCCGATGTAAGTTGCTTCCATTGGATCATTGGTCAAGGGCTTGTCCTTGTGGCCAGCGATGTTTTGGGCTTTCGCATAATCGCCCCACTTCTTCACGAACTCAGCGTTCGCCGGATTTTTGATCGACATGAAGTAGTTCCATGCAGCGAGGTGACCGACGAGTGGCTTGGTATCTACGCCACGCAACTCTTCCTCACCCACGGAGAAGGCAACCACAGGCACATCCTTCGCCTTCAGACCGGCATTGCCCAATTCCTTGTAGAAGGGGACGTTCGAGTCGCCGTTGATCGTGGATACCACCGCTGTCTTGCCACCCTGTGCGAATTTCTTGATATCGGCAACGATGGTCTGGTAGTCGGCGTGACCGAATGGCGTGTACTTTTCATCGATATCCGAGTCTTTCACGCCCTTGGATTTGAGATAGGCGCGCAGTATCTTGTTCGTGGTGCGCGGATACACGTAGTCAGTGCCGAGCAGCACCCAACGCTTCGCCCCGCCACCCTCTTTGCTCATGAGGTAATCGACTGCAGGTATCGCCTGCTGATTTGGTGCGGCGCCGGTATAGAACACATTCTTGGAAAGCTCTTCGCCCTCGTATTGCACCGGATAGAACAAGAGACCATTCAATTCTTCAACCACAGGCAGCACCGACTTGCGCGACACCGAAGTCCAGCAGCCAAAGATGACGGCAACCTTGTCCTTGGTTAAAAGCTGCTTGGTTTTCTCAGCAAACAACGGCCAGTTCGAAGCTGGGTCGACGACCACCGGCTCCAGTTTTTTTCCGAGCACGCCACCCTTGGCATTGATCTCGTCAATCGCCATGAGCACGGTATCTTTGAGAACGGTTTCGGATATTGCCATCGTCCCGGAAAGACTGTGCAAGACACCGACTTTGATGGTGTCTGCGGCGAGTGCGGATGACGTGAAGGATGTGCCGGCGGCGGCCATTACCATGGTCGCTGCTAGCGTTTTAAGGTGAGTACGGCGGTTTGTCATTTCTGTGATCTCCAGGAGGTGATGACATCGTTGAGGGAAGCGGTTCAACTTCCTCATGAGCAATCACCATGCCAGAGTACCTAAAACGCCCGAAAGTCCTTGGAATAGAACAGACTTGGGTCTCAACGCCGATGGCGCAATAGTCAGCCCAAACCCAGATGCTCGATATCGGCGCGCCCCATTCCGGTTAGGTTCGCACCGATTCGGAGCGGGGCTGGGAGGAAACGCACTAATCGGAGACTATTTAGCTGCCACTTTTTAGACGGAGTGCCAAAAAACTAAAAAGCCCCGCAACTTGCGTCGCGGGGCTCTTTATTGAGGTACTACCATTATGCGTAACTGCGGAGCCGGAATGAAAATTCCTGCAATGAGCGTATACCCGATGATTCGGCCCGTGCGCACCAGTCGCGCAATTGCTGGAGCAACTGGTCGCTGCTTGCATGTGAGCGCTCCCAGAGACCCGAGAGCTCGACTCGCATTTCATGCATGGTCTTGAGCGCATTGCTGTGCTTGAACAACTCGGAAAGCTGTTGCTGCTGTTGTTGCTCCAAACTAGCTGGCTCACGCTGCATCAGCTTGCGCGAGGATTTCAGGAAACTCGATTCAAGCTTGGATTTCTCGCGAATCTGAGCGACCTCATCGCGCCATGCGCGACGCACCGAGCTTGCATAGGTCGCCATCACGTCATAGCGGTTGGCGACAATAGATTGCAAGGTATCCAGATCGCACACCAGTTTCTGGCGATCAAAGCGAGGCTCGGGGGCAATCTTCTTGACCTTTGCCAGCCCGAGGAAGGACAGGATGGAAATATAAAGCCAGCCAATATCGAACTCAAACCACTTTGCCGACAACTTGGCCGATGTACCAAAGGTGTGATGGTTATTATGCAACTCCTCGCCACCAATCAAAATGCCTAGCGGAATGATATTGGTCGAGGCATCCTTGCAGTCGTAATTGCGGTAACCCCAGAAGTGGCCGATACCGTTGATAACGCCGGCAGCAGTCACGGGAATCCAGGCCATCTGAATGGCCCAGACTGTCAGACCCAACACGCCGAACAGCATGAGATTGATCACCAGCATCAACGAGACGCCCAGCGCCGAGTGCTTTGTATACACGTGACGCTCGATCCAGTCATCCGGCGTGCCATGACCATACTTCTCGATGGTTTCCCGGTTCTTGGCTTCCATTCGATAGAGCTCGGCACCTTCGAACAGCACTTTCTCAATGCCCAAGGCAACTGGACTGTGCGGGTCTTCAATCGTCTCGCATTTCGCGTGGTGCTTGCGGTGAATCGCAGCCCACTCCTTGGTGACCATGCCAGTCGTCATCCACAGCCAGAAACGGAAGAAGTGGCTGGGAATGGCGTGCAGTTCGAGTGCGCGATGCGCCTGACAGCGATGCAGGAAGATGGTGACTGCGGCGATGGTCACATGAGTGACGGCCAGCGTGAATAACAGTATTTGCCAGCCAGATGAATGCGTGAGGCCATTCATCAAAAAATCGAGAACAGCATCCATCACGGGATTTGAGCTCATTGTTTCTCCAAAATTACCCGGGCCTTGAGGCAATCCCTTGCGGACGCCCATTGTTGTGGCCCAACACCGCATTGTACGTGTTTTTGTTCGACTCAGGCCTGATTTTCGTCTGAATCTGCAGATAAAGGCTTACGAATCAATGACTTGTCATTCTCATCTCTCACTAATGGTTCAGCCTTCGCCTGTCCGGGAAAGCGGACGCGATGCTGCCGACACAGGCGCCAGAGCTCGAAATTCACCTCGGAGCGCACGTTACTCGTACCGTTTTTCGGGTCGGCTATCCAGAAACCGGCCTCCAGCTCCATGCCCTCAGCGGTAAACCGCGCCAGCATCGCTGTCGGCGCGGGGGTTTTCAGTACCCGGGGAATGCGCTGCATTGCTTCCACCATATCGGGCAGCAGTGCCTCAAGGTCCGTATCGGGGCCCACCACCAGCGTGGTGGCCAAGCGCAGCTGACGGTCGCCACGAGTGAGATTCTGTACCGGCGAGGACACCAGCATTTCGTTTGGAATCACCGCTGCTGCGCCATCAGGCGATTTGATCAAGGTGTAACGCGTATTGATTTCAGCCACCTCACCACTGAAACGGTCAAGATGGACGATGTCGCCAATGGATAAGCTGCGCTCCAGAAGGATCACAAATCCGGACACATAGCTACTCACCAGCTTCTGCAAGCCCAGACCTATACCCACACCGAGGGCACCGCCAAAAACCGAGAGCACGGTCAGATCAATGCCCACGATTGAAAGGCTAACCAGAACGGCAATCAGTATTAATGAAGCCCGTACAACGCGCGCCATCACGGCGCGCAGCGAGGAGTGCATCGTGTCCAAATGCATCAGGCGCTGCTCCAGCGCGGTGGCGGCCCACATGGCCAGCACCAGCGTGAAGAGCACCCATAACAGCGCCTGAAGGATCACGATGAGTGGCTCTCGATGCCGACCGAGTGGAACGGTCGTGTCCTCGAGATACTGCACAAAGTCGGGCCAGAGACCCGTGATGTAGAGGGCGAGTCCGCTCCAGACAAGCACTGCAAAGCTCTGCTCGAACACCTGAAGGAACACGCCGACACGACCTTCTTTTGCAAATGCCTTGCGAAGCAGGAAAAATCCAGCACGAATAAGGAGGAACGACAGCAACAGCGGCAGCACGATCCGCAACAGGCCCGCATGCTGCCAGCGACCCATCACCAGAGCGGCCAGCGCCATCAGCACAACGATCAGCAAAGGTGTCAGTACGATCTGAAAGCTGTCGAAGGGAACCTGAAAAATACCGTGTTGATCATGCCGCGCCGAAAATTTTTTCATCAACTGCTGCGACAGTAACCAGCCAGCCAAAACGCATCCACCCAATACCAGCACCTGCAACAACAGATCCGGACGATCGAATTCAACCTGCAGGTCAACCCAAAGGGGATTTGCCGTCATCGTGCTCATTGGGAACCTGTAGGTCTGAGCGCGACAGCATCGGCGCGATGACGTTCCCAATTTTGTCTGAATCGGCTTGCCAATTCGAGGTTGCCGCGAACCAGAAAAAGATTTTCAGAATTCATGCGCTGTGCACTCCGGGTGAAGTTATAGCTGCCAGTAACGATGACCACATCCTGCGTACCATCGTCGATGACCATGATTTTGTTGTGCGCATTGCGATAACGGGTCTCCAGCCACACAGGTATCCCCTTATTGGCAAGGGATACCAGCAGGGAAGCCGGATTATCAGCATGCTGATGGGCATCGGCCAGCACGCTGACATGCAGCCCACGCTGTTTTGCCGCAATCAGGCTGTTCGCGATAGCACGACTGGTCAGCAGATACGCCTGTACCAGTATCTCACGCTGCGCCCGCCCCAAGGTCTCGAGCAAGAGTGATTCTGCATCATCCCAGGGCGTGAAAGCCACCTGCACCGTGCCCTGCGCAGGGCTCACGGGAACAGGCTCGGCACGCGCACCGTTCAGCGTGACAAGGGCCAGCAATAGGGTCACACCAAAAGAAATGCGATAACGCATCGCCCGTTGCATTGCTACTTGGCCCGCTCCAGAGCAGCTGCAAAAAAACCATCTGTCTGCTGCAGATGCGGCATGAGCTTCAGATAATCTCCCATGGCCAGTTCAATTTTCTGCTCCGCGAGTACGTCTGACATGGGGCGCAAGGAGTAAGCGGGGTACTTTGCAAGGAACTGTTCGACGATATGTTCGTTTTCCTCGGCCAGCAAACTGCAGGTCGCGTAAACAAGAAGCCCACCCGGCTTAATCAGGCGCGCCGCGCCTTCCAGTATCGACAGCTGCTTGGCATTGAGCTCATCAACGCCGGCAGCGGTCTGCCGCCACTTCACATCGGGATTGCGACGCAAGGTACCAAAGCCGCTGCAAGGCGCGTCCACCAGCACACGATCGATCTTGCCTGCCAGACGTTTGATCTTTGCGTCATTCTCGTGCGCGATCAGCACCGGGTGTACGTTCGACAGTCCGCTACGCGCCAGACGTGGCTTGAGACGCGCGAGACGTTTCTCGGAAATATCAAACGCATACAGCCGACCGGTATTTCGCATCTGTGCACCGAGTGCCAGTGTCTTTCCACCCGCACCCGCGCAAAAATCCACCACCATCTCGCCGCGCTTCGCACCCAGAATTTGTGCCAGTAGCTGACTACCCTCGTCCTGCACTTCAATCGCGCCCTCTTTAAATAGCGGCATGTTTTGCAGTGCCGGCTTTTTTGCCAGTCGCAGTCCCAAGGTCGCGAACGGTGTCGGTTCTGCGGTGATGCCCGCTTCGGCCAGCGCCAAGGTCGCTGCATCACGGGTCGTCTTGAGCGTATTCACGCGCAAATCCAGCGGCGCAGGTCGGTTCAGCGATTCTGCCACTTGCATGGCCTCCTCGTTGCCCCATTGCCGGACGAACCGAGCCAGCAGCCAGTCGGGCAAATTTGCCTTCATCGATACGGGCAAGTTGCTGCGATCGATCGACATGACATGAGTAAGCCATTCGACTTCCTGCTCACTCAACCCTGGCAATGCATCCATACCAGCCACGTCTGCCAGGCCCAGCAAAGCCATGCGGCGCATCAGAGGACCACTACCTGACTCTGCAAAATTCGTATACACCAGACGATGACGCAGCAATGCGTAAATTGCCTCGGCAATCATGCCTCGTTCACGCCCTCCCAGACGCGGATGATCACGAAAGTAACGCGACAACACACTGTCGGCGGGCGCAGTAAAACGCAAGACATCGCGCAGCGCATCTTCAGTGCTGCTGATGACTGCGGGTGGCAATCTCATGAAAAATCCTTCAGTGTTGAAGCTCGTAAAAGCGTTCAGTAAAAATGGGGGCAGATAATTGCAGGCCTCGCGTCAAGCGTGTGACAGAGTGCGCAGTCACCTCAGGCAGAATGACGGGCCACACGCCCGCCGATCAGCACATATCGACCTTCAATAAAATCTCGTACGGCTCGCGGATAAATCACATGTTCCTGCTCAAGCACGCGTGCTGCCAGCGTGTCTTCAGTATCGGTATCCAGCACAGGCACCACCGCTTGTTCAATGATGGGGCCATGATCCAATTCAGGCGTCACGAAGTGCACAGTAGCGCCATGAAACTTCACACCCGCCTCAATTGCGCGGTGGTGTGTATCCAGGCCAGGAAAACTTGGCAATAAAGAGGGATGTATGTTCAGTAGACGACCGTGATAGTGCACGACAAATTCGGGCGTCAGAATACGTAAAAATCCCGCGAGCACCACAAGATCCGGAGAGTACTCATCGATCACTGCCGACAATGCTCGATCGAACTGCGCTCGATCAGGAAAGGCAACATGCTCGACCACGCGCGCTGCGATTCCGGCTGCGCTCGCCGTTGCCAGACCCGCTGCTTGTGCTTTGTTACTGATGACGGCGACAATCTGCGCGGGCCAGTGTTCTGCGGATGCGGCGCGCAGAATGGCCTCCATATTGCTGCCACGCCCAGAAATCAGAATCACGATACGTTTCATGGCGCGCATTTTAACAGCGCATCATGCAAACGCCGGGCGCTATTGAAATGAAAAGAATACGCGGAAGGGGACTTTTTTCTCTGCCCAGAAATCGGCCGCATCACGGAATACATCCAGCAGGTTCTCGCGAGCTTCCTTGTCGAATTTCTGGGTATTCGGCAATTGCTCAAGCACCACGAGGAAGCCTGGCTGCTCTCCCGCCTTGTGGAAGACGTTGGTGAAGCAATCTCTCAGCGCGTCATAATTCTTGCCGTATGGTTTGGGCAAATGAAATGATTCGGCAATCGAGACCAACACCTGCTGACGCGTCAGTGCCTGCGCGCAATTTGCATACAAAAAATGCTGTTCAAGCCGGATCGCCTCCGACTGCAGTTCGGTTACGCGGAAAGCCCGGATGGATTGCACCACATTGACAGGAACCGCGCGCAGCAAGCCGCCGCCTGTCGTGTGTTCCTGGCTCTCATCGTCGCGCTGATGGTGCGCGCTGAGCATGTAAATATTCACGGTCGTGTTGAAACAGTCAAAAAACGCCCGCAACTCAAAAAAATTTATATTTTTACAAGGGTTGCGAGCATCGCAGTCGCTTGACCATGCCCCAAATGAGGAAACAAGGCCAACGAATGATTATCGGCAATTTGAGATGATACCCGCCCTTTGGTTCCGGCAAAACCCCTGAGCAAGCTTTCAATTGACCAATGGATAACAAGTTTCTAACAAATGAGCGATACTTCCGCGAAAAGCCTCGCATCTGCGCAGATTTTTCGAATTTCGAGTGCTTCGTTATTCAGGCGATGTGCGTTCGCAAAATTTTATAATTATGTAATATTTCTTCCGTATCTTTTCTTTTTGATACAATTTTTGTTGTTGTATTAATATCAAAAAAACGCAATACCTCATCCCGGCGTGACAAAGTATCCACTTGGCCGAGTTCGATCAGCGATCGCGTGTAGCTGCCTTCGAACAAAAGATATGAAGCCAGTGCACCGCCCCGACGTTCGGTCGCACCAATAGCAGAGAGCAGTGTCTTGATTGGCAACGGCAAGCTGCCGACATGGTGACTGGCGAGCGAATCGAGAGGTACCGACGGCGTGATCGCCAGCAAATTGAGCGGTCGTAACGGAGTTT
Organism: Oxalobacteraceae bacterium; assembly: GCA_027490465.1. GTDB lineage: Bacteria > Pseudomonadota > Gammaproteobacteria > Burkholderiales > Burkholderiaceae_D > Pernthalerella. The sequence continues at coordinate 24,891 of JAIXXZ010000111.1, forward strand.
GCCGGCGTTGTTCGGGGGTCAGCAGCGATAGCGTCCCATTAATGCGCGTGATCCGTTCAAGGTCGACGGACAAGCCATCCAGAAAAATACTCGACATCGCATGGCCTGCAATCTGCGCAAGGCTGGGATAACCGGAATACTCCGCAAAATTTCGCTGCGGTCCGCCCACGTGGCCGCTGCCAATCACCAGTATCTTGGTCGCGCCCAGATGAATGGCTGGCGAGACGGGCGCCACCTCGCGTATGGAACCATCGCCAAAATATTCGCAGCGATCATTGCAGTACAAAGGCACAGCGGGAAAAATCAAAGGGATCGCGGCGGAAGCCAACAAGTGATCGACGCCGATCTGCTGCTGCACCGACATGCGTTGCGCGCGACGCCAGGGCGGAATGGCGCGTGCCGATTGATAAAAGGTCACATGGCTGCCTCCCGTGTACGAGGATGCCGATACCGCCAGTGCATCCAGTACGCCTGAACTGAGCGCTTGGTCAAGCCGAGGCAGATCGAGCATCTTGTGCAGCAAGCCGACCAGCGGTGCATTGTCGAGCAGGGAGTTCGGCGGTTGCGCATGCCATTTGCGCAGCAACCAGCCAAAAGACAACAGAGACAACCAGCGCGCACCCGAACGAAGAACACCGATGGAGTCAGCGCGATAGACCTGCTCTACTTCGAGGTTGCGCCAGATGCGCAGCAGGTGCGTAATGCTCTCTTCAAAATCATCGGCGCGGCAAGCGAGCGCCGTCGCATTGATCGCACCGGCTGAGGTGCCACAAACAATTTCAAAGGGATTTTGACGAGCAGGCCATCCATACTCACTCAGCAAGGACAGGATGGCCTGCAATACACCGACCTGGTAAGCGGCGCGCGCACCGCCACCAGCAAGAAACAAGGCAGTTTTTTGCGGCTCGGACATGACTGCAGCGTATCAGCAGCGCCCTAGCCCGCCTACAGGTTTGAACTACTGTGGCCTGTATGCGACGGTGTAAGCGACCGCTTACTTTGGCTGCATACGAATCGCGCCGTCCAGGCGTATGGTTTCGCCGTTCAGCATGGTGTTTTCAATGATGGTTTTTGCCAGATGCGCGTACTCGTTCGGTTTGCCCAGACGCGGGGGGAAAGGCACCATGCGACCCAGCGCATCCTGAACTTCCTGCGGCATACCCAGCAGCATGGGCGTCTCGAAAATACCCGGCGCAATCGTCATCACCCGCACACCATTGCGCGACAAATCGCGCGCCATTGGCAATGTCAGTCCAACGACACCAGCCTTGGAAGAGCCATACGCCGCCTGCCCGATCTGACCGTCGTAGGCAGCCACTGACGCCGTGTTGATAATCACGCCTCGTTCGCCTGCCGCATTAGGTTCATGATTGCTCATCGCCAGTGCCGCGAGACGCGACATGTTGAAAGTGCCCACCAGATTGATATTCACCACGCGCTGAAACACTTCCAGCGGATGCGCACCGTCCTTGCCCACAGTCTTGACGGCAGGCGCCACGCCCGCGCAGTTGATCAAACCGACCAGCTGACCCATCGCTTCAGCCGCGGCCACAACGGCCATACCATCGGCCTCGGAGGTCACATCACATTTGAGGAATTTACCCTTGAGTTCGGCCGCCAGCTTTTCGCCTGCTTCTACCTGCACATCCGCGAGAACAACCTTGCCACCGTTCTCGACGATCATGCGCGCCGTTGCCGCGCCCAATCCTGACGCGCCGCCGGTGATGATGAAAACGTTATTGTTGATTTCCATGATTTCTCCAAAAGGGCTTGTAAAAATAAATGCAGATAAGCGTAATGATACCCGCCCATAGAAAAAGGCAGCCGAAGCTGCCTTGTCCTCGCTAAAAAACGGCTTTAGCCAATCAGACCTTTAGCCGCCAGCAGTGGCACGATCAGCAACGCGACGATATTGATGATCTTGATCAGCGGATTGACCGCCGGGCCCGCCGTGTCCTTGTAAGGATCACCTACGGTATCACCCGTCACAGCAGCCTTGTGCGCTTCACTGCCCTTGCCGCCGTGATGACCGTCTTCAATGTATTTCTTCGCATTGTCCCAGGCACCGCCACCGGTACACATCGAGATCGCGACGAACAGACCCGTGACGATCGTACCCATGAGCAGACCGCCAAGCGCCTTGGGTCCGAGCACCAGACCGACCACAATCGGCACGACCACGGGCAAGAGCGAAGGAATCATCATTTCCTTGATGGCAGATGCGGTGAGCATATCCACTGCGCGGCCGTATTCCGGCTTGCCAGTGCCCTGCATGATGCCGGGAATCTCGCGGAACTGACGACGTACCTCTTCCACCACTGAACCGGCCGCACGACCCACGGCTTCCATGGCCATTGCACCGAACAGATAGGGAATCAATCCACCGATAAACAGACCCACGATCACCATCGGATCAGACAGATCGAAATTGATTTCGATACCGCGCTCATGCAAGGCATGGGTGTAATCCGCAAACAGCACCAGCGCGGCCAGACCTGCCGAGCCAATCGCATAGCCCTTGGTCACCGCCTTGGTGGTATTACCCACCGCATCGAGTGGGTCAGTGATGTCGCGCACGCTATCGGGAAGCTCAGCCATTTCAGCAATACCACCCGCGTTGTCCGTGATCGGGCCATAAGCATCAAGTGCGACGATAATGCCCGCCATGGACAGCATCGCAGTCGCTGCCACAGCAATACCGAACAAACCAGCCAGCGCATAGGACGCCAGAATACCGACGCACACACACAGAACCGGCCATGCAGTGGACTTCATCGAAATACCGATACCGGCAATGATGTTGGTCGCATGACCTGTGGTCGATGCCTCAGCGATATGTTTGACTGGCGCGAAGTCTGTTCCAGTGTAGTACTCGGTGATCCACACCATCGCGGCCGTCAGCACAAGACCAACCACGCAGGAACCGAACAGTCCCATCGGCGTCACCATGCGCCCGTCAGACATCGTGACGGCTTCAGGGAACAGCATGGTTGTCACGAAATAAAACGCAATCAGTGACAGGATGCCGGAGACGATCAGTCCGCGATACAGCGCTGGCATGACGTTCTTCATGCCGGGCTTGGCTTTGACAAACATCACGCCAATGATGGATGCAATGATAGATACACCGCCAAGAATCAGCGGATAAATCACCGCAGCGCCTTGAGCCGACGTCACCATCAGTGCACCGAGTGCCATGGTGGCGATCAGCGTTACTGCATAGGTCTCGAACAAGTCTGCTGCCATGCCCGCGCAGTCACCAACGTTATCACCGACGTTGTCGGCAATCACCGCAGGATTACGCGGATCATCTTCAGGAATACCCGCTTCCACCTTGCCCACCAGATCGGCGCCTACGTCAGCGCCCTTGGTGAATATGCCACCACCCAGTCGCGCAAAGATAGAGATCAGCGAAGAGCCGAACGCCAGACCCAGCAGAGGCTTGAGCGTTGCCGAATCCGGATGCTCGAGACCACCGATGAAATAATAGAAGAGCGACACTCCGAGCAAGCCCAGACCCACCACCAGCATGCCGGTAATGGCACCACCGCGGAACGCGACATCCAGTGCAGGCCCGATACCTTCGGTCGCCGCCTGCGCCGTACGGACATTCGCGCGCACCGAGATGTTCATCCCGATAAAACCGCAAGCACCGGAGAGTACCGCCCCGACGACGAAGCCGATCGCAGTCGTACCACCGAGAAAAGCGCCGATCAGTATCGTCAGCACGACGCCGACTATGGCAATCGTCCGATACTGACGCGCCAGATAGGCCGCTGCACCCGCCTGAATCGCAGCAGCAATCTCCTGCATTCTAGGATTACCGGGGTCCTTGCCAAGGATCCAGCTTCGGGAAATGAGGCCGTAGATCACGGCGATAACGCCGCAAGCCACAGCGAACCACAAGCCACTTGATGCCATATGTCTCCTCCAAAAGTTCACGACGATTTTTATAACTTCATCACCGCCCCACCTGTGCCGATGGGTACGGCTTCTTGCTACAAACTTCTCGCTCAGTCCGCATCAAGCTCTGCTTTTTGCACGACTTACTTCAGGCGTACCTACTGACAACACACAATCGACTTTTTTATCCATGAAAAAAGCGGACCTGATGTCCGCTTTGAATGATGCTCCGTTTACTCAGCCAGTGCCGCAAAAGCGCGATCACGAATTTCTTCGACAGGCCCGATGCCCGATATCTTGCGATACCGTGGCGCACCCGGCTGACCCGACTTTGCCCATTCATTGTAATAACCCACCAGCAGTTTGGTTTGTTCGTGATAAACCGCCAAGCGCTTTCTCACGGTTTCCTCGCGATCATCGTCGCGCTGAATCAAGTCTTCACCCGTTGCATCGTCCTTGCCTTCAACTTTGGGAGGATTGAATTTCACGTGATAGGTACGGCCTGATGCCGGGTGCACGCGACGGCCACTCATGCGTTCAATAATGGCTTCATCGGGCACATCAATTTCGAGCACGCAGTCGATCGCCACACCGGCGTCCTTCATGGCATCAGCCTGCGGAATCGTACGTGGAAAGCCATCAAACAGGTAGCCGTTTTCGCAGTCATTCTGCTTCAGCCGGTCTTTCACCAAACCGATAATGATGTCGTCAGACACCAATCCACCCGCGTCCATGACTTTTTTTGCAGCGAGTCCTAGCTCTGTGCCTTCTTTGACAGCTGCTCGCAACATGTCACCCGTCGAGATCTGCGGAATGTTGAATTGTTCTTTGATGTAGCCTGCCTGCGTACCTTTTCCGGCACCTGGCGCTCCCAGAAGGATGAGACGCATTTTATTTCCTTATGCTTTTTTATTACTTGAGCCGCATTGACCCGCGTCGCTGCAGTGCACAGCGAGATTGTCTCCTGACTGGCTTGCCCGAAACTTACCACAGAATGATAACAGCCCGATAATCTGCAGACTCGCTTGCGCCGCCTCAAGCGGCGAAATACGCTCTCACCCGCGCCAGATCTTCAGGGGTATCGACGCCACCCGGCGGCGCCTCGGGCGTCACATGGACAGCGATTCGGTAGCCGTGCCAGAGCACACGCAATTGCTCGAGTGCCTCGATCTGCTCCAACGGCGCCGGCGCCAGCAAGGGATATCGTTGCAGAAAATCCTGTCGATAGGCATACATGCCGATGTGACGCAAGGCCTGATACCCCGCTGGCATGTGTTTCGCATCGCCCGCGAAGGCATCTCGATGCCAGGGCAGAGGTGCGCGGGAAAATATCAGCGCCTGTCCCGCTGCATCCAGCACCACCTTCACCACATTGGGATTGAAGACCTCGGTCAGATCAGCAATTGGGTGCGCCAGGGTTGCCATTGGCACATCGCGTGTAATTTGCGCAGCACAGGCATTGATCAGCGCAGGATCCATCAGTGGCTCGTCGCCCTGAACGTTGACGATCACCGCATCATTCGGCAAGCCGACCAATGCGGCGACCTCGGCAATGCGATCCGTACCCGAAGGATGATCCTCACGCGTCATGCGCGCATCAAAACCATGTTGCTGGCAAGCGGCGACGATATCGGGATGATCGGTCGCCACGATCACTTGGGCAGCACCCGATTGCGCAGCACGCTCGGCCACGCGAACCACCATGGGCTTGCCCGCGATATCTGCGAGTGGCTTGTCCGGCAAACGCGTCGATGCCATGCGCGCCGGGATGATCACGGTAAAGGCCATGCGAGGGTTCGCCCAGAAAGAGAACTGATTATTGAAAGGATTGCGACGAGGGGCTTACGCTGAAGGCGTACCCGCGGTGACGGCGGCATTCATGTCGCGCGCATCGTCAGCCCACATGATGGGAATGCCATCGCGAATCGGATAAGCAAGACGATCCGCATTGCAAATCAATTCCTTTGCCGCCTTGTCATGCTGCAGTGGCCCTTTGCAAAGCGGGCAAACGAGTAGGTCGAGCAGTCGGTTATCCACGCAGTTTCTCCAAAATGTCCTGAGCCAGTGTTCCGGCAATGCTTGCCTCAACCGGAACGACCCACAATCGCGCGTCATGTTCGATACCGGTGATGCGACGGCATTTTACTGCATCCTTCTCGGTGATCAGAATGATATCGGCCTTTATCTCAACGAAGGGATTGGTGGAAAAATCAAAATGATCCGGCAGTGCCAGCGCTGATTCCAGTACCACACCCTGGGACCGCAGCATCTCGAAAAAACGCTCCGGATAACCAATGCCCGCCACCGCCGCGACACGCTTGTCATTCAGAGACGACAAGGCGAAATGTTGCTGGCGGTCGATCATCTGTTCTGCGTGAGTACCGATGATCTGCATGCGGTGGGTGTCGGCGCTTGCAATCGACTTACCGCCGCCGTTGATCACATAAAAATCACTGCGACGCGACACCGGTTCGCGCAACGGCCCTGCGGGCAACAACCAGCCGTTGCCGTGTCCCCGCGTATCGGACAATTGGATTTCCATCGTGCGACCCAGTGCATAGTGCTGCAAGCCATCATCGGCGATGATTACATCGATCCCGGGGTGAGCAGCGAGCAGGCGGTGCGCTGCCGCCACTCTGTTGCGACCCACAAATACCGGCACCTCGCACTTGCGAGCGATCAGCAAGGGTTCATCACCGGTCTGTACCGCTGACATGTCTGGCTTCACCTCAATGACAGCATCCGCCCGAGCACCATATCCTCGCGAAATCACGCCCGGGGAATAGCCATGCGCACGCAACGCCGAGACCAGCCAGATCACCAGCGGCGTCTTGCCAGTGCCACCGATGAAAATATTTCCGACCACGATCGCCGGCACTGGCAGAATCGTGGATTGGAAAATGCCCAGCCTGTACAGAATTCGACGAAAAAAAATAATGAGAAAAAAAATCGCCGAAAACGGCAATAACAAACAGGCAATGAATCCGCGACTTTGCCAGGCCTGTGTCAGTAGGCTTTCAAGTGCGTGAGTTTTTGCCGTGGTGTTGGACATCAGCGTGAATTCGACTGCGCAGAAAAGGTCACTTGCGACAGCCCTGCAAGGCGAGCCGCTTCCATCACGCTGATAACGGACTGATGCGTTGCTTGCGCATCTGCATGGATCTCAACAATCTGCCTGTGATCGCCCTCCGAAACATTGCGCAACTCAAGCGCCAGAGAAGAGGCATCACGTGCAGTCAAGCGACGACCATTCAGCGCGACATGGCCCTCGGCATCGACGACAACGTGCCATGATTTTGGTGGAGAAGATGCCTCCGCGCCTACTGTGGGCAGGCGCACGGCAAGACCAGCGATGCGACTGAAACTTGTACTAATCATGAGAAAAATCAGAATCACCAGCAGCACATCAATGAAAGCGATCAAATTGATTTCCGGCTGATCGCGTCGGGCAGATTGACGAAAATTCATGGCATCAATCCCGAGTACCGCTGATCTGATCCACAAAACGCAATGCCTGTTGCTCCATATCGATCACCAGCGCATCGACCTGTGCATGAAAATGCCTGTGAAACAACAAAGCCGGCATCGCGACTGCCAGACCAAAACCGGTATTGTAAAGCGCTACCGAAATGCCATGCGCTACTTGCAAGGGATCGGTGATGGTGCCCTGCTGCGCGCCAAATAATTCAATCATGCCAACCACCGTACCAAACAGGCCCATCAGCGGCGCCAGCGTCGCCACCGTGCCAAGCGTAGTCAGGTAACGCTCCAGATAATGCGCGCTCACGCGGCCTGCATCGGCGATGGCCTCTTTGATCACCTCGCGCGATGCCTGCCGATGCCGCAAGCCTGCGGCCAACACCCTGCCAAGCGGCGAATTCTGCTCCAGTTGCATGATGACCTCGGCATTCACCCTGCCCGAGCGCACAACATCCACCACATCGGGCAGCAAAGCAGGGGGCGAGATCCGCGAGTGTCGCAAGTACAATAAGCGCTCGATAATGATAGTGACAGCAACGATAGACGCCGCAAGCAGAAACCAGATCGGCCAACCGGCGGCTTGAATCAGCGCAAACAAAATACGGTCTCCCCTGATGAATACTCAAATTGCCGCAGACTGTATCCGCTTCACTGTGCCTGGGCAAGTTCATGCTTGCGAGATGCGTATGCGGCAGGTAGACCGGCTTGGAGAATCAGTCGCCTTTTGCCGGGTAATGTCGGATTTTCCGCAGCCGTTGTGGACAACAATGAAGCAATGGCGCCGCGTTACTGGACCGTTAATCCAGCCACCCAGGCTCTTGAACGTGCAGAAAGTCTGATGATGAGTAACACCTTTTTTCCGAACGAAGCAGGCATCAACGAGGCAGCGCCGTCCATCCTGACCGTCTCGCAGCTCAATCAATCGGTGGGGCGACTGTTGGAGCGCAGCTTTCCGCTGACCTGGATTGCAGGCGAACTCTCGAATGTGACCCGAGCCGCATCAGGCCATTGGTATTTCACACTCAAGGATGCCAGCGCTCAGGTGCGTGCAGTGATGTTTCGCGGACGGGCACAGTATGTGGATTTCAGTCCACGTGAAGGTGACAAGGTCGAAGTACGCGCCACCATTGGGCTGTACGCAGCGCGCGGGGATTTTCAGCTCAACGTCGAAAACATGCGCCGCGCAGGCGTGGGCAATCTCTATGAAGCTTTCATCAAGCTCAAGTCCCGACTGGCCTCCGAGGGATTATTCGATCAGGAACGCAAACGGGAACTGCCTGTCTTCCCGCGCACCATTGGCATTGTCACCAGTCCGCAAGCAGCTGCGTTACGCGATGTTCTGAGCGCCCTGCGGCGACGTGCACCGCATATTCAGGTGGTGCTCTACCCCACGGCGGTGCAGGGTGAGGGCTCTGCCGAAAAAATCGCAGCCGCGATTCGCAACGCCTCCCAACGCGCCGAATGCGATGTATTGCTCGTCTCTCGTGGCGGCGGCAGTCTGGAGGACTTGTGGTCATTCAATGACGAGCGTGTGGCTCGCGCGATCGCCGATTGCGCCATGCCCGTGATTTCGGGTGTTGGTCACGAAACCGATGTGACGATCGCCGACTTCGTCGCGGATGTACGCGCACCCACGCCGACCGCAGCCGCAGAGCTGGCGGCCACACCACGGGACGACTGGTTTGCAGCCGTCGGCCAGCATGCTGATGACCTGACCGATGCATTGCGCCGGCAACTGGACGACCGCACCCAGACACTGGACTGGCTCGCTCACCGGCTGCAAAGTCCCGGCGCAGCCATACGCCATCAGCAACTGCGGCTGTCCACGCTGCAAAGCCGTCTGCAACATGCAACCACCACGCCCCTGGTCGCAGCCCGCTACCGCCTGGACAAAGTGCGGCAGCGGCTGATGCATGCGCTGCCCGACACCCGCATGGCACAGACAAGACTCTCAGCTCAGGCGACGCAATTGTCAGCGGCGTATACCAGCCGCCTCGGCGCTCATCACTACAAACTCGACGCCTTGCAGGGCAAACTCGAGTTGCTGGCGCCACAGCGCACGCTGGAGCGTGGCTACGCGATCCTGCGCGACGAGCAAGGCGCGATCATTCGGCGCACCGCACAGCTACAGGCACCACAACGTCTGGCCCTGACAGTCGCCGAAGGAAGCGCTCACATTGAGATCAGCCGGGTCGAGCCCGACAAGGATTGAGCAGTCTCACCCCGTCCTGTCGGCAGCCGTGGATGATTGCGGGTAAGGCAAATGCCGTGCAAGCCCCTATTTCGTGGCAGGACCAGCGCAGGCGGGATGCTGAGCCTTGAAAATCAATCACTTGAGACCATTTTCCCCACAACCGAGCTAGATGGTGTTTTTTCAACAGCGCTTCATTAGGCTATACTTCGCCCGGTTTTACAAAAGTGCAATGCGACGCGCGCACCCCCACTCAATAACAAAGCGTCGAACTGAATATTTTTGGAGGATTTATGGCTGCAATTTTGCAATCGCTCGGACGCACCATCATGGCCGGTGTCGTACTGCTGGTACTGCTGGTGATCATCGCCAGCAGCGTCGCAGGCGCAGGTCCGCAAATGGGACATGCGTGGGGCGCTTTCGTCATGCGTTGGCTGCATGTGGTGTCCGGCATCATGTGGATAGGTCTGCTCTGGTATTTCAACTTCGTGCAGATTCCTTCCATGCCCAAAATTCCGGATGAACAAAAACCGGCAATCGGCAAGGTCATCGCACCGACTGCCCTTTTCTGGTTCCGCTGGGCAGCGCTGTCCACGGTCATCACGGGCGTACTGGTCGCGTGGATGAACGGCTATCTGGTCGCAGCACTGGGCCTGCAACAACCCGTGCATGCCATCGGCATCGGGATGTGGCTGGCGCTGGTAATGGCGTTCAATGTCTGGTTCATCATCTGGCCCAATCAGAAAAAAGCACTGGGTATCGTCACCGTGGAGCCAGAACAGAAAGCTGCTGCGGCACGTCTGGCCATGCTGACATCCCGCTTCAACACCATGCTGTCGATCCCCATGCTCTACATGATGGTCGCTCAGCAGAACGGCGGACTGTAATACCAGCACGCGTTACACGCACAATAAAAAATCCTGCGGCAGATGAAACTGCCGCAGGATTTTTTTATGCCCGGGGAAAAACTGAATAAAGTCGCGTTTTATGGCGAGCCAGCGCAGCTGTGCGACGCGGAGATCACTAAAATCAAGGGCTTGGCGCCATTGATCTTGCCACAAAAGTTTCCGCATTTATTATTCAGCGCTTCCATAGCTTTGTCTGCACTAGATCAGAGCGCATTCAGCGGTATCTTCACATAAGCAACACCATTTGATTCCTGCGGTGGCATATCGCCGGCGCGGATATTGATCTGCACTGCGGGAAGAATCAGCACCGGCATTTCCAGCGTTGCATCTCGCTTGGTACGCATGTCAACAAACGCAGCCTCGCTGATACCATCGTGTACATGAATGTTTTTTCTGCGCTGCTCGCCGACCGTGGATTCAAACGCCACGGGGCGATCCGTCGGTGGGTAATCGTGACACATGAACAAACGGGTGTCTTCAGGCAGGCTGAGGATCTTCTTCACCGATGCGTAAAGCGTCTTCGCATCACCACCCGGAAAATCGCATCGCGCAGTACCGACATCGGGCATGAACATCGTGTCGCCTACAAATACCGCATCGCCGACGTGATAGGCGACACAGGCAGGTGTATGGCCAGGCACATACATCGTGCTGGCCGACAGTGCGCCAATACTGAAATGCTCTCCTGCTTTCAGCAGGTGATCAAACTGCGAACCATCAGTCGAGAAGCCAGGCTCCAGGTTGAAAATGCCCTTGAATACCTGCTGCACCGTATTGATGTGATCACCGATAGCCGTTTTGCCGCCCAAATGCTGTTTCAGATAAGGCGCCGCGGTCAGATGATCGGCATGGGCATGCGTTTCGAGTATCCAGTCGACCGTGAGTTTCTTGTCGCGAACAAAGGCAATCACCTTGTCAGCCGAGTCCGTGCGAGTGCGACCGGACTTGGGGTCGTAGTCCAGAACAGAGTCGATAATGGCGCAGGCCGAGCCTTCTTTTTCATAGACCACATAAGTCACGGTCCAAGTCGCTGGATCAAAGATGCCATGCACTTGAGGTTGAATCGCGTTGCGTGTCATGCAGAGACTCCATTTTATTTACAGTAAGTATATTATATTGACTAACATTTTATTTGTCAATATAATGTAACTTCTTTAATTAACTGCAATCCGTCCCTGCAGGCAGGTTCGTTGTGAAACCTACGCTTTCTAAGGATTAGCCATGTCAGCCACCATCACGCGCCACACAGACAAGTTCAGCACAGCCCCACAACTCGGCCCCGAAGACATGGCCGAGGTGGCGGCACTCGGTTTCCGCACCGTGATCAACAACCGACCCGACGGCGAAGCCGGTCCATCCCAGGCAAGCAGCGAAGCCATCGCACGCGCGGCCGAGTCGGTTGGCCTAACGTACGTCCATCTTCCCGTCGTGAGCGGGCAGATCACTGAATTGCAGGCACGCCAGTTTGCCGAGCTGCTGGCGCTCAAGCCGGGGCCCATCCTCGCTTTTTGCCGTAGCGGTGCGAGATCGCAGAATCTTTATCAGATGGCCAGCGGCCAGCGCACCACGCCGAGCACAACTGGGGCCGCCAGCGCCTGCAACTGGGGCGATACCCAGGACATCGTGATCGTTGGCGGTGGCAGTGCCGGCATCGGCCTGGCAGCCAGTCTCAAAAAACGCCAGCCGAATTTACAGATCGCGATCATCGAACCGAAAGACAAGCATTACTACCAGCCGTCGTGGACACTGGTCGGTGCGGGCGAATTCGAGCTTCAAGACAGCGTGCGTGACATGGCATCGGTCATGCCGGCCGGCGTGACTTGGATACGCGCCACCGTGACCGGTTTTGACCCTGAGAACAAAAAAGTCACGATTGATCAAGGCAATCCGATCAGCTACCAGAACCTGGTGGTCGCACCGGGACTGAAACTCAACTGGCAAGCCATCCCGGGTCTGGAAGACACGCTGGGTAAAAATGGCGTCACTTCAAATTATCGTTTCGATCTCGCGCCCTATACCTGGGAGCTGGTCAGACAAATGAAATCGGGTACCGCACTCTTTACGCAGCCGGCCATGCCCATCAAATGTGCTGGCGCTCCACAGAAAGCGATGTATCTCTCTTGTTCCGACTGGGAGCAGCGCAGCGTACTGAAAAACATCAGCGTCAATTTCCATAACGCAGGCGCGGTGCTGTTCGGCGTAGCCGATTTTGTGCCGCCACTGATGAACTACGTCAAACGCTACAACGCGCATCTGCACTTCACCTCCACGCTGGTCGCTGTGGATGGTCCAGAGAAAAAAGCCTGGTTCGATGAAAAAGATGCGAACGGCAACATAACCCGTGTCGAGAAATCCTTCGATATGCTGCACGTGGTGCCACCACAAACTGCGCCAGATTTTATACGCGAAAGTCGGCTGGCCAATGCAGATGGCTGGGTCGATGTGGATCAGGTCACGCTCCAACATGTGCGCTATCCCGATATCTTCAGCTTGGGTGATGCCTGCTCTTCGCCCAATGCAAAAACAGCCGCTGCCGTGCGCAAGCAAATCGTTGTAGTCGCCGAAAATCTTATCGCTGGACGCAGCGGTCGGGCATTGCCAACGAAGTACGATGGCTACGGATCCTGTCCTTTGACAGTGGAGAAAGGTCGTATCGTACTGGCGGAATTCGGTTTCGGTGGCAAACTTCTACCTACCTTTCCTTTGAATCCGACGGTACCTCGCTTGTCGGCCTGGATACTGAAAAAAAATATCCTCCCCTGGGTCTACTGGAATCTGATGCTCAAAGGGCATGAGTGGCTCGCACGACCAAAAACGGATTAAAGAAGATGCTCCAACTACCGGACTGGCTGCGTCGGTATCAGCGCCCATGGCTCAGCGGAGATCTGACCGCAGGCCTGATCGTCACTGTCATGCTGATACCACAGAGCCTTGCGTATGCGATGCTCGCGGGGCTGCCACCCCAGATTGGCCTCTACGCCAGCATTCTTCCACTGCTGGCCTACGCTTTGTTCGGCAGCAGCATGACGCTCGCTGTCGGACCGGTTGCAGTGGCATCCCTCATGAGTGCCAGCGCACTGACACCCTTGGCAGCACCCGGCTCCGAGAGCTACATCATGATGGCCGTGCTGCTGGCGCTCATGTCAGGCCTGATCCTGTTTGTCGCAGGCATACTGCGCCTCGGATTTCTCGCCTACTTTCTCAGTCATCCGGTCATCAGCGGTTTTATTTCCGGCTCGGCGATTCTGATCGCGATAGGCCAGCTCAAGTACTTGCTGGGTATTTCACTACCGAGCGGCAGCATCATCGCCACGATGAAAGGGCTGGTACATCAAATTTCTGCAATCAACACGAATACCGCCATCATCGGTATTGCGGCATTGCTGTTTTTGTTTTTTGCGCGCTCTGCACTCGCACCGCTTTTGAAATCAGCAGGCTTGCCAGCCAAACTGGCCGAACTGCTGACCAAACTCGCGCCGATGGCCGCCGTCATCGTGTCGACCGCAGTCGTTGCAAGCACGGGTCTTGATCAAAGTGCCCAAGTGGCCATCGTGGGACAGGTCCCCTCAGGATTACCCAGCCTCGTTCTGCCACCCATCAGCTGGCAGCAAACACAGTCGTTGTGGCTGCCCGCCCTGCTGATATCGCTGGTTGGATTTGTCGAAAGCGTCTCGGTCGCACAGTCGCTGGCACTCAAACGCAGCCAGCGCATTTCACCTGATCGTGAACTGCTCGGTATCGGTGCCGCCAATATCGCCAGCGCCCTGTCCGGTGGCTACCCAGTCACGGGCGGGTTTGCGCGTTCTGTTGTCAATTTCTCCGCTGGCGCCAACACACCAGCGGCCGGTGTCATCTCTGCAGTGCTGATGGCGATCGTGATTTCAGCGTTTACCGGCTGGTTCTATTACCTGCCCGTTAGTGTGCTGGCCGCCACCATCATCGTCGCTGTGCTCGGGCTACTCGACTGGCATACGCTGCGCGAGGCCTGGCGGTATGACAAGGCCGATGCAGTGTCACTACTACTCACCTTCGCAGGCGTGATTTTTCTGGGCGTGGAAGAAGGGATCTTGCTGGGTGTTGCATTATCGTTGGCGGTTCTCGTCTGGCGCAGCAGTCATCCGCACATGGCCATCGTTGGTCGCGTACCAGGTACCGAGCATTTCCGCAATATCGATCGACATCAGGTTGAAACTTTACCCGGCTTAGTCGCCTTGCGTGTCGATGAAAGTCTGTATTTTGCAAATGCGCAAATCATCGAAGAAAAAATCGAAAGCCTCATTCAATCGAATGCCGGCACACGCACCGTGCTACTGATACTGTCCGCCGTCAATCAGCTTGACTCGACAGCGCTGGCCATGCTGACCGATGTACAAAAAAATTTAGCCGCGCGACATATCACGCTCCAATTCGCCGAGATCAAGGGGCCCGTGCTCGACCGTTTACGTAGCACGCCTCTGGGCGAAACAATGTGCGACCAAATCTTTTTGAGTACGCATGAAGCTTTCGTCGCACACGCATTGCAAACGTCCACAGCGAAATCGAATAGCTCTCCGGTATAGTCATGTCTGCAAGATTCGAATATTAATTAAATAATAATGTTCGAGGCTGAAACGGTCGGCCACTGCAAATCCTCGGCACAGCATTCATGACAAAGAAAAACAAAACAAAAGCGCTCACCAACATGGTCAGCGATCCGCTAAACAAACTTATCACCGTGTCCTGGCGCGACATGATGGTGCTGCTGATCCCCGGTTTGCTGATAACGATAGGTATCGGTTGGCTGGGTTTCACGATGATTCGCCCGGCACCCCCCGACACCCTCGTGATCGCGGGCGGTCAGGAGGGTAGCAGTTTTGAGAACAACGCCAAAAAATACGCGGAGCTGATTGCCAAGCATGGCATCAAAGTCAAAATTGTGACCACCGACGGCTCCGAGGAAAATCTCGATCTGCTGCAAAAAGAAAACGGCACTATCGATGTCGGCTTTGTTCAGGCGGGCCTGGTCGACGAAGATGAAACACACGGCATCATGTCGCTGGGCACCATGTATGTACAACCATTCATGGTGTTCTACCGAGGCCGCGCTGATATTGATCATCTCACCGAACTCAAGGGAAAGAAGATTGCCATCGGCCCTGAAGGCAGCGGCACCAATACGCTATCGCTCAAGCTACTGAAAGAAAATGGCATGACAGCCACTGACGTCACCCTGCTCGAAATTGATGGTGATGACGCGATAGAGGCCTTTCGCCAGAAAAAAGTAGATGCAATTTTTACGACCAGTGAACTGACACGCACGCAAACCATGCGCGAATTGATGCGCTTGCCGGGCGTGAATCTGATGAATTTTCTGCAGGCCGATGGCTACTTGCGTCACCTGCCCTACCTATCGCGCCTAAACGCCCCCAAGGGCAGCTTTGATCTCGGACTGGATATTCCGAAACAGGATATTCAGCTTATTGGCACCCCAGTGGAATTGATTGCACGTTCCGACTTGCATCCGGCGATTTCCGATCTGTTGCTCGAAGCCGCGCATGAAGTTCATGGCAAACCCAGTATGTTCCGCAAGCCCAAAGAATTTCCGGATGCAGTGGAGCACATCATCCCGCTGAGCGAAGAAGCAAGGCGCTATTACACCTCCGGATCACCGCTGGAATACCGGCGCCTGCCCTTCTGGCTCGCTAGCCTGGTGGACCGTATTTTGATCGTGTTGGTGCCTTCACTGATCGTACTGATCCCTCTATCCCGGGCGATTCCCCCCTTATACCGTTGGCGAATACGCTCCAGAATTTACCGCTGGTACGGCATACTGATTAGAATCGAGCGGCAAATGCAACTCAACCAGACGCCAGAACAACTCGAAGAACTGCATCAACGGCTTGTCGAAGTCGAGAATTCCGTGGATAACCTGCATCTGCCGATCGCCTTCGCCGACCAGCTCTATGTACTGCGCGAACACATCAACATGGTGCGCATGCGCTTTGACGCCATGCGTGCGGCCTGATCCGCATTTTCAGAAAAATGCCTGCAGCCCCGTCTGCGCACGCCCCAGAATCAGTGCATGCACGTCATGCGTACCCTCGTAGGTATTAACGACCTCAAGATTCACGACGTGGCGAATCACGCCATATTCATCGCTGATACCATTGCCGCCCAACATATCGCGCGCGGTGCGCGCAATGTCCAATGCCTTGCCGCCTGAATTTCGCTTCAGAATGGACGTGATTTCCACCGCTGCCGTGCCCTCGTCTTTCATGCGTCCGAGACGCAGGCAGCTCTGCAAGCCTAGGGTGATTTCCGTCTGCATATCGGCCAGTTTTTTCTGCACCAATTGCGTCGCTGCCAATGGCCGTCCAAACTGTTTGCGATCAAGCGTGTACTGACGCGCGGTGTGCCAGCAGAATTCTGCCGCACCCAGTGCACCCCAGGCGATACCGTAGCGTGCTGAATTCAGACAGGTAAATGGACCTTTGAGGCCACGCACATTGGGCAGCATGTTTTCTTCGGGGACGAACACATTGTCCATCACCACTTCGCCGGTGGTGGAGACGCGCATGCCCACCTTGCCCTGAATCTTGGGCGCGCTCAGCCCCTTCCATCCTTTTTCCAGAATAAAACCACGGATATCACCGTCATCATCCTTGGCCCAGATGACAAACACATCGGCCAAAGGACTATTGGTGATCCACATCTTGGCACCGCTCAGTGAATAACCACCGTCCACACGCTTGGCGCGTGTTTCCATGCTGCCGGGATCGGAACCATGGTTAGGCTCAGTCAGACCGAAACATCCCACCCACTCACCTGTAGCGAGCTTGGGAAGATACTTCTGCTTTTGTGCTTCGCTGCCGAATTCAAAAATCGGCACCATCACCAGCGAGCTTTGTACGCTCATCACGGAACGAAATCCGGAATCGACGCGCTCAATCTCGCGCGCAATCAAGCCATAGCTCACATAGTTAAGACCAGCACCACCATATTCGGCAGGAATCGTGGGACCGAACAAACCGAGCTCACCCATCTCACGAAAAATCGCGGTATCCATTTTTTCATGGCGAAATGCTTCCAGAACGCGAGGCATGAGTTTTTCCTGCGCATAGGCAGCGGCAGCGTCACGCACCATGCGCTCATCCGACGTCAGTTGCTGGTCCAGCAACAAAGGATCATCCCAGTGAAATTTTGGATTGCTCATAAAAGATCGCTCTCAGAAGAATCAGTTGACGAACTTGTCAGCGCAAACGCGCGACCAGCTCACCGATGATGCCGCGCCGGAAAGCCAGCACGCAAATCACAAAGATCAAACCCGTCACCATGGTGACAGACTCGCCTATCGTATTAAACCATTCAATGTGCGTGACGGACGCCAGCCAGGTACCCATATCGCCCAGCTTGTTTTCCAGCGCAATGATGATGATGGCACCCAGCACCGGGCCAAACAGCGTACCCATGCCACCCACCAGTGTCATCAGCACCACCAGACCTGACATCGACCAGTGCACATCCGTCAGCGTGCCAAAACCCAGCACCAGCGCTTTGGTTGATCCGGCCAGGCCTGCCAGCGCAGCAGACAAAACAAAGGCGAGCAGCTTGTAACGATCCACGTCATAGCCCAGCGATATCGCGCGTGGCTCATTCTCGCGCACTGCCTTGAGCACCTGACCAAAGGGGGAGTGAATGATGCGTACCACCAGCAGAAACGAAACCACCACGATACCCAGCACGATGTAGTACATGGTCAGATCATTTTTCAGATCAATGGTCCCAAGCAAGGTACCACGCGGAATCGATTGCAGTCCGTCTTCTCCACCCGTAAACGGCGCCTGCAGAAAAACGAAGAACAGCATCTGCGACAGCGCCATCGTGATCATCGTGAAGTAAATACCCTGACGACGAATCGCCAGCTTGCCCATCACCAGACCCACGATCGCGGCAAAGATCACGCCCAGCAAAATACCCAACTCCGTAGGCACACCCCAGACTTTCAACGCATGACCGGCAATATACGATGCACCGCCAAAAAATGCGGCATGACCAAAGGACAGCAAACCCGTGAAACCAATCAGCAGATTGAAGGCGCAGGCAAACAAGGCAAAGCACAGAATCTTCATCAACAGCACTGGATACATCACGAAGGGCGCTACCAGCGCGATCAGCAGCACGGCGGCATAACCGAGTTTTTTCAACATCGCAGCCACTCCTTATTTTTCGCGACCGAACAGGCCGGCCGGGCGAATTAGCAAGACAATCGCCATGATGATGAACACAACCGTCGAAGACAGCTCCGGATAAAACACTTTGGTGAAGCCCTCAATGATGCCCAGGCCCAGGCCAGTGAGGATGGAACCCAGAATGGATCCCATGCCACCAATGACCACGACAGCAAACACCACGATGATGAGATTCGAGCCCATCAGCGGCGAGACTTGCAGCACCGGCGCGGCAAGCACACCCGCAAAACCAGCCAGTGCCACACCAAAGCCATAGGTCAGTGTCACCATCAAGGGCACGTTCACGCCGAAGGCTTCCACCATTTTCGGATTTTCGGTGCCTGCGCGCAGATACGCACCCAGTCGGGTTTTCTCGATCACGAACCAAGTGACCAGACACACAATGATCGATGCCAGCACCACCCAGGCGCGATAGTTCGGCAAGTTCATGAAGCCCAGATCAGTCGAGCCCGCCAGCAGCGCCGGCACCGTGTAGGGCTGACCCGATACGCCGTAGAACGATCTGAATAGGCCCTCGAGCATCAGCGTAATGCCGAAGGTCAGCAGCAGGCCATAAAGATGGTCCAGCCTGTACAGCCATTGCAGCATGGTCTTCTCGATAATGATGCCGAACACACCCACCAGCAAAGGCGCCAGCAGCAACATCACCCAGTAATTGATGCCGAAGTACTGCAGCCCCATCCACGCAAAGAAGGCACCCATCATGTAGAGCGCGCCGTGCGCAAAATTGATCACATTCAGCAGACCGAAAATCACCGCCAGACCGAGCGACAACATGGCATAGAACGATCCATTGACCAGTCCCAGCAAGAGCTGGCCGAGCAAGGCTGATGTGGAGATACCGAAAATTTCCATCCTAGACTCCCAGCAGCTCGTTGAGCACGTTCATTTTTGGTGCCAGTTCGGGCGCAGCAAACTGCTCCACGATCTGGCCATGCTCCATCACATAAAAACGATCCGCCAGCGGCGCTGCGAAACGGAAATTCTGTTCCACCATCACGATGGTGTAACCCTGTTTTTTCAACATGAGAATCATCTTCGCCAGCGCTTGCACGATGACTGGCGCAAGCCCTTCGGAAATCTCATCCAGCAGCAACAACTTCGCACCCGTGCGAAGAATGCGGGCGACCGCCAGCATCTGCTGCTCGCCGCCGGAGAGTCGCGTGCCCTGACTGTGACGGCGCTCGGCCAGATTGGGAAACATCTGATAAATCTCATCGACCGACATGCCACCCGCTTTCAGCGTCGGCGGCAACATCAGATTTTCTTCAGCAGAAAGCGAAGAAAAAATCGCGCGCTCTTCAGGGCAATAGCCCACACCCAAATGCGCAATGCGATGGGTTGGGAAAGCGGCTGTTTCCTGACCATGAATTTTGATCGAACCTTCGCGCCGTCCGGTCAGTCCCATGATCGCGCGCAGCGTTGTGGTGCGGCCTGCGCCGTTGCGACCGAGCAGCGTCACGACTTCGCCTTCGGCCACCGACAAATTCACGTCATGCAGAATGTGTGATTCACCATACCAGGCTTGCAGCTTGCTGATTTCCAGTGCGAGCGCCATCAGTGGGCTCCTTCCAATGCGGTCGCGCTGCCCATGTAGGCCTCCAGCACTTGCGGATTCTGCGATACGGTCTGGTAATCGCCTTCGGCCAGAATCGCGCCGCGCTGCAGTACCGAGATGCGATCGCAGATACCTGCCACCACACTCATATTGTGTTCCACCATCAGTACCGTGCGACCCTTGGATACTTTTTTGATCAGGTCTGTCACCCGGCGCACATCCTCATGACCCATACCCTGCGTGGGCTCGTCCAGCAGCATCAACTCGGGCTCCATGGCCAGCGTGGTCGCGATCTCCAGCGCACGCTTGCGTCCGTAAGGCAGATCCACCGTCAGACTGGGAGCGAATTCCGCCAAACCCACTTCCTCCAGCAAGGCCATCGCTCGTGCATTGAGCTGCTCGAGTGTCGCTTCGCTTTTCCAGAAATGGAATGAAGTGCCCAGATTGCGCTGCAATCCGATACGCACGTTTTCAAGTACGGTCAGATGAGGAAATACGGCAGAGATCTGGAAGGAACGAATAATGCCCATACGCGCGATCTGCGCTGGTTGCAGCATGGTGATGTCGCGTCCGTTGAACAAAATCTGCCCCGAGCTGGGCACAAGAAATTTGGTCAGCAGATTGAAGCACGTCGTTTTGCCAGCACCATTGGGGCCGATCAGTGCATGGATATGACCCCGCTGCACATGAAGGTTCACCTCATTGACTGCGACGAAGCCTTTGAACTCGCGCGTCAGATTACGTGTTTCCAGAATGATGTCTGCCATGATCAGCCTCTTTCAGGAACGCAGATTTTTCAACGCGTGCTTGGCCAGACTCCAGCGATGCGTCTCGTTCGGACCGTCATAAACACGGAAGGATCGGGCATCGGCAAAAATCCGTGCAACGATGGTTTCATGCGTCATGCCGCTACCGCCCAGAATCTGTGCACTGCGATCAATCACGCGCCAGATCGCCTCGGAGGAAATCACTTTCGCGGCGCTGGACTCGCGCGTACCCAGATGTCCCTGATCCAGCACCCAGGCGCAATGCCAGATCGCCAGTCGTGTGCAGTGCATGTCCATCTCGTTATCGGCGAGCATGAAACCCACACCTTCGTGCTGACCCAGTGTTTTGCCAAACGCCTGACGCGTGGCTGCGTAGCGCAGTGCCACGTCGTGCGCACGGCGGGCTGCGCCTAGCCAGCGCATGCAGTGCGTGAGTCGTGCAGGTGACAGGCGCACCTGCGCATACTTGAATCCCTCGCCCGGCGCGCCCAGCACATTCTCGGCCGGCACGCGCAAATTCTCGAAACGCACCACGCCGTGCCCACCCACAAAACAGGTATCAAGCGCATCCATCTGACGCTCCACCGTGATGCCCGGTGCATCCATATCAGAGAGGAACATGGTGGCGCTGCCATCTTCAAGCTTGGCCATGATGATCGCAAACGACGCGCCGGTCGCACCCGTGATCAGCCATTTCAGGCCGTTGATCACATAATCGTTGCCATCACGGACCGCTATCGTCTGCAGCATCGACGGATCAGCACCCGAACCTGGCGCCGGTTCGGTCATGCAAAAGCAGGAACGAATACGCCCCTCCGCCAGCGGCCGGAGCCAGCGCTCTTTCTGCTCAGGCGTGCAGATGACTTCCATCATGTGCATGTTGCCTTCGTCCGGCGCAAAGATATTCATCGCCACCGGGCCCAGCGGCGAGTAACCCGACTCCTCAAAAACAATCGCCTTGCCGACGTGGTTCAGACCCAGACCACCAAATTCTTCCGACACATGCGCTGACAACAAGCCCGCTTTGCGGGCTTTGGCTACCAGCTCGAGGCGCAGTTCGTCCGTAGGGCCATGCGAGGTGCAGCGCGGATCCCGCTCCATCGGAATGACTTCTTCTTCAATAAACCGGCGAGTGCGCTGTTGCAACTCGGCGTGCGCTGCCGAGAGGTTGAAATCCATCTTGATACTCTCCCTGTAAAACGTTTTCTTTTTAATAATTTTGCCGATCGGCAGCCACCGGCAGGCACGACCCGAACGCGCTCAGAACAAGTCCAGGGACTTGGATCGCAGCGAAACGGGTGCTCAACCAGTGATTTTCATCGGCACCACAGAGCGCAGTGCCGACGGCTCGACCGCTTACCCTGGTTTGTCTGATTTCCCGCCAACCCGACAACTTATTCTATTTCCGAAAAAAAACAAAATGAATTATTTGTTCGCCAACAGTCAAAGTCTACAAAGGCGGGCTTGCTCTGTACCGACCCGGAAAGCGCTCACCCCAGACCCGGGCCCGAGCCAGATTTCTCAGACTCAGGCTACAATCTCCTGCAACACTGACCGGCTGGTGGAACCAGCCGACCCACCCACTAACACCGGATCACTTCATGTTGTCGCTGTTCGGAGACATCACCAACATCATCAGCCTTGCCGTCACGCCGGCGTTTTTGTTGCTGGGTGTGATGCTGCAATTACGTGTCCTGAACAACCGTCTCGAACGTATCAGCGACCGCCGAGAAGTACTGGAACAGCGACTATCGGTCAGCAATGGCCTGCGCGCCGCCGTGATGCATGAATTGAGTGTGCTGCGCCGCCGAGCCACTGCCATTCATCGCGCGCTTGGCATTTCCACCAGCTGCATGATCATCGTGTTTTCTGTCGTCGTCACGCTCTTCATTGATGACGCGCGACATCTGAAACTGGATTCCCTGATCGCTTTCCTCTTCGTCTTTGCGATGCTGCTGCTGATCATCAGCTTCAGCCTGCTTTTGCATGAAATCCTTCTGGGTACGCACTCATTGCCATCAACCACGCTCCACCGAGCCCAGCGGGTTGAAGGTCAACACTAAACAGCAACTGACGCGCTTGTTGGCAACCAGAAGCGCTGCTGCATTTCATCAATCCCCAACTCCTGCAAGATGCCACTGAGCTTGCGTATCGCTCGCTGGCGCGGCAGATCCTTGTACGTGGCGACGATCAGTTCGTTTTTCATCGAATGTTCCCAGCCAACCAGCTCGGTCACATTCAACTGATAGCCATGTGCCTCCAGCTGCAGACAGCGCAGCACATTGGTCAGATGACTGCCAAACTCACGCGTATGAATGGGATGACGCCAGATCTCGGTGAGCACATCACGCGTCAGTGACTGGCCTTTCAGACGGCGCAAGGTCGCCGCCACCTCAGCCTGGCAGCAAGGTACCAGCACGATGAAGCGGGCCTTTTTTTTCAGCGCAAACGTAATCGCATCATCGGTTGCCGTATCGCAGGCATGCAATGCCGTAACGATATCTACGGTATCGGGCAACAAGGACGATGCGATGGATTCTGCAACCGACAAATGCAGAAACGACATGCGATCAAAACCCAAGCGGTTCGCCAGCTCGCGCGAACGCTCTACCAGTTCGGCGCGAGTTTCTATGCTGTACACATGCGAGTCATCAGCAATGCTTTTTAAAAAAAGATCATAGAGAATAAACCCCAGATAGGATTTGCCTGCGCCATGATCGACCATCGACAACGCATGCCCATCAGCGCGCAGCTGCGTCAGCAGCGGCTCGATGAACTGACAGAGGTGATTCACCTGCTTGAGCTTGCGGCGACTGTCCTGATTCATTTTTCCGTCGCGCGTGAGGATATGCAATTCCTTGAGCAGCTCGACGGATTGTCCGGGTCGTAGTTCTGTTTGAGCCATGGAATAAGAAAAATTTCAATCAGCCCACATGGTAACCCACACCAGACCCAGAAATTCCCTACCTGACCGGTAGCTATTACACGCTGCGGGCCTTAATTCAATGACACCTGCCTGAAAACCGCAGTCAGCATCAGCCTTTCGCACACGGGCATGTTCAGTGCATAGCATTTGATCGCGCCCCACAGGGCGCTGCCAACCCGTACACAGACTGCGACGAGATAGCGTAACAACGGGGCTCTGGCTTCCGATGCTCTACCCAAGCCGCCAACGCAGCAGCCAAGAAATCCAGGGAGTATTTCTCAACCAGAGGACAACTCATGAAAGCTTTTTCTGTACGAACGTTTACCCTGTGCTGGGTAGTCTTGCTTTCGGTGCTGAGCCTGACGGGGTGTGGCGGTGACAACAACCCAATCAGCCCGGGCAATGCGCAAATCACCCAACTCAGTAGCTTCAATAGCCAGGTACCGCAAAATGTTTTTTCCAGCACCCTGACAGGTGCGCAAGAGGTACCCAGCGTCACCAGCATTGGCAGCGGCACGGGCGTTGTCAGCGTTGATCCTGCGACGAATCAATTGAGAGCCACCATCGTAACCGCCGATATCAACGGAACTCAGGCACACATCCATCTCGGCGCCACTGGTGTCGCGGGTCCGGTTGTGTTTTCACTGACTGAAAATGAAGCCGGCAGTGGCGTATGGACAACGACGGCTACGCTCACCACAGATCAGCTCACCCAACTCACTGCCGGGAATCATTACTTCAACGTTCATACCGCTGCCTATCCTGACGGAGAAATACGCGGACAAATCCTTGCCCAATTACCGCCGAGCGGCTCGTCAATCAACACCACTAGCAGTACCGCAGCGACATCAGCCGGCGGGACTGACACCAGTGCCACTGCAAGCGGTAGTTCAAGTACCAGCGCCACTGTCTCAAGTGCATCGACCGATGGTGCAACAGCCTATGTAAACCCTAATCGTGCTGTGTTCTTTACAAATGTATTGTCAGGCTCGCTCGTTGCACCACCGAATGCCAGTACTTCTACGGCCACTGGCCTTGCGGCCTATCATCCGACCAATCGACTTCTGACTGCCGTGGTGGTATCGAGAGAACTCGCCGGCACAGGTGCCAATATTCGTCAGGCTGTGGCCGGTGCAACGGGGCCCGTGGTTGGCAGTTTTATTGAAACATCGCCCGGCTCGGGGATATGGGTACTTCGGACAGTCCTGACAGCAACGCAGGCCACCGCGCTGAACAATGGCGGCATGTACTATGAGCTGCTGTCGTCCGCATTCCCCGCTGGCGAATTACGCGGTCAGATCGTTCGCACAGAGGGCACCGCGGTGCCAGCAACATCCGCTACACCAACCATGCCAGCCGCACCAGCGACAGCATCCACGACGACAACACCCACAACGTCTGCTGCAACAACCGCCAGCAGCGCGACGGCCACTGCACCAACTGTCACCATACCGACAGCGCCTGCGACACCAACAACATCGATCACCACGCCGTTGCCCGGTACCACTACACCGGCGACCACTACGACCACACCAACAACAAGCCCGACAACACCAACAAACACCATCGCTACTCCGACCACAACGACTGCTGCGCTAATCACCACCACGCCAACAATAACTGCTACGCCAATCACCATCACGCCAACAGCCACGACGACTACCCCAACCACAAGCACTCCGGTATTGACACCAAGCGCAACACTCACTCCTGCTGCAACCGAGCCTGTTGGAGCAGCCTCATCCTCAGGCACGACAACCACGAGCAGAACGACCTCAACAACTTTGGCGACGACGACGCCCATAGAAACTGTGGCGCCTGTCGCGATGACCACGAGTACCGGCAACACCGATATGTCGCCCTCGAGCATAGCAGCGCAATAGCGCTTCAATAGCAGGCGTATTTCAGCGAATGAAAGCGGGCTCGCATTCAGCAATGCGGGTTAGGGAGGCGCTGAATAAATCCGCGTGTTATGGCAAGCCAGCGCAGCTGTGCGACGCGAGGATCAATAAAATCATGGCCTTGCCACCATTGATCTTGCTGCAAAATTTTCCGAATTTATTCAAGCCGCGCTTCCTCAGCTTTGCAGCACATAGGACCCCGGCGCATCGGGCAACCCAGGTATGTCACTCGGCGGGATGGGTGTTGCGGGAATCAACTTCTGCTCGCGCTCAAGCCACTCGGCCCACCGCGGCCACCAAGAGCCCGGCTCGGGTGTGGTCTGCTGATACCAGCGCTCCGGATCGATATAGTTTTCGTTCTGCGGGAACAGCGTCATGCGATAGGAACGACGTGGATGTCCGGGCTCGCTCGTGATACCTGCATTGTGACCACCGGAGGTCAGCAGAAAAGTCAGGTCAGCGCTGTAAGACAAATTAAGTTTGTAGACAGAACGCCAGGGCGCCACATGATCCTTTTCGGTCGCCACAAGAAAAGCCGGCACACGAATATCCGATAACGCCAGTGGACGACCATTGATGCTGTAACGCCCGGCAAACAGATCATTATTCAGAAACAAGCGCCGCAGATACTCACTGTGCATGCGATAAGGCATGCGCGTGGCATCGGCATTCCACGCCATCAAATCATTCAGCGTCTCGCGTCTTCCAAGTAAATAGTGACTGACCATGCGCGACCAGATCAGATCATGCGAGCGCAATAACTGAAACGCACCTGCCATTTGCCGGTTATCCAGATAGCCCTGATTCCACATAAGGTCATCCAGATAGTCCAGCTGACTTTCATCAATAAACAGTCGCAACTCCCCTGCCTCGGTAAAGTCGGTTTGCGCAGCCAGCAAGGTCATCGAGGCGATATCTTTGTGATGCTGTTGCGCCAGCCATGCCGCTGTAATTGCCAGTAGCGTGCCGCCAAGACAATAGCCCACCGTCTGAACCTGCTGACCGGCGCTGCGTCGTCGCACTTGCTCCAGCGCCTCAAGCAAACCCATTTGCACATAGGCGTCCATGCCGAGATCACGATCCTCGGCATCAGGATTGCACCAGGAAATCATGTAAACCGTGTGCCCCCGACCAACCAGATAATTGACCAATGAGTTGTGCGGCGATAAATCAAGGACGTAATATTTCATGATCCAGGCCGGCACAATCAGCAAAGGCTTTTCAAACACCTGCGCTGTCTGTGGCGCATACTGAATCAGTTCCATCAGACGATTTCGGTACACGACGCGACCGGGTGTAATCGCAACTTCTTTACCGGGTCGGAATTTTTCCGTACCCACCGGTGGGTGGCCACCGATAGCACGCTCCCAGTCTTCGATCAGATATTCGCAACCGCGCAGCAAATTCCTGCCACCTTCACCGAGTGTCGCTTCAAGCACCTCGGGATTTGTCAGAATGAAATTCACTGGCGACATCATATCCAGCCATTGACGAGCGGCGAAGGAGACGACTTCCTCATGGTGCTCTGACATACCACCTATGCCCGTCGTCGCGTTATGCCACCACTGCTGCTGCAGCAGAAAGCTCTGATAAATGAAAAAAAACGGCCACTGCTGCCATTGCGGCGCAAGAAATCGTTCGTCTTGCACCAGCGGGTTGATGCATGGGCCGCATCGATGTCCAGATAGTTGCCGCATCACGTAGAGCCCAAAGCGCATGGCCTTGCGCAGTGCCTTTTCCTGAAGTTTCTGCTGTTTTCCCGGCGAGTGAGATAAATGCACCGCCCAATCGGCGAATGCCAGCGCAAGACTACCCGGCGATATGCCGCCAGTAAAACGCGCCATGACAGCATGGAACAAGCGATCCGGGGCAGTCGGCCCAGAGGGCTTCTCTTCGATAACTGGGGCAGGTCTGCCCACTTCAGATTCAGGCAGCTGCCTCAGACTTGAGGCAACTTTTTTCGCAGGTATATCCATTCAGAAGGCTCGAATTTCTTGCATCATCAAAGTGGGCACGAGCAATAGCTCGTCAGAGTATCTGCATTGGACATCGAGATGGCGTCGCAGTGCCAACCCCATTCGCACACGAAGCACTGAGGACATTACCAGCTGCGTTACCATCCACATCACTATCTTTATCCTTATTCATCGTCGTTGGCATCGCATGAACTGCACCAGCCGTCGGATATTTTTCACGCATCCCTATGCATTTTCTTCCTGCCACCTCAAGTATTCCTTTCAAAGATCGGCATTGCCGGTATAGCCATTGCCATCCTGGATTTCTTTCTCTTTGCAGACAATTTTTCAACCCTTGAACGCTTCGCACATAACAACCATGAATAAATATCCGTAATACATTGCGTGGTTGCATCAACACCTGCATGACCGAGGGATAGACAACCAGGCGGTAGAGAATTTTTGGCTCAGCGAGCAACTGATGCTTGTACTGGTAACGTCCCCACAGCATGTGACACTGGCGGCCACCCCGTTGAATACAGTCGCTGACGGACCACAGACAGGTCAGCAAACCCAGGCGGTAAACACTCATCGCAGGGTCGCTTGCCGACAAGAGCATCACATAGCTATCCCCGATACGACAGGAAAATGCACCTGCGCAGATGCGCCCCTTGACTGTTGCAACGCCGAACAAGCCACACTCGGCTGCCATCGTCAGAAAATGCTGCGTTTCAGTCGCATCAATGGCCGCCGATTTTCCACGCACGGTCATGCTCTCGCGCTTGAAGTTCTGTAGTATCAATACCAGCTGATGCTGCTGCTCTGTGCTCAATTCATCACAGGTATAGGCTGTCCAGCTAAAGTCCGGAAAGTCTCTCAGTAGACGATTCCGATAGCCGCGCAGACTTTGACGGGTAGATTTACCCAGCATGGACATATAGGCCTCAGTGGACGCAGGCAGTGTCAATACATAATTCTCTGAAAAGGGATACAACTGCGCAGGCAAGGAACTCGGTGGCAGCGACAGGCTCACGGCATTGAAGGCGATATGGCGAAGTCCGGGAAAATTCGAGAAAACACTGGCTGCGAATGCGTCTATCTGCAATGAATCGAGCATGATGACCTCGCACAGGACGATGACACGCTTTCCCTCGATACGAAATAGCAGCACGCCAACCACCTCGCCACTGCGATACCCGACCCAGGTGTTCGGCGTTGTCTGCTCAGGATCACTCAATTGCAGATATCTCGACGATGCATACAGGCTGCCATGCAGTCGGTCCAGTGCCATCGATGCAAAGGCAGGTATCGATTCCTTGTAAATCTCGCTGACGATGTCAGCCGCAAGCGACATCGCCTGAGATTGGATCGCCGCAGGCGACGACAAATTCAGGGATGTGGCAGATACCGGTAGGTGAGTCGACATGAATGATCCTGGCGATGAAGAAAGCCTGCTTGATCGAGCTGGCATCTGCCTCTGTCAGTCACTCGAACAACATATCGACAACCACAGCACGGCTGACAACGTCCACACTGCAAGCAGCCATTACGCCGACGGTGGCCCGACAAGACAAGCACCCGGTACGATTATTTCGCGCGCAGATGCATGAAGAATTGAGCGCCGCCAAGCAGAAACTCTGCACGACTGTGATGGCTCAACGAGCGACACCAGCGTAACGGCATCATCAAGGCACTAGGGGAGTGTCTAGCGGGGGCCGCCCGGTGTCCAAGCCGGCTGACGTGGTTCGATTCCACGCTCCCCTGCCACTTGCCAACTGGGGAGTGCATGCCGCCGACAGAATCTCAGCGCACCATTTTCTCGTTACGCGGCGTGGACAAAATCTATCAGATGGGTGAAGTCCGTGTCGATGCGCTACGCGCCATTGATCTTGATTTGTATGAGGGTGAATTTCTTGTTCTGCTCGGTGCTTCAGGCAGTGGCAAATCAAGCCTGCTCAATATACTTGGCGGTCTGGATAAGCCGACGCGAGGCAGCGTGCATTACCTGGACTGGGAATTGACACAAGCGAGTGATGACGAGCTGACCCGATTCCGCCGCGAGCATGTCGGCTTTGTTTTCCAGTTTTATAACCTCATTCCCAGCCTCTCTGCGCTGGAAAACGTCGAACTGGTCACGGAAATCAGCGCATCGCCGATGGAGGCAACCGAGGCACTGCGACGAGTGGGATTGGATGACCGCCTGTTTCACTTCCCGGCGCAACTCTCTGGCGGCGAGCAACAGCGTGTTGCGATCGCGCGCGCGATTGCCAAACGTCCCGACATTCTGCTCTGCGACGAGCCGACCGGCGCGCTGGATGTCGCCACCGGTCGGCTGGTGCTGGATGTCCTCGCACAGGCCAATGCCGAGCTTGGCGCGGTCACCGTCGTGATCACCCACAATGCGGCGATTGCCGGCATGGCGCATCGTGTCATCTCGCTGGGCAGCGGTCGCATTGCCGGCATCACGCGTAATGCAACACGTCTACCCGCGTCAGCACTGGCCTGGTGAACCACCTGAGCGCACTGCAACTGAAGCTATTACGCGATCTGTGGCGTTTACGCGCACAGGCATTTGCCATTGCCGTCGTGGCGATGTGCGGCATTGCCAGTCTGGTCACAATGCGCGGTGCTTATGAGGCGTTGCGATTGGCTCAGCACACTTACTATCAGCAGTATCGATTTGCCGATATCTTCGCTAGCGTGCGTCGCGCGCCTTTGGGAATTACTGATGCCATACGCCGCTTAGAAGGTGTGGCGGATGTGCAGGCCCGAGTGGTGTTCGACGCACCACTCGACGTGCCGGGGCTGAATGAGCCCGCCACAGGACGACTCGTCTCACTGACACCTGCGAATCAGAATGATCTCAACCGGGTTTATCTGCGCGCAGGCCGGCTTCCCGATCCGGGTAGTCGCCATGAAGTTCTAGTCAGCGAAGCCTTTGCTAGCACCAATGCCTTGCAAGCGGGTGCTGTTTTAAAAGCCGTGATCAATGGTCGACGTGAAATTCTGACGGTGACCGGTATCGCCATTTCACCGGAATACATCAATGAAATGCGCGGCTCGGGTTTTCCGGACTATCGTCGTTTTGGTGTGTTGTGGATGGATCATGAAGCGCTGAGCAGCTTGCTGGATATGCGTGAAGCTTGCAATGACATCGTACTAACGCTATCACCCGGCGCAAGCGAAGCGGAGGTCATTCACAGGCTTGATGGCTTGCTCGAACGCTTTGGTGGCTTGGGCGCTATTGGCCGTGAAGAGCAGCTCTCGCATCAGTTCATCAGTAATGAACTGGCGCAGACCAAAGTAAGTGCTACTGTGATTCCGGCAATTTTTCTGAGTGTCGCTGCCTTCCTGGTTCATAACGTCTTGTTGCGACTCAGCTCTCTGCAGCGCATGCAAATCGGCTTGCTCAAGAGCTTTGGCTACAGCAATGCGGCAATCGCCAGCCACTATATGCAGTTCGCCCTGCTCACAGTGGCTATCGGCAGCGTCACGGGGATAATACTGGGCAGCTGGCTGGGTCATGAACTGGCGCATTTGTATGCGCGTTTTTTTCATTTTCCGACGCTCTCGTTTTCGCTCTCTGCATCATTGCTGCTGACCGCACTGATACTGAGCTTGCTGTCTGCCCTGCTGGGTTCGGGCCTGGCTGTCTACCGTGTTTTACGCATGACACCTGCCGAGGCTATGCGTCCCGAATCTCCGCTGCACTATCAACGAAACAATCTGGAGACATTCGCACTGTGGCAGCGATTACCCCTGGCCTTGCGCATGGTATTGCGCAACCTCTTGCGAACGCCACTGAAAACATCGCTGACCATTCTGGGCCTGTCGATGTCGGCTGCGCTGGTGATCACCGGACTTTTTTCTTTTGATGCGCTCAACGAAGTGATCCGCTTTCAGTACCGGGTACTGCAGCGAGACGAGATCAGTGTGATATTCAATGAGGAACATTCCACCGACGTCATCAATCACCTTTCGCGATTGCACGGTGTATTGCGTGCCGAGGGCTTCCTGTCCATGCCCGTTACCCTGCGGGTTCGTCATCGGGAAAAGAGAACCATCATCATGGGTCTCGAGCGTCAGCGGCAATTACGACTGACGGTGGATGCTCATGAGCGCTCGATAGAACTGCCCGCCGAAGGATTAGTGTGCTCGCGCATGCTCGCTGATCTGCTTCAGGTCCAGATCGGAGACACGATAGCGATCCATTTTCTGACGGGGCGACGTCAGAAAATGGAGGTACCCATGACAATGATCCTCGACGAACCCATCGGCACATTGGCTTATATGGATATTCAGGCTTTGTCACGACTGCTGGAAAAAACACCGACCGTGAGTGGTGCATGGCTGGCACTGGATATGACAAAAGCTGACGCGTTTTACCGAACGATCAAAGCTTTGCCCGCACTGGCCAGCACCAGTCTGCGCGAAGCGACCATACAGAGTTTTCTGGCGACCGTTGGAGAAAACATCCGTATCAATAATAGCGTCCTTGTCAGCTTCGCCTGCGTCATCGCTGCCGGCATTATCTATAACTCGGCCCGCATCGCGCTCTCGGAACATGCGACCGAACTCGCCAGTCTGCGCATTCTTGGCTTCACCCGTAGCGAAGTCACGGTACTACTACTCACCGAGCAATGGTTGCTGACGGCCATCGCCATTCCGCTCGGTTGTCTGAT
The DNA here is from genome assembly GCA_027490465.1 of Oxalobacteraceae bacterium. Lineage (GTDB taxonomy): Bacteria > Pseudomonadota > Gammaproteobacteria > Burkholderiales > Burkholderiaceae_D > Pernthalerella. The sequence goes on from JAIXXZ010000111.1 coordinate 57,390, forward strand.
CGGCTATGGTTTGGCCGCCGGTATTGCAGCACTGTTATCGCAGGAGCTATTCCGCATACCCTTGATCGTCGGCAGTCGTACATTTTTATCGGCAGCGATTGTCGTCATGCTCTCAGCGCTTGCTTCATCAGTATCGATAGGGTTCCGGTTACAGCAATTGGATTTGATTGCAGTCCTGAAAACACGTGAATGACATCAAGTTTTTCAGTCGAAAAAAAATCTTGCTGATTGTGATCGCTGTTCTGTCAGCCATCGCCCTGATCGCCTGGATTCTCATGCCGGCACCGTTGCGGCTTCAACTGGTACGTGCCGAAAAAGCTGCGTTGAGTGTAAGCGTTGATAACGAGGGCATCGTACGCGTGCACGATGCGTATGTCGTGACTAGTCCGATTGCGGCAACCATAGAGAGAATTGTATTGCGTACTGGCGATAGCGTCACGCGCGGTGATGTACTGGCCTGGCTCTTGCCACTCTCCATTGATCTACAGTCACGAGAGCAAACACTGGCCCGCTTGCAGGCAGCGCAGGCCCGATGGTCGGAAGCGACGCTGCAACAACGCGAAGCCGAGATCAATCACGCGTTGGCAAAAAATGAACTTGAAAGACAGAAGTCACTGGTTCGGGATCATTTCATCTCACCGCAAGCACTGGATCAATTGATCGCTCGTGAAAGCGCTGCGCGTGCTGCGGTCGATACGGCGCAGGCGCGTACCAAAGCAGCACAAGCAGTCGTGACCGAAGCACGCGCCGCAGTCAACACCTTTACACGCGCGACAGAGAGAAAAATACCTGTCCTTGCACCTGCCTCTGGACGCGTGCTGTCGGTCACCCAGCAAAGCGAGCGCACGATTGGCGCGGGCCTGCCGCTGATGACAGTCGGCGATCCGAGCCAAATGGAGGCTGTCGTTGATGTGCTGTCGGTGGATGCCGTCAAGATCCAACCGGGTATGCGCATGCTACTCAGAGACTGGGGGGGCGATACACCGCTGGAGGCTCGTGTGCGCTTGGTTGAGCCCGTCGCATTTACCAAGATATCGGCACTCGGTATCGAAGAACAACGCGTCAATGTGATCGCCGACCCGGTGGGCTCACCCTGGCCACTCGGCGATGGCTATCGCATTCAGGCAAGGATAGTGCTGTGGCAACAAGACGAAGTGCTGAAACTGCCGGGCAGTAGCGTTTTTCGGGTCGGTAATGAATGGCGCATCTTCGTCGCAGAAAACGGCCGCGCAAGAGAAAGAACTGTCATCATCGGTCAGCGCAATCGCGATGACGTGCAGATCATCAGCGGTCTGCGCGAGGGGGAGCAGGTCATACGATTCCCCAGCAGGCAGGTGAGTGATGGTACACGCATCATGGCTGAATGAGACAGGCCCATCCGCGATAACGAGCGCTTATCCTGCCTGCACGCGCTTGTCGATCACTCGTCTGGCCTTGCCCACCTGCGTGCGTTCCACCCCGTTTGGCGGCAGCACGGTGACGATACAGGAAATGCCGATATAGGATTTGATCATCTGCTCAAGTTGCGCACCGCCGCGCACGCCGTCGCCATGGCGAACATCCTCGCGAGTTTCAACCAGCACTTCCAGCTGATCCAGATGTAGGTCACGTGTTAACACAATCTGATAGTGCGGTGCGAGTGCAGCTTGCTGAAAAAGCAGTTCTTCGATCTGCGATGGAAAAACATTCACACCCCGAATAATCATCATGTCATCGGATCGCCCGGCGATCTTGTCCATGCGACGCATGGCGCGTGAGGTTGGCGGCAGCAAGCGCGTCAGGTCGCGCGTGCGATAACGAATGACCGGCATGGCTTCCTTGGTCAGTGACGTAAACACCAGTTCACCCGCTTCACCATCGGGCATGACTTCACCCGTGATCGGATGAATGATCTCGGGATAGAAATGGTCTTCCCAGATCACCGGGCCGTCCTTGGTCTCGATGCACTCATTGGCCACACCGGGTCCCATGACTTCAGACAAACCGTAGATATCCACCGCATCAAGTCCAGCGCGCTGCTCGATCTCTGCACGCATGCCCTCGCCCCAGGGCTCTGCACCGAAAATGCCAATACGCAGCGAGGATGCTGCCGGATCCAATCCCTGACGTTCGAATTCTTCAATGATGTTGAGCATATAGCTGGGCGTGACCATGATGATGTCGGGCCGAAAATCCGTGATCAGCTGTACCTGCTTTTCCGTCTGACCGCCTGACATGGGGATCACGGTACAACCGAGTTTCTCGGCACCGTAATGCGCACCCAGGCCACCCGTGAACAAGCCGTATCCATAAGCGACGTGCACGATATCGCCCGCTCGACCACCGGCGGCGCGAATCGATCGCGCGACCAGTCCGGCCCAGGTATCAATATCTTTTTGGGTGTAACCGACCACGGTTGGCTTGCCCGTGGTCCCGGAGGACGCATGAATCCGCACCACTTGCTCACGAGGGACGGCGAACATGCCGAACGGGTAGTTGGCACGCAAATCGTCTTTGCCAGTGAAAGGAAATTTCGCCAGATCCGACAGCGATCTCAGATCGTCGGGATGCACACCTTTTTCATCAAAGCGCCGCCGATAATGCGGCACATTGGCGTAGGCGTGCTGCAGAGTCGCTTTCAATCGCTGTAGCTGCAGCGATTGCAATTCATCCTGACTGGCAGTTTCTATGGGCTCCAGATCTGCTCGGTCGCGCATGCGGCGTCTCCTTGATGATTGATACAGCGCTTCTTGTTTTCAGGCTGGCTGCGTTGGTATCACTTCCCCTTTGAGCTGATGCGACTTACCGCGCATCAGCGCAATCTTTTTGCCATCGGCATTGGTCACGACGACATCATAGATCCCCGTCTTACCGCTCTTGGATTGCTCAGCAGCGGACGCGGTCAGCACCTCCCCCTCAAAGGCCGGCGCCAGAAACTCGATACTGCAACCTGCTGCGACCGTTTGCACGTTATAACTATTACAGGCAAACGCAAAGCTGGAATCGGCAAACGTAAAAATAAAACCACCGTGACACATCCCATGGCCATTGAGCATATCGCTGCGCACCGTCATCTGCATGCGCGCATGGCCGGGATGAATATCGACCAGCGTAATGCCAAGCCCCTGCGTGGCCTTATCCTGTGCATACATATGCTGCGCGGTGGCTTGTGCGAGTCGTTGGGGGTCAGTGTTTTGCACGATCATCCTCTCAGCTATCCTGATCAAAATCCAGCACCAGACGCTCACTGGCCGCGAAAGCCTGACAACTCAGTACAAAGCCACGTGCGATTTCGTAATCTTCCAGCGCATGATTGGCATCCATGTCCACCCTGCCCTCTACCACCTTGCAGCGGCAAGTGGCGCAAATGCCGCCCTTGCAGGCATAACGTATATCGATGCCATGCGCAAGTCCTGCATCCAGCAAGGACTGAGTATCGCGCTGCATCGTGATCTGATGGTGATGGCCATCGATGATGAAACTGACCTCGCACTGCGCACCCAGCACGGACGCATCGCTGGTACGCGCCTGACGACGGGCGGCAGCGGCAGCAGCATCCACCGTAGCAGCGGAAAACAACTCCGTCTTGATCTGGTCTTTTATCATGCCCAGCGATTGCAGGGTCTCGGATACCTGCCGGGTCATGCTCTCGGGACCGCAGATGAAGGCGACATCCACATCGTTGATCTTGATCCAGTGCTCTGCCAGCGCCCGGCACTTATCGGCATCGATGCGGCCATTGAACAGATCAATCTCCTGTTTTTCGCGGCTCATCACATGCACGATGGACAAGCGATCCAGAAATCGGTCTTTTAGATCCGCCAGTGCTTCGCGCAACATCACGGTGGATGACGCACGATTGCCATACACCAGCGTGACGCGACTGTGTGGCTCGGTCAGCAAGCTGGTCTTGATAATCGAATAGATAGGCGTGATACCACTACCCGCCGCGAAAGCCAGATAGTGACGCGACTGCGCTGGCTGCAAGGGCACCTGAAAATGTCCCATCGGTGGCATGACATCAATCGTCATGCCCGCTTTGAGATTGGCATGCGCCCAGCCTGAAAAAACACCCCCACTGACTTTTTTGATCGCGATTTGCAGTTGCTGGTCCTGTACGGCGGAACACAATGAGTAAGAACGACGCACGTCTTCACCGTCAATCATGGCACGCAAGGTCAGATGCTGGCCCTGCTGATACGCAAACACCGAACGGAGCTCATCGGGCAAATGCAGACTGACGATGATCGCGTCACGCGTATCCTGCTGCACACGGTCGATGGACAATGAATGAAAATGGCTCATCAGTGCGGCTTGAAATAATCAAAAGGCTCGAGGCATTCCGTACAGCGATACAAGGCCTTGCAGGCCGTGGAACCAAACTGGCTGATCAGCCGTGTTTGTGATGAACCGCACTGGGGACAGGCAATCGCCGGTGCGTTACGACTGAGCATCGCAGAGATATCGATAATATTTTCAGCCGCCTGATCACTCGCCTGCTGCGCTGGTGGCGCGATGCCATAGTCGCGCAGTTTTTGTTTGCCGGATTCGCTCATCCAGTCCGTCGTCCATGCGGGTGACAGCTGCGTGGCAATCGTGACCGCATTCAATCCATGCTGCGTCAGCGCGCTGCGTATGTCATCCGCAATCGCCTGCATCGCAGGACAACCGGAGTAGGTGGGTGTGATCATCACTTCCAGCCGCTCATTATCGAGCCATTGCCAGCCACGCACGATACCCAGATCCACCACCGAAATCACCGGTATCTCGGGATCAGCGACTTGCGACAGCCATTGCCAGAGCTGATCGTCACTCGCCTTCACCATTGCGCTCCGGGATAGGCCCGCTGCAGGAACTGCATCTCGGCGAGCATATAACCCAAATGCTCGGAATGCCGACCCTGCTTGCCGCCGCTGTGCATCCATGCTTCTGCCGGCGGCAACATCAGTGTGGCTGCATCAAAGCTCTGCTTGAGATACGACATACATGTTGCATGCAGCGTTTCGGGTAAGGGGGCAATACCGCGCTCGGCCATCGCCTGATCAATCGCATCGCTTGAAAAAAGCTCGCCGGTATAGGGCCACCATTGATCCGCCGCCAACTGCATGCGGCGATGGCTTTCAGCAGAGCCATCACCCAGCCGCACCAGCAGGTCGGTACTGCGGCGCAGGTGATACCGCACCTCGCTGACGGACTTTGCTGCGATGGATGCGACACGCTCGTCACTGGATGCTGAGAGTGCTTGCAGCCATTCGTAATGCCAGACATCAAAATAAAACTGACGCATCAGCGTGTCGGCATAATCGTGATTGGGTTGCTCAACCAGCAGCACGTTACGAAATTGCGGTGCATCGCGCAGAAAAGCCAGCTGATCTTCATCGCGTCCCGCACCTTCGTGTTCACCTGCGTACGATAGCCACAAGGTCGCCTGACCCAGAAGATCAAGCGCGGTGTTCGTGAGCGCCATATCTTCTTCAAGCGCGGGCCCCTTGCCGCACCACTCCGAGAGTCGCTGCGAAAGTACCAGCGCATTGTCGCCATTGCGCAGCAGCCAGATGAATTTTTCGCTGTCCATGCCGTGATCGCTCAGAGCTTGCCAACTTCGTCGGGGATGACAAAAAAGGTCGGATGCCGGTACACCTTGCTGTTGGATGGCTCGAACAATTCGCCACGCTCGCTTGGCGTGCTGGCGACGATATCTTCCGATGGCACTACCCAGATCGAGACACCCTCATTGCGTCGCGTGTAAACATCGCGCGCATTGTTGATCGCCATTTCCGCATCCGGCGCATGCAAGCTGCCCACATGCTTGTGCGAAAGCCCGTGCTGACTGCGTATGAAAATTTCCCACAAAGGCCATTCTTTGCTCACGAACGACTCCTCAGGCGGCTTTGGGTTGACGGCGCTGTACGTGCTTGTCCGCATGGGCCTGCACACCCTCCCGGAACCAGGCACCATCGTCCCAGGCTTTATTGCGGACTGCCAGCCGCTCGCGATTGCAGGGGCCATTGCCTTTCAAGACCGCGTAAAACTCCGACCAGTCAATCGCACCAAAATCATAATGGCCGCGCTCTGCATTCCATTTCAGATCAGGATCCGGAATCGTCAGCCCCAGATACTCCGCCTGCGGCACGCACTGATCGACCATGCGCTGACGCAGCTCGTCATTGGAAAACAGCTTGATCTTCCACTGTGCTGACTGCGCGCTGTTGACGGATTCCTGATCAGGCGGACCAAACATCATCAGCGCAGGCCACCACCAGCGATTCAGCGCATCCTGTGCCATTTCTTTTTGCTCTGCCGTGCCTTTGCACAGAGACATCAATAAGTCATAGCCCTGACGCGCGTGAAAAGCTTCTTCTTTGCAAACACGAATCATCGCGCGCGCATACGGGCCATAAGAGCAGCGGCACAAAGGAATCTGATTGATGATCGCCGCACCGTCGACCAGCCAGCCAATCATGCCGACATCCGCCCAGGTGAGCGTGGGGTAATTGAAAATACTGGAGTACTTGGCCTTGCCCGATAACAGATCTGCAGTCATCTGATCGCGCGATACACCGAGGGTCTCAGCGGCGCTGTACAGATACAGGCCATGACCGGCCTCATCCTGAATTTTTGCCAGTAGTATGGTCTTGCGCTTGAGCGTGGGCGCACGCGTCACCCAATTTCCCTCGGGCAGCTGTCCCACGATTTCGGAATGCGCATGCTGAGAGATCTGGCGGATCAGCGTCTTGCGATAGCCCTCGGTCATCCAGTCCTTGGGCTCGATCTTGACGCCGGCATCAATGCGCGCCTGAAAGGCACGCTCTTCTTCGCTCAGCTCGCCGGCGGCGCGCAGGCGGGCGGCACCGGTCTCGACCATTTGTGCGTACATGAGGCGGTCTCCTCGTCTCGGGGGTTGTTATGTGGATTATGATACGCGAATTCTGCATAATCGCAAAAATCCGTATCATTTAATGATTTGAAATCACCGCTCATGACCGCCCCGATCAGCCGACCCTGGATTGCCCGCCAGCTGACACAGGATCCGCCCCGTGCCAAATCCCTGGTGATGACCGTGTTCGGCGATGCACTCGCCCCACGCGGCGGTGCGGTGTGGCTGGGCAGCCTGATCTCGCTGCTGGCGCCCTTCGGTATCAGCGAGCGCGCGGTACGGACCAGCGTGTTTCGCTTGGTCGAGGAAGGCTGGCTGGAGGCGAGTCGCAGCGGCCGTCGCAGCCAGTACCGGCTCAGTGCCCAGGGTGACAAACGATTCTTGCGCGCACATCAACGGGTCTATGCGCCGCCTTCACGGGACTGGGATGGTCAGTGGACTTTGCTGATGATGCTGTCGGATCAGCTCAGCACCACACAAAAAAACGCCCTGAAAAAAGAATTGCTGTGGGAAGGCTTCGCGCTGATTGGCAACGGCGTGTTTACCTACCCTGGCGACAAAGCCGAGGCGCTGACGGAAATCGTCAGCCGCACCGGTGCTCGCAACAAGGTGCTCTTGCTATCGGCCACCGACCAGCCAGTGGCGGGCGCCCTGCCGCTGACCACGCTCGCCCATCAGCTCTGGCCGCTGAAGGCGATCAGCAAATCCTACGGACAATTCCTCCGGCGTTTTGATGCATTGATGGCCTTGCAAGATCGGGACGCAGAGATCGATCCCGAACAGGCCTTTGTCGTACGCACACTCCTCATTCATGCTTACCGACGCGTGCAGCTGCATGATCCGCAACTGCCGCACGCCTTGCTCGGCGACAGCTGGCCGGGCGAGACCGCTTATGGGCTTTGCCGCAGCATCTACCAGCAGATCCTGTCCGCCTCCGATCAATACGTCACAACGATCTTGCAGCAGGAACAGACCTCCGTGCATGCGGTACGCGCCGAATACAGACAGCGCTTTGCGGCATGAGGGATCAGCGACCGCTGACGAAGATGATCGGGCTCGGCACTCAGGCGATTTCGGCCACCATCTCGATTTCGACGCAGGCCCCGAGGGGCAGCTGCGCCACCCCAAACGCCGAACGGGCATGCTTGCCTATGTCACCAAAGACTTCACCCAGCAATTCCGATGCGCCATTGGTCACCAGATGATGTTCGGTGAAATCCGCCGTTGAATTCACCAGACTGACCAGCTTGACGATGCGCGTGACGCGCGACAAATCCCCGTCGCAAGCGGCATTAAGCGTTGCCATCAGATCCACCGCTACAGCCCGAGCGGCTTCCTTGCCCTGATCGGTACTCATGTCACGCCCGAGCTGACCCACCCAGGGCTTGCCGTCTTTTTTGGCAATATGACCCGAGATGAACAAGGTATTGCCAGTACGGACATACATCACATAGGCGGCGGCCGGCGCAGCCACGGCTGGCAGGGTGATACCGAGGGCGGTCAGACGGGAGGCAATGGTCATGGGATTCCTTGGCTTTGGGCTAATAAAAGGGTGAATGAACAGGCGAATGAAAGGGTGAATGAGCGGGTGACTTACAGGGTAGCCAGTGGGCGGGATTGTAGAGTCAGCCCCCGCTCCGATCAACCATAAAAAAGACGATGACGAATACGCGACAGACTTGAAATCTTCCCTCCCGCCCCAAAATCACATCAGCTTAGCTATTTTTTCTGCCAATTTTGTTAACAGAGGACACCATGGGCGCACCCGACAAGCAAATTCTGGGCTTTCAGGCCGAAGTCAAACAGCTGCTGCAGCTGATGATTCACTCGCTGTATTCAAACAAGGAAATTTTCCTGCGCGAGCTGATCTCGAATGCCTCCGATGCCGCCGACAAGCTGCGCTTCGAGGCGATCAACAATGCCGCGCTGTTCGAAAATGATAGCGAGCTGTGCATTGATGTCGCCTTCGATAAAACGGCACGCACTATTCGTATTACCGACAATGGCATCGGCCTGTCGCAACAGGAAGCGATAGAGCATTTGGGTACGATTGCCAAATCCGGCACCAAGGAATTTTTCTCGAAACTGTCTGGCGACCAGCAAAAAGATGCGGCATTGATCGGTCAGTTCGGTGTGGGCTTTTACTCCGGCTTCATCATCGCCGACAAAATCACCGTCGAGTCACGCCGCGCCGGCCTGCCCGCGGATCAGGGCGTTCGCTGGGAATCGGCCGGTGAGGGTGATTTCACCGTCGAAACCATCACGCAAGAAAAGCGCGGCACACGCATCACCCTGCATCTGCGTGAAGGCGAGGATGAATTCCTGTCGGCCTGGCAGCTGCGTTCTATCATTCGCAAGTACTCCGATCACATCTCCCTGCCTATCCGCATGCACAAGGAAGAATGGGATGAAGAGAAAAAAGAGATGGTCATCCGCGATGAGCTGGAAACCGTCAATCAAGCCAGTGCGCTGTGGGCGCGCAGTAAATCCGACATCACTGACGAGCAGTACACCGAATTCTACAAACATGTCTCTCATGATTATCAGCCGCCGCTGACCTGGACGCATAATCGCGTCGAGGGCCGCAGCGAATACACGCAGCTACTCTACATACCCACGAATGCACCATTTGACCTGTGGGACCGCAACAAGCGCGGCGGTATCAAGCTGTATGTGAAGCGTGTGTTCATCATGGACGATGCCGAGCAGTTGATGCCGGTGTATCTGCGTTTCGTGAAAGGCGTGATCGACTCCAATGATCTGCCACTCAACGTTTCCCGTGAAATCCTGCAAGAGTCACGAGACGTCAAAGTCATTCGCGAAGGCTCGACCAAGCGCGTACTCGGCATGCTGGAAGAACTGTCCAATGCCGACGAGCAGGATAAGAAGGACAAGTACGCAAGCTTCTGGAAAGAATTCGGCCAGGTGCTCAAAGAAGGCACTGGCGAAGATGCAAGCAACAAGGACCGCATTGCCAAACTACTGCGCTTTGCCAGCACACATAACGATACGGACGTGCAAAACGTCGCCTTCGCCGACTACGTCGGGCGAATGAAAGAAGGTCAGGACAAGATTTATTACGTCACGGCCGACAGCTGGACGGCAGCGAAGAATAGTCCGCATCTGGAAATCTTCCGCAAGAAAGGCGTGGAAGTCCTGCTGCTGACGGATCGTGTGGATGAATGGATGCTGTCCTTCCTGACTGAATTCGATGGCAAGACACTCGTGTCAGTCGCCAAAGGCGATCTTGATCTTGGCAAGCTCGAAGATGAGGCCGAGAAAAAACAGAAAGAAGAAACCGAGAGTGACTTCAAAGATCTGGTCAGCAAAATGAAAACCGCACTCGCCGACAAAGCCAAGGATGTGCGCGTGACCTTTCGTCTGACCGACTCACCCGCCTGCCTCGTGGCGGACGAGCATGAACTCTCTGGTAATCTCTTGCGGATGCTGAAAGCGTCCGGCCAGAGCGCGCCAGACACCAAGCCTGTGCTGGAGATTAATCCCCACCACCCGCTGGTGCAGCGACTCAAGTACGAGGAAACCAAGTTCGACGACTGGAGCAGCATCCTGTTTGATCAGGCGATGCTGGCCGAAGGCGGACAATTGGCAGACCCGGCCGGGTTTGTAAAAAAACTCAACGATATGCTGCTGGGCATGTCGTTGAAATAAAAATAATTTAATGACTAACGACCTGCCCCAACTGGATAACGAATGTTTCCAAATTCCGGATACGACAAAATTGTTTCCGGTACAGCGATCCACCCACGCGCCGCGCATCCTGCTGCTGTACGGCTCACTGCGCGAGCGCTCCTTCAGCCGGCTGATGGCCGAAGAAGCCGCACGGCTGCTGCAGGCCATGGGTGCGGAAACCCGGATGTTCAATCCTTCAGGCTTGCCGTTGCCAGATGACGCGCCCGAGTCACATCCCAAAGTCATCGAACTGCGAGAACTCTGCACCTGGGCCGAGGGCATGGTCTGGTCATCACCCGAACGTCATGGTGCCATGACCGGCATCATGAAATCACAGATCGACTGGATACCACTGGCACTGGGTGCGATACGACCCACGCAAGGCAAGACGCTGGCCGTGATGCAGGTCTGCGGCGGATCGCAATCCTTCAATGCGGTCAACCAAATGCGCGTTCTCGGTCGCTGGATGCGCATGATCACGATACCGAATCAGTCTTCGGTGGCGATGGCTTACAAAGAGTTCGACGAAGCCGGCCGCATGAAACCTTCCAGCTACTACGATCGTCTGGTCGATGTGATGGAAGAGCTGATGAAATTCACACTCATGACCCGAGATGCTTCGGACTATCTGGTGGATCGCTACAGCGAACGCCGTGAGGCACTCGCTGAGATGCAGAAGCGGGCGGGGCTGGATAAGCTTTGATCTGATCCTGCCGGGCAGCGCGGCGATAGAACCTGCCAAGCGCCCGGCAAGTGACCTCAACCCAACTGCGATATTTTCATCGCCCCTCTTCCCAATATCCGTTCTAGAAAAGTCAGATTACCTTCCACTTACTTAAACAACGCTGCAATAGCCGCCACCGCCGAACTAGAGCTTGAGTCGGCACGCTGTTGCGCCAGTTGTTCTGCGGTCTGGTTGTTTTGATCGGCTCTTGTAGGGTCAATCCCGCGTGCCAAAAGCCTACGTACAACAGCGCCTTGTTGCGCTACCACCGCGTAATGCAGCAAGGTGTAACCGTTGGTCGGATCAACCCAGTTGAGTGCGGTGGCCGGATTCGCATGTCCATCTATCCAACGCGA
>JAIXXZ010000049.1 GCA_027490465.1 Oxalobacteraceae bacterium
ACGAAGCATCGTTGATGGTCAGGGCTGATTGCTCATCCCTTCGGTCTCGGCGGGCCGACCACATGCATGAGAAAAAAGCAGGCAAAGCTTCTTCCATTCAGAAAATCAATTGAAAAATATGGGCGAAAAAAAACCGCAGCCGAAGCTGCGGTTTTTCGACCGATAACAAACACTCAGACGCGACGCTTGTATTCACCTGTCCGGGTATCGATTTCAATCTTGTCACCTTGTCCAACAAACAAAGGCACTGAAACTTCAAAGCCGGTGGCTGTCTTCGCAGGCTTGAGAACCTTGCCCGAGGTGTCGCCTTTGACTGCTGGTTCGGTGTAGGTGATCTCGCGCACTACCGTCGTCGGCAGTTCAACCGAGATGGCTTTCTCGTTATAGAAAACGACTTCGCATGCCATGCCATCTTCCAGATAGTGAATAGCGTCGCCAAGATTTTCGGCTTCCACTTCGTACTGGTTGTACTCGGCGTCCATGAACACGTAGAGTGGATCGGCAAAATACGAGTAGGTTGCTTCCTTGCGATCAAGGATGACCATGTCGAACTTATCGTCGGAGCGGTACACCGCTTCCTGACCAGCATCGGTCAGCAGGTTTTTCATTTTCATCTTGACCACAGACGCATTACGGCCAGACTTGGAGAATTCTGTTTTGACAATCACCATGGGCTCGCCCGAGACCATGACAACGTTACCGATACGGATTTCTTGTGCGGTTTTCATAATAAGCAGGCGTAAAAGTTCGGAATACAGAGCGCGCTGGCAGGGAACTGTCGTTGTTTTCAGCCGAGCGCAGAGATAAAAGCCGGCGGATTTTACCTGATTTTGCGGACGAACCCGAGTAAACGCGCTGCAAGATCAGGCTGGTCACCCAGTTGCCCGGCCCAGGCACCTGCATGTCCCCGCCAGTTGGGCAATGCAGCGATGAGTGCAGGCCAGTCGGGTAGCGTCTGCATGTCACCACTCCAGCGATGCCATGTGCGTGTAACCAGCGCTGCCAGATCGTCGTCAAAGCTCGCGATATAACGACGCAGAAAAGCCTCTCGTTTGACATGATGGGCGCCCTCTGGCTGCTCGTAGAACTGCCAGATGAAGGGTTGGCCCGCCCATTGCGCACGCACGGCGCTGTCCTCGCCGCGCACAAAATTCAGCTCGCAACTCCACAGCAAGCGGTCGTAATCGTCTGGTTCGAGAAAAGGCAATGATCTCAAACGAACCGCACCCAATTGCAATGCCTCGCAATCTTTGGGCAGCCCTCCCGGAAAAACACACAACACCGGCGGTCCTGATTGCAATGCCTTCAGCAACTCACCCACTGGCGCTGATGGGTAGCAAAACATCGAGAGCAGCACCTCTCCCGGTTCCAGCACGATACCCAGTCGCGCAAGGAAAGCATCTCGCGCAGTGCCATCAAAGACGCGTCGCTCTGCCAGCAGATGCTGCTCTCTGATCAAACCACCAGAAAGGAGGTCAAAGCCCGGAAAGAAAAAATAGCGCGTGAGTGGCAAGCTTGGGTGGGGTGATGGCAAACCGTGATGTTCGCTCACCCAAGACTCGGCAGAAAGATATTCGAGGTTGATCCAGACCGGTGGATTACTCATCACTGCCATCGCCGTCAACCGGTCGGCCGGCATTCTGCATCCGAATGCTTCGATAACGAGATCCGCCGGTTGATGGAACGCTGTCTCTGCATCCCATGCGCACACGGTGAATCCGTCCAGGCACTGTGTTGGCAAATCAGCCTGCAACGCAGGTCGCAGTGCGGAGAGCCGCGCGATATCGTCAATCCATAAGGTCACCGCGAGTCCATGCTGCGCAAGCGAACGCGCCAGACGCCAGCAGACACCCGCGTCACCATAATTGTCGATCACCTGACAATAGATATCGACCGTATTGAGTTCTTGCATAAGACTTGAAAGATGAATATCAGCACAGTCGCGTATCAACGAAGATGCCCAACAATAGCCGCGCAATGCCGCCGTCAGTCCCACTCCAGCTTCGGATACAGCATCGTCGCATTGCGACGGTTGGTAGACTCGAACAGCTGCCACTGACCGTGCTCCGATCGCGCGGCTGACTCTATGGCCGACTGCATGGATTTGCCCTCTGCAATACTTTGCTTCAAATCTTTCACCAAAGTCTGCAGATACTGTCGCTGCTTTGCCAGCGCGGCGTTCTTGTCGATCACGATAGGGCCGTGACCCGGAATGACCCGAGCCGCCGGAATCTCGGATAACACATCAATCACACTCAGCCAGCCGGGCACATCGCCATCAATCGATGGCGTGCGATCGGCAAACAGCAGATCACCCAGCCACCAGCTGCGGGTAAGCTCATCCATCACACTCAGATCATGATCGGTGTGGGCGATCGGCCAGGCCTTGAGCAAGAGCCGGCGATTGCCGAGATCAATCACGCGCTCGGCAGTGACGGTGTGAGTTGATACAACGATGCGACTGCCTGCTGCCGCATCACCCAGCATGGTCTTGAGATTGGTTTCGTAAGCCTCTGCGCGCGAACGCATCGCGCGCGGCAACTGTGCATGACCAATGAATTCCACGTTATCTTGTTCAAAAGCGGCATTACCGAAAACATGATCGGAATGAACGTGTGTATTGATCACATAGCGAATAGGTTTTTGCGTGCGCGCACGTATGGCTTCGCGCAGTGCGAGCCCCACCAGATAACTGCCGCCGCTGTCGATAACAGCCACTGCTTGTTCACCAATGATGAAGCCAATATTGGCGATATCCCCATGATAGTGGTCACCGAATTCTTCATGCACGCCCTGATGTACAAACACACCGGGGGCGATTTCTTCCACTGGCAACGCTGCTGATACGGCCACGCCGGATTGCAAGGAAAAACCCAGTAAAAAAGTCAGTGCCCACCAGCGCATCGCTCAGGACTCCGCAGCGATTTGTCGCAATGCCTGCTCGAATGCTTCCGGTGGCTGGCCGCCCTGCACCAGATAGCGATCATTGATGATCACCGCTGGCACGGAATGTATGCCCTGCGAGAGATAGAACTGCTGCTGTTGGCGTACTTCATCACGCCACCTGTCGGTATTGAGGATTTCGGTTGCCTGCGCCACATCCAATCCCGACGCTTCAACCGCCGAGAGCAGTACTTCATGACTCGAAGGATCAGCACCCTCAGAAAAATAGGCAGACAACAAGCGCCATTTCAAGCGGCGCTGCGCATCTGCATCGCCTGATTCCGCAGCCCAGTGCAGCAGTCTGTGTGCATCGAAGGTGTTGTAGGTACGCTTTCGACCTTCGAGGTTGAAGCTGAAACCCACTGCCGCACCTCGCTCGCGAATATGCTCGTGGTTCTGCGCCACTTGCTCTTCGCTGATCTGGTATTTCCGCATGAGGTGCTCGAGAATATCCTCGCCTTCCGGCGGCATATTCGGATTGAGTTCAAACGGCTGAAAATGCAGCGACACGCTGACTTGATCACCCACACGCTCGATGGCCTGCTCCAGTGAGGCCAGCCCCACCGCGCACCATGGGCAGGCGATATCGGAGACGAAATCAATTTTTACAGGGGTCATAGGATGCGAATAGGGTGATGTGAGGCTGTACCACTGCCGGTGACATTGATGCTAACACGGGGTGAAGACCCTATACTTCGGTGCTCCAACCCAATGCAGACTGAGAACGACCGATGCTACGAGCGACTTTGATGCTGATGCTGTCTGTGAGCTGGCCCTTGTTGGCGCTGGCTGCCGACCCTGCCCCTGCTCAGGCAGATTTCGAACCCAAACCCTTGCGATCAGCGGAAATACATCCGACGTCTCAAACCACGCCCTTGCGCGGACCTGAGGATTTTGTTCTGCCAGCGCCAGAGTTGGCGCCGGATACTGGCAAGGGCACGGGTGGCCAAGAACGATTACCCAGCCCGCAAGTGCCGAGTCCTGCCCCGGCTTTGGAGGGCTTCTGAGGCGATATCCTGAGCTCGTGGGCTATCAGGCTCATCTCAGCAGTTGCCGGCGAGCGGCACGACTGTTAGTCTGCGGACTGACTCACGACAGCATTGTTTCCATAAATGAAATCTTCGTCACATCGCAAAGCCATGCAAAGCATCAGTTCTGTGCTCGGCAATGCCACGCGCCTTGAGGGAACGCTGCATGTCGACGAAAGCGTACGCATCGACGGCAAGCTCGAAGGCAATCTCGAACAACCCGATGGCAAGGCGCGCTGGATACTGATCGGACCGACAGGCGAAGTTCATGGCGACATTCGTGCGCAAAATATTTCGATCGCCGGCAAG
Source organism: Oxalobacteraceae bacterium (assembly GCA_027490465.1). Lineage (GTDB taxonomy): Bacteria > Pseudomonadota > Gammaproteobacteria > Burkholderiales > Burkholderiaceae_D > Pernthalerella. The sequence continues at coordinate 4,281 of JAIXXZ010000049.1, forward strand.
GTCATCGGCAACATCACCGCAAGCGAAAGTATCGAGCTCATTGATGGATGTGAAGTTCGGGGCAATATCACGCATAAATCCATTACCGTCGAACCCGGCGCCAGCGTGCATGGACAGCTGATCGCTCGTGACGAGACAGATAGCGCGGCGGCTGCCGCGCAGGTCATTGAGGCTGCACGCAGTAACAGCTGAATCCGGCACAACCGTAGACCGCACTGTTGGCACCATGCCCCTGCATGTACAAACCACCATCTTCATGATTTGCATGGCCTATCTGGTCTTGCATGGTGCGATCTGGTTTGCACTTTCCGAACAACGTAATGCGCAAGTAAGACTCTGGTGTATCTCGGGTCTGGTCAGCGGCGTCTCCGTTGTCTTGCTGTCTTTACGCGGAACGATCAGTGAATTTGCTTTTATCTACATTGCACAATTCCTGATGATGATCGGGAATATGGGACGCACGATCGCTCTCCGGCTTTATCTGCCCCTGAACATACGTCCGGCCATCATCTTTCATGCAATGGCTGGGTTGATTTTCTACGTGTGGATGGTGTCCGCTTACGAAGCAGGTACGAGTACGTTGGCACTGTCGATACTTTTCTACGGTTTTTATGCGATTGTGTGTATCGACTACTTCCTGGTCGGACTGTTTCTCAACCGTCACTCACAAACGCTAGGTCCCAAAGTGCTGGCGATCGGCGGGCTGGTACTGTCTGGCTCCCTGGCCTTCAAAGCGAGCGCAAGCATCATGGGCTGGGGTGCTGATGATATCTATGGCCGTGGCATAGACCAGTATGTGATGATCGCGGGTCAATTCATCGCAATCACATTGGTCAACATCGGTTTTCTGCGCATATTCCTCGATCTGCGCCAACAGAAAAATCTGGTGACGGAACGTAATCTGGCCGCAGCAAAAGAGCATGCCACATTGCTGTCCAAGCATAAAAAAGAACTGCAGGAACTGCTCACAGAGCGCGAAGAAATCATTCGACAGCTCACCTTATCCAACAAAACTGCGGGTATGGGTGTGCTGGTCGCCAGTCTGGCCCATGAGCTGAACCAACCACTGTGCGCCATTCGACTCAATGCGCAGCTGGTGGAGCGCAAGCTGAATTCCAGCGATACGGATGTCGAGGGCGCAAGAAAATTTCTGGACTCTGTCATCAACGATAATCGCCGTGCAGCGAATATCATCTCTCGGCTTCGTGCCATGTTCGAGCATCAGGACAGAGCAGACCTGATGCTGGACATGCACGCTCTGCTGCGTGATGCGGTCGCTCTGGTGCAAATGCGTGCCGATCAGGAAGTGGTATCGATTGTGACCGAATTCTCGGATCAATCGGCCAAGCTCAAGGGCGACTCGGCCCAGCTGCAGCAAGTCATTCTGAACCTTCTCAATAACGCGCTTGACGCACTTTCAGCGATAGAGCGAGAGCGGAAATGCATCTACCTGAAAACTACCGTCGCTAACCGACAGTTGATCATTCACATCGACGACAATGGCTGCGGCATACCTGCACATCTACATCACTCGGTGTTCGAGCTCTTCAAAACCAGCAAGGCTCAGGGCATGGGCGTCGGGCTATGGCTATCCAAAACCGTCATCAACGGCCACTGCGGGGACATCCAATTCACGAGCCAGCCGGGTGAGGGAACCCAGTTTGAAGTCGTCTTGCCCGTTAATTGACCAATCCCCAGGCTCGGGATGGGAAAATGCGCCCAGGGAGCGTTTATAATAGGCAACATTCTTCCGAGCGGCATGACCGCCTGATCCGGCAATGCAGGTTCTAACTCAAAACCTTTGCAATGGCATCATCGCCCTGCTGGCCAGCACTCTGGTTGCAGCGGCCTCGCACGCGGCGACGTATACCTGCGTGACCAACGCACTGCGAGGAAACAAATGGATCTGTCAGGATAATGCCGATCTCTGTACCTTCGTCTTCATCGCCAATGAGGGAGAAAAGTCGATGGTGCGACGGGTCAATGACAACAATCCCAAAGTACCCGTGGTGGTCGACAAATGGGAAGACAAGAAAATCATCGCGCATGAAGACCAGACACGACTGGATGAGCGCTTCATCGAACAGTACTACTACCGAATCGAGCGCGATACCGGAAATTTTGTGATGGCGAATGAGTACCGCACCAACAGCGGACGCTATCTCACTCAGGACGATATCAACGCGACTGACAAGAAGCGCTTCTCGTATTACCGGCCACGCCTGTTTTCCGAGACGGGTCGATGTAAATTCAGTTCAGGAAAATAGTGCTGGCACGTCCGCACTTTCACTGGTCAGCTGTGACCGTGAGCAACCACTTTTTCAGCGCACCCTGACCCGCTGGCTGGTAAATTGTTTCTCCGCTGCTTCCAGCGCACGATCGAGATAGGCAGAATAAAAACCGTTGTTGTCTCCGCCAACAATGGGGTCTGCCAATAATTCACCTGCGGCATTCACGACAATGACAGTCGGTGCCACCTGTACGCCATAGCGATTGGCCAATGCGGATTGCGTGGTAGGTTTACCATCAAATCCCTGCACGGAATCTCGGCTGGTGATCTGTACTTCGCGAATCACCGGTCTGTCTGCCGGCGATGCATCGCGCAGCAGCGGTACCAGGTAATTGCGGCGCACCACTTTGCAATAGCCACAGCCTGGCAATGAGAACATCAGCAAGAAAGGCTTGCGATCCGCGTGCGCTTGCGCAGCCTCGCGCTGCAGATTCTGCGGTGCAGGCAGCATCTCGTCAGGCGACTGGGCATGCGCCGGCAGAATGAAAAAACAACTCGTCAACAGGAATGCAGCGATGCGAATGACCATGGTGTCCTCGTGACGGTTCAGGGAGAAGAAACTGCGGGCGAACGAGTGCAGGTCAATTCACCTTGCGTCTCGATCAGAGTACCCGATCGTGCATTGAATTCCTTGCCCGAGACAATCAGGAGCCTATTACTGGGACGCAGAGTGAAGTCCAGACTCACTTCAGTGCCGTCTGCCCGAAAACCCAGACTGCGGCAAATGATTTTCTCGGCGCTTGGTGGCTCACAGGCACAGACTTCGGTTCGCCCCGCAAAACAACCAGCAGCCAGCGCGGGATCTCGCTTCACATAGCCAGCAGTCACATTTGCGGTGACGCGAAAACGCTGATTTGCGACCCTTAAGCCATCGGGTTCAAATACCCTGTCGGTACGAATCTCGCCTTCACAGACATAGTCCAGTACCTGCGCGTTCGACACGCCGCTCATCATCACCATCACACCAAAAGCCAGACAGCAAATCCACGGCACATCAAGCCGCAGGATCGCCCGCTGCATTGCGACGGACGGGCGCGCTGGTTTAATGTAAACGGTCCAGCGCGCTGGACAAATGCCCGAAGGTACGGTCGATGTTCAACAGCTTTTCCAGACCAAAAAGGCCGATGCGGAAAGTGCGGAAATCATCGCGCTCACCCACCTGCAATGGGACGCCTGCTGCCGTCTGCATGCCCAGCGCCATGAATTTTTTACCGTTCTGAATATCCGGATCCTTGGTGTAGCTGACCACAACGCAAGGCGCCTGAAAGCCGGGTGCTGCCACACTCTTGAAGCCCTTGGCTTCGAGCAGTGCTCGCACCTTGAGGCCAAGGTCTTCCTGATTTTTCTTCAGGTTCGCAAAACCGGCAGCCTGGGTTTCTTTCATCACATCGCGCAGAACACGCAGCGAATCTGTCGGCATGGTGGTGTGATAAATGTGCGCACCTTTTTCGTAGGTCTCCATGATCTGCAGCCATTTCTTCAGATCGCAGGAGTAGCTGGTGCTCTGGGTCGCATCAATTTTCTGACGCGCGCGCTCGCTCATCGCAATCAGCGCGCAGCAAGGCGAACTGCTCCAGCCTTTTTGTGGCGCGCTAATCAGCACATCCACTTTGGAGGCGACCATATCAACCCACATTGCACCCGAAGCGATGCAGTCGAGCACGAACAGACCATCAACGGATTCCACGGCTTCGCCCACAGCGCGCAGATATTCCGGTGGAAGGATCAAGCCTGCCGAGGTTTCAACGTGCGGTGCAAACACGACGGCTGGTTTTTCCTCGCGTATCCAGGCCACGACCTCATCAATCGGTGGCGGCGCATAGGAACCTTCAAATTCATTGGCCAACTGGCGACCCTGGATAACGTGCAAATCATCCGAGATACCACCCATTTCAAAAATCTGTGTCCAGCGATAGCTGAACCAGCCATTGCGAATCACTGCACATTTGCGGCCAGTGGCGAACTGGCGTGCGGCGGCTTCCATACCATAGGTACCACTGCCCGGAACGACCAGCGCGGATTTCGCGTTGTAGACCTCTTTCAGGATTTTCGAGATATCGGTAATCACGCCCTTGAAGGCTTCCGACATGTGATTGAGGGAGCGAT
>JAIXXZ010000052.1 GCA_027490465.1 Oxalobacteraceae bacterium
CCTGCTGCTGCTGCAGATCTGGCGACCCGTCACACGCAAGGGAGTCTGAGTTGAACAGCATTCAGGCCCGATTCAAACTCGACTGGCCGGGCTTTTCACTGGATGTCGACCTCTCACTTCCGGGTCGCGGCGTGACCGCCTTATTCGGTCCTTCTGGCTGCGGCAAGACCACCCTCCTACGCAGTATCGCCGGACTTGAGCGTCCACCCAAAGGCTTCCTGCAAGTGAATGGCGAGGTCTGGCATGACGACAGTATTTGGTTACCGACACATCGTCGGCCACTGGCTTATGTATTTCAGGAATCCAGTCTGTTCCCTCACCTGAGCGTGATGGGGAATCTGCAATACGGCAGACAACGTTCATCGCAAGCAGGGTCCTTCGATCTCTCGCAGGTGATCGAGCTGCTCGGTATCGAAGCGCTATTGCCACGCAAACCAGATGCACTCTCCGGTGGTGAACGGCAGCGGGTGGCAATTGCACGCGCGCTGGCGGTGAATCCCCGACTGCTGCTGATGGATGAGCCGCTGGCGGCGCTGGATATGCAACGCAAACAGGAAATCCTGCCGTACCTGGAACGCATGCAGAAGAAGCTTGATATACCGATCATCTACGTGACCCATGCGCCGGATGAAGTGGCACGACTTGCGCATCACATCGTGATGCTTGAACACGGCAAGGTCACGGCCAGCGGCTCGTTGTATGACACTTTGTCACGCGTGGATCTGCCCCTGCGTCTGGGGGATGACCGGGGTGTGATCATTGATGCGCGGGTAGGCGAGATTGACCGGCAATGGCATCTGGCGCGACTGGATTTTGCTGATGGCGCGTTCTGGACGCGTGATCAGGGTTTGACTGTGCAGGATACGGCGCGTCTTCACATTCTGGCGCGCGACGTCAGCATTGCGCGCGAAAAACCTGTGCAAAGCAGTATTCAGAATATACTTGCGGGGCGCATCGACCGCTGTGTCGATGATGACGCGCCGGGTAGCGTGATAGTTCGTGTGCTGATCGGCGAAACGCCCCTGTTGGCGCGCGTTACGGCCCGCGCTGTTGCTGACCTCGCGTTGAGGCCGGGTGATGCAGTCTGGGTACAGGTCAAGTCCGTTGCATTGGCGAGATAAACGATGGTGAAAGCTTTTATGATTCGCTGCACGATGATCGCTGCACTGCTCCTCGCCGTGTCGACAGCATCGGCCGCGCCCGGTAACGATACGCTGCGTTTTGCCTGCCGAGGCTGGATGCCCATCTACCTGGGAAGTTGGGTGCCCATCAACCCGGACCCGAGCGATTTCGACTCACTGACGATTGAAGTCAACGAAGCTACGCGCATGACCAGCTTCGTCCTGACCATGATAGGCCGCGCCAATTTTGCGACAAAGATCAATGAATCTCATATCAAAGGTGCGATCGCTTTCAAGCAGATGATGGTCGATGATTTCATTGAATACATCGACTTCATGCTCAATCGCGGCACGGGTGAAATCATTATCACTGCCTTGGAGAAAGGCCGGCGTGGTCATACGCTCTATCGCGGGAAATGCGCTTCGGTGAAAAGCAGCTTCTGATCACGCCTGATAGAGCAAGCAGGTGGCGCATCAGCTTAGCATTGACACCAGCGCAATCAAATCCAAGGAAGCGCTGATTAAATAAACCCAGAAACTTTTGTGGCAAGGTCAATGGTACCAAGCCCTTGATTTTGCTGGTCCCCGCGTCGCATAGCTACGCTGGCTCGCGATAAAACGTGGATTTATTCAGCATCTCCCTAACTGCATATCAGAACAAACTCGCCGGCGTAAAACGCACGCCAAAGGAAAACCAGCGATGCGCGTCACTGGCACCGGTTTGTCTTCCCACCGTGGCATCCACCTGGAATAAATGCGGAATGATGGCGTAGCGTACGCCGGTCTGCCAGTAAGGACCAGTCAGATCATCCCCAAAGCTTTCTGCCACCAGTGTCAGTCGGTGGGTGGCATTGATCTCACTGCCGATACCCCAGGTCAAACGTTCGCGGGAAAGTGACTTGTCGTGCAGCCATCCGGTATTGAGGTGCATGACCACCCGGTCATCCGCAAATGACATGGAAAGCGGGAAATAGATGTAGGTGTTGCCATGCAGGTTGGGACCGGGATTGATCTCGGGATGACGAACCGTACCGACCGCTGCCCCCCAGCCCCAGCCATTGGTTTCTAGTGGCCGGAACAGCGTTTTGGCTTGCAAAACATAATCTTCAGAGCTCGACAGCGAAGTATCCTGATAGCGTGCTTGCCCACCCCCCAGAGTCAATTCGAGATTACCGGTTGGATTGCAGGCAGGTAGCGCCCAGACCTCGGTGCTGTCGGCATAAAAGCGTGTCCAGCTCTCAAGCTGGCAGCTACCCGCCGTGGTGAGGCGCGCATCATCTGTGACGAAAGGTCGCGCCGCTTTTGCTGGCATGTGAACCAGCGCAGATAAGAAAATCACCCAAAAAAACGAGCGCATTGGCGAGCCTGACTGCATTAAATTTGCGGGATCATACTAGCGCGAGGTCAGCATGCGCTTTCAGTACCCGCATCCAGATGCGCATTTGTGCCTGATCGAGCAGAGCCACGGACTCATGGTCACAACTGTTTAACATGGCCGCCGCCTCTGCACGGCTGCCCAGCTCTTCGAGAAGATACAGTTTGCCATCCCACTCGAAATGCCCAAACCAGCACAGACCCGGCAAGGCTTCAAGCGAACTGAATAACTGCAATCGGCGCAGCAGCATGCGGGCCGTGGGATAGTCGACAAGAAAACGGAGCGAAAGACCTCGCGTCTGCGCGGCCTCCTCTGCAGCGTCCACGCCCGCGTGGGTACCTAGCCAAACCAACTCACCGGCATCGTCGATACCGAAATACGCAGGGTGGGAAGACATGAAAAGTTATCGAATGAAAAACAGGTCGGTTTAATTTCTTCAAACTTGATTCTAATCATTAAAACTGACAAAGTTATTTCATAAATTCAAGTTTTTGGCAGACTCCAAGTCAGCTCCGAGACAATTAATGAACACATCCAAAAACTTCAACCACGATTCATACGTACCGAGGCGAGGCTTGGGCATGGGCGCGGTGCTACTTCTCATGTGCCTGCTAGTGCAGCCCGCTCAGGCTGGCGAGACACCCCCTGCTGCGCGCGCCATTGACGCGAACGCCGTCTACATGCAACCCATGCCGGGACTGGATGAGGCGCAGCTCAAGCAGTTTCGTGCGGGAGAGAAGCTCTTTCGTACCTCGTGGATTCTGTTCCCCTCGCTGCCCATCCCGAACTGGGAATATGTGCGACCACCCTCGATGATTGCCTGGGGACTGGGACCCACCTTCATCGCCAATTCATGCATGGCCTGCCATATTCAGGCTGGTCATGGAAAAACACCCGATCGCTTGGGCACCCCTATATCGCAACAGCTGGTTCGCATTTCATTACCGGGGACCGGCAAGCATGGCGAGCCTCTGCCCCATCCCAATTATGGGCATCAGCTGCAGCCCTTCGATGTGATCACGCCGGATAAAACTCATACGAAAGAAGGCGAAGCCGATGTCTTTGTGGACTGGGTACCCGTAGCAGTGACGCTGCCCGATGGTATGAGCGTTGAATTGAGAAAGCCGAACATCCGAATTGAAAACCCGGCCTTCGGACCCCTGGGTGACAAGCTGCTGACATCGCTGCGCAATGCACGCGCAGTATTTGGTCTTGGCTTTCTGGAAGCCGTATCCGAAGAAGATATTCTGGCCATCGCAAAGCTTCAGGCCACACAAGGACTCAACGGTCGTCCCAATTATGTGCGCGACGACGTGAACGATAAAACCAGCATCGGACGATTTGGTTGGAAAGCCAATCAGCCCAGCGTGCGGCAGCAAATTGCAGCAGCGTTTCATGGCGACATGGGCGTTACCAGTCCGCTGTATATCCAGCAAGACTGTCCACCAGTACAAAAACATTGTCAGGCCATGCCACCCGGCGACAAGGCCGAGTTGAGAGCCCATGAACTCGACGAGATCAGTTTTTGGACGCTGGCCTTGGATGCACCGACTTCACGCGATCAGAAGCAAGAGCACATACAGCGTGGCGAGGCATTGTTCATACAGGCGCGCTGCGCGCAATGCCATCTGCCTGAACTGAAAACCGGAAATTTCGCGGCCCTGCCCGCGCTGTCAAACCGCCGTTTCAATGCCTACACTGACTTGCTGCTGCATGACATGGGCGAAGGCCTCGCAGATGGTCGCCCGGATTTCCGCGCCGGTCCGCGCGACTGGCGCACCTCGCCGCTCTGGGGCATCGGTCTCTCAAAACAAGTCAATGGCAGCACCAACTTGCTGCACGACGGGCGCGCGCGTAATGTGCTGGAAGCGATACTGTGGCACGGCGGCGAGGCGCAGGTGTCGCGCGATGCGTTTGCCGGGATGAGCAGGGAACAGCGGGAGGATCTGGTGGCGTTTGTGAATGCTTTATAGCCCCACCGGGTAAATCTGGGCTGCTCCGGGCTTCAGGTATTTTCTGTTGCATGTAACAAAAGCCTCACCTATGATGTTACATGTAACGACAGGAGGCGCGATGGGAACCCCAACAAATGACCGGGTGCGCAAGCACAGAGAAGCCTTGCGGCTGGCCGGATTGCGGCCGGTGCAACTTTGGGTGCCCGACACGCGCCGTCCGACCTTTGGGGAGGAATGCCGGGCACAGTCGGCCAAACTGGCCAATGACCCTCAAGAAAGCGAGATTCTGGGGTGGTTGGAAGCAGTGGCCGATGAGGGCGACTGGAAATAATGCGTGGCCATCTGGTGACGATCGTATTGCAGGGAGATTTTGGCAAGCCGCGGCCAGCCCTCATCATTCAATCCGACTACTTTGATGCTCATCCCTCGATCACTGTATTACCCGTCACGAGCGATCTGCGTGACACACCTTTGTTCAGAATTCTAGTCCAGCCGACAGCAGCCAATGGTCTGCAGCGCGCATCTCAAATCATGGTGGATAAAGCAATGACTGTCGCACGCGAGAAGGTAGGCGAACCATTTGGGCAACTTGAGCCTGAAACACTGGTGGAGGTTGATCGGTGTCTTGCGCTTTTCCTTGGGATCGTCAGATAAGGCGCAAGCAGGCAAGATACGAAATAGCAGTTCAATTTTCTTAGTGTCTTTTTGAAAAACGTGGCGAGACCATCGGTATCAACGACCTGCATATCGCAGCTCATGCACGAAGTGAAGGGCTTGTGCTGGCGACAAACAACCTGGAGAGTTTGAGCGCGTTCCTGCACTGGAAACAGAGAACTGGATCAGCATCGCACGTTGATCGAACAGCAGACAGATACCCACAAAAAAAAAGCGGCTGAGGAGAACTCAGCCGCTTCTTTTGCCGTTTTCCGACCCTCTTCCGAATTATTCGGGGCAAAGGCGGGGAATACTGGCGTCCCCACGGGGATTCGAACCCCGGTACTCACCGTGAAAGGGTGATGTCCTAGGCCTCTAGACGATGGGGACAAAAACTGTCCGTACTGCCGACCTATGATTACCGCTGCTGCACATTTGATTCCGACTCAGTGGTGGAGGTAAGCGGGATCGAACCGCTGACCTCTTGCATGCCATGCAAGCGCTCTCCCAGCTGAGCTATACCCCCATATGCAGCAGAAGCGGGATTATAGCCGAATCTTTTAACTGCTGTAAATCGCTACTGACACCCTAAGCCAGCCCGGCATTCAGGCGAGAGAGCACCTTGTCCCGCCCGAACAGGAAAAGCACGGCATCTACCGATGGCGTCTGTAACTGCCCGGTGACCAATAATCGCAGGGGCATGGCCAGCTGCGGCATTTTCAGCTGACAGTCGGCCAGCACTTGCTTCATCAATGCGCTGATGGCTTCGCGGGTCCATTCAACATCCGCCGCCGCACTGGCGAACTGCCCGAGCGCGACGCGCGCAGAATCTGTCAAATGCTGCGACAGCAGCGCCGGATCTGGCTTGGGCTCGCGATAAAAAAGCATCGCTGCATCAGCCAGTTCATTGACAGTGTTGGCCCGATCCTTGAGTAAGCCAATGACCTCCGGCAGCGAGGGGCCACCATCAAGGTGCGCACCATCACGCTCGAGTTCAGGCATTGCCAGCTGGGCCAGCTCAGCATTGTCGGCGGCCTTGATGTAGTGGTTGTTCAGCCAGGCCAGTTTCTCTGGATTGAACTGTGCGGGTGATTTGGTCAGATGATCCAGATCGAACCAGCTGCAGAATTGCTCAAGGCTGAAGATTTCGTCATCGCCATGACTCCA
>JAIXXZ010000020.1 GCA_027490465.1 Oxalobacteraceae bacterium
AAGGCTTGGGTCTGGATGGCAGACAAGTAGACGCTCTCACCATTCTCACCCGCAGCGCAGAAATCAACGCCAGCCTCTGGGCCAAACGAGTAAACATCGTCACCGGTACTAATGACGTTACGGTTGATGGCAATGGTCAGCCAGTCGATATCAAGCCGATCATCATTTCACCCTTTCCCCAGAATTTCTCCATCAGCACTGCAGGCAGTCAATCTAAAGACAGCGCCACTCCCGCGTTTGCATTGGATGTGGGCTACCTGGGCGGCATGTACGCGGGGCATATTTTTTTGGTGGGCAGCGAACACGGTCTGGGGGTAAGAGACAACGGCACCCTGCAGGCGGCACAGCAGTTAACGCTGGATAGCAATGGCATCCTGAGCGTGAAGGGTAAAGTGACAGCGCCTGAGCTAACCATAAAGACCGAAGGCGCCATCGATAACTCGGGCGTCATCACAGCGCAGCGCAGCGCCACGATAGATACCAACAGCACGCTCACCAACACGGGCACGATCGCGAGCCAGCAGAGGCTCTCGATCACGGCGCAGGCGCTGGTGAACGAGGGGGATAGCAGTACCAGCAACAGCACCACGACCAACAACAGCAACAGCACCACGAACAACACAACAACCTCAGGCGGCTTGATCGACGGCCAGACCGTCATCATCAACAGTCCCAGCATTCAGAACCTCGGCGATGGCCGTATCTATGGCGACCATCTGGTTCTGCAAGCCGACACGCTGATCAATGCTGGCGAGACCATCAACAACATCTTCCGATCGCCAGTGATTGCAGCCCGCAATGCCATGACGCTCGGGGTGGGCACACTGGATAACCGCGATGGTGGTCTCATCTTTAGTGGCGGCGATCTCTCGGTCGGTCGGACGGTCCAGAGCGCCATCGACCCCACTACTGGCGAGACTCGCTACACCACCACAGGTTTCGCCAACCGCGTCAACAACGACTCAGCCACTATTGATGTGCTGGGCGATGTGTTCATCCAGGCCATCGCACTGGCCAACCGCAACACCCAACTCCAGATTGATCAGGTTCCTGAAACGCCGTTTAGCATTCAGCGCGTACAACCCGCAGGAAGTAACGCGATCTATCTCGCCAGCTACTGTAGAAATCTGGGCAGCGATGGATTTGTGAGCTGCATCGTGCATCCCGACGTCTACGGTAAAAGACAAAACATCGCACCGGTACGCACGACTCTACCTGACAATTGCGATGAATCTGGCTGCACACGCGGTCAAACTATATATAACTACGCTTGGAACGACCCGGTCTTTGCTCGCTTTAATATCGCACCGGTTGTCGCGCCACCGGTTGAACCTAGAGACCGGTTCGGTGGCGGCTGCAGTGGCTATGACTACAACACCGGTAGCAGCTACGACATCAGCACCCCTGCCTGTAACGCTTGGCGCAACCAATACGCCCAATGGAACCTCGGGTATCAAGCAGCACTGGATGCACTCGCTATTCCCCTCAACGCCTATAACGCAGCAGTCTCTGAAGACAACCGTCTGCATGAATTTGAGGACTACACCGTCTACAACCTCACGGGTACGCCTGGTCGCAGTCAGGTCACAAGCAGTCAACCGGCTGTCTTCCGTGTGGGTGGCAACCTCAGTCTCAATGGCGATGGCAGTTCAGCGGCCAGCCTGACCAACCAGGACAGCCGGGTCATTGTTGGGGGTGATATCCATCTCAACGACACCACCCTCAACAATCAGGAAACCAAAGGCGCCTATCAGGTGCAGTACAGCGGCACGGCGGAATACACCACTGTTGAGTGGTGCGGCAGTTGGCCCTCCGAAAGTCATTGTCGTAAATGGCACGGCCAATTCCCCTACAACCCCGCACCCGAAGTCACCACGATTGATCTGCCCACCGGGCATCGCTACGTGGCTAACACGACCCAGAGTAGCGGATCCGGAGGTACCGGTAATACAACCGATGGAAGTTCAACAGGCAACCCACCTGTTCGAATTCCCGCACTGCTGGGCAGTGCGACCGGCACCAACAGTGCTCTCTTCACACTCAATGCAAACCCGCAAAGTGCCGGCGGATATTTAATCGAAACCGATCCCCGTTTCGCCAGCTATCGTCAGTGGCAGAGCTCCGACTATCTGCTTGAGCAATTAGCCGTCGATCCGGCAAGAACACAAAAGCGCGTAGGCGACGGCTACTACGAACAAAGCTTAATACGTGATCAGGTGGCTCAGCTCACCGGCCGGCGCTTCCTGCCCGGCTACACCGATGATGAAATCCAATTCTTGGCGCTAATGAATAACGCCACCACTGTGGCCAAGGATCTTCAACTGCGTCCTGGCATCGCTCTATCAGCTGAGCAGGTCGCGTTTCTGACCAGCGACATCGTCTGGTTAGTCGAGCAAGACGTAACCCTGCCCGACGGCAGCACCACACGCGTCTTGGTACCCAAAGTCTATGCCCGCCTCAAAGAAGGTGATCTTGATACAAACGGCACCTTAATCAGCGGCCGCTCCATCACGGCACGGTTGCAGGGTGATTTGACCAACAGCGGTCTCATCGCCGCCGATCAGAACGTCGTCGTCACCGCAGAGAACATCCACAACCTCAAAGGCAGCATCGAAGGTCGCGATGTCAGGCTTTACGCCGATATCGACATCAACAACACCAGTGGACGGATCGCTGCCACCGACCGTCTAAAACTTCAGGCTGGTCGCGATTTAAATGTACAAAGCACCACGCAAACCACCGAGACAGCACTCTCACCCAGCGAGGCCGCACGCGGCAATCGCTTTACGCGCACACAGATTGATCGTGTGGCCGGAGTGTATGTAACAGGGTCAGAAAATACGAATACTGGCCCGAACACGAGCACCGACAACACCCTAAACCTAACCGCCGGCCGCAACATCACCCTAAGCGCAGCACAAATTCAAAACACTACCGCCGGCTCCACCACCATCACCGCCGGCGAACACCTGCAGATCACCACCGTCACCACCGGCCAAGCCGACAAAGCCGTCAAGGATGCCAACAACCACAGCCACATCGCCCACCGAGAAGAAGTCGGCACTCAGATCAGCACTACCGGCGCACTCACACTCACCGCAGCACAAGACCTGACTCTGCGGGCAGCGACGGTGACCAGCGGTGGTGCCATTGAAGTCCAGGCCGGCAATGATCTGCGCATCGAAGCTGGCCAGTCAGAAACGCTCAACGATCAAGCTCGCAAGACCACGCACCGAGGGATGCTGTCGAGCACGACAACAACAACGCGGGATCGATACGAGAGCAACACGATGGTAGGAACCACCTTAAGTGGCAACAGTGTCAATGCCAGTGCTGCCGGTGACATCACGGTTCAGGGTAGTAACGTTGTCGCCGACAAAGACATCCAGCTCAATGCTGGCCGTGATCTAAACATTACAGCCAGCACCAACACCCACGCAGAAGGCCATTACCAGCACAAGGCAAAGTCAGGCGTCTTCAGTTCAGGCGGTGCGGGCGTCACCCTCGGCAAGCGCACACAAAGCACCGACCAGCAGACAACCCGCACCATCAGCAGCGCCTCAACCGTTGGCAGCCTCGACGGCAACATTGATCTGCAAGCCGGGCGGACGTACACCCAAACCGGTAGCGATGTCCTCGCCCTAAGCCAGAACAACACGCCCACCCAAATCAGCGGCGACATCACCATCACCGCCCAGCAAGTCAGCATCACCGAAGCCCGGGAAACCAGCCGCGCAGTCACTGAAACGCAATTCAAGCAAACCGGCGTCACAGTTGCTGTCAGCGCCCCCATCATCACCGCAGCTCAGACGGTAGAGCAAATGGGACAGGCCGCCGGCAACACCAGCGACCCGCGCATGAAAGCCCTAGCAGCTGCCAACGTCGCCATGGCGATCAATACCGCTGCGGATGCCATTAAAAAAAATCCCGACCAACTCGGCGGGGTGAATCTATCCATTAGCGTAGGCAGCAGCAAAGCGCAAAGTAACTCGACCAGCACCACCGACACCAGCGCGCCCTCGCACGTCACAGCAGCCAACAACCTGACTGTCACCGCCCTAACTGAAGACCTCACCGTCCAAGGCAGTCAACTCAAAGCCGGCAACACCATTACCCTGCAAGCCGAGCGAGAACTGAATCTCCAGGCCGCCCGAGACAGCGCCGAGCAACACAGCACGAACAGCAATCAGAGTGCCAGCATTGGTGTGGGATTTGCGGTGGGCGCCAAACAAAGCGGCGTCAGTTTGAATCTCGCCGCCAGCCAAGGGCGAGGCAATGCCGACGGCAGCGACGTTGCTTGGGTTAACACCGAGGTCATTGCGGGCCAGCAGATACAAACAAGCTCAGGTAACGACACCACCATCCGCGGCGGTGTACTCACAGCGCCTCAGGTGACTGTAGAAGCAGGTACGAACGGTAACGGCAATTTAACGATCGAATCCCTCCAAGACACCAGCCAATACAAGAGCCAACAGAAGCAGTACGGCGGAACACTCAGCGTTCCGATCGCCGGTGGCAAACCCAGCGGCAGTATCAACGTCACGCATAGCAACATCGACAGCGACTACGCGAGCGTCAATCAACAGTCCGGCATTCGTGCCGGTGATGAAGGTTTCCAAGTCAAGGTCCAAGGCGACACGACGCTCACAGGTGGCGCCATCACCAGCACCCAGGCAGCCGTTGATCTGCAGAAAAACAGCTTCCGCACCGAAGGCACGCTCACCACCAGCGACATTGACAACAAAGCCGGCTATGAAGCCAAGAGCGTCGGCGTCAATCTGGGGGTTGGATATAGCGCAAGCGGCAACTTAGCGCCACAGGGCACCGGTGTGGGGCTGGGCAGCGACAGCGATAGCCGGAGCAGCACCACGCAAGCAGCGATCAGTGATATCGCGGGCAACAAAGCAGCGCGAACAGGAGACGCCGAGACAGGCCTGGTCAACCGCTTCGATGCAGAGCGCGTACAGAAAGAGATCACTGCACAAGTACAGATCACGCAAACCTTCAGCACCTACGCTGCCAAAGCCGTAGGGGACTACGCGCAATCACAACTCAATCAAGCCAACAATCTAAAAGCAGAAGCCGCTCAACTCGGCACCAGCCCAGAAGACCAGCAACGCGCACTGCAGTTGCGGGCAAAAGCAAAGCAAATCGAAGACCAGTGGGGCGAGGGAGGCAGCTACCGCATTGCCTTGCACACCTTAACCGGTGGCCTAAGCGGTGGTCTCTCAGGTGCCTTGGGTGGCGCAGCAACAGCCACCGCAGCCCCGCTGCTCAATGACCTGCAAGCCAACCTCAGTAAGACCCTCAAGCAAGCCGGTGCGAGTGACGAGGTGGCGGACGGTATCGCTCAGGGCATCAGCACCGTTACCGCAGCCGGTATCGGTGCCAGTGTGGGAATGGCGAGTGGCAATGGACTGGCGGGTGCGGCTGCTGGGGTGAACGTTGATGCGAATAATCGGCAATTGCACGTCGAGGATAAGGAGCGGATCGCGAAGAAGGCCGACGGAGATAAAAAGGCAGAGGAACGCCTGAAGAAAGCGGCATGCCTTGAGGTGAAATGCTGGGCGCAGTTCCCAGAAGGCTCGCCGCTGTACAAGCAAAACTATGTGAGTCCTGCGGAAGCCGCCGGACTCACGCAAGAACTCGCGTGGGTCAACCAGCAGAAGGCCAGCGGCGCGTTCGTCTATACGCCCTTCCAGAAGTTCACTGACGGTGTGGCAGCGACTACGGGTATGTCGTCGGTGAATGGGCAAGGAACATTCAATGGTCAATTTATATCAAACCCAAATCCGCCGTCCAGAGGTAATTATTGTGCTACCGCAGAATGTGCGGCTGGCGTGGAACCGTTCCGAGGAAATAATCCACCGGATTACGTTTCAGTGCAGGGCAGTATTTATATTGCCTCAGTTGGATTTGCAGTCAATCTACATAGTGGTGAAATGTTCGGGCAATGGAGTCTGGGTCGCTCTTACCCAGGATATTCGGTTAAACCGGGTGGGTCATTAACATTTGGAAAGATTGTTGGCGGCTCAGATACTGAAATTACAAATAATTTTTTAAAAGGCGCTAATGGATCAGCAACATATTTCTACCCTATTCCAGGAGCATCTTTCATTGGAGCTGGCGGTGGCATCAATTATTCGTATAGCGGGCAAGCTGCAATAGAAACAGGAATCAGCATTCCCTCTGGCGTAGTGGTAAATCCAGTTGGCTATGGATTTGACATTAATAAAAAAGGTTCAAAAATTGAATCAAAATAGGAGATGAAACATGGCAGGCCCGTCCTTCCGGCCGGATGAATATCAAAAGCTATCTAAGGTAAAGAAAGTAATTTACTGGGCAATTATTCTCACGGTATTGATATTAATTTTCTATGTATGGACATTTAAGTTGAAAATATTTGGGTAGCCAGTGTTTGCTTTTTAAAAAAATTTATATCACCTAAATTGCCATTTGATCGTATGGAGCAAAAAAATATAGAAGTAGGCATAGCCATCCCCGGGCCGCATGAGCCCGCCGCAGCTGCTACCGCAATCACTGCTAACGTTGTGTAGATTGGCGCGAGCTTGTTGTTGTTCCGCCATCCGAGAGCTTAGTTGATAAAGTCAAAAACTGGGGCGGGGATCGTGTTTGTGTCGCAACTATTGATGCTGCGAAGCTTGGAGGAGCCGGCCCTACAAGAATTGATTTTTCGGTTCTGGAAAAAGCGTTAAGTAGGGCTGGTAAGCCCGAATGCGCAGCGGGCGGCAGCTACCGCAGAATGTGCGGCTGGCGTGGAACCGTTCCGAGGACATAACTCGCCCGACTATGTATCTGTGCAAGGGAGTTTGTATGTAGTTTCTGGAGGGGGCGCGATTAATTTGCACAACGGAGAAATGTTTGGACAAATATCGGTAGGCCGAACTTATCCTGGATATACAACTATGCCGGGCGGATCAATTATGTTCGGAAATATCAACGGAGGTGGTACTGCGCAGTCAACGAGTGATTTATTGAAAGGCGGTGGCGCGCAAGGAGCGGTTATCGCGCCAGTGATCCCGTTGGTCGGGGTGGGAGGTGGCGTGAACCATTCGTATGGTGGAGTGAGTTCTTTTGAATACTGTATTGGGACGCCGGGTATTAATTTTTCTCCTGCTAGTTTTGGGTTTGAGCTAAAAAAACAGGATAAACAATGAGCGAAAGAAAGCACTATGCGCAGTTACCCAAAGAGACATTCATCAAGACTCTCGGGCAGCGCTACGACGAATCATCGGGTAAAGACAAATTCGCTTATTGGGTTTTTATCACCATCGTTTTTTCGCTCATTACTGCGGGTGGGTATACAGAATCCTGCGCCAGTGAAATATGATATCCAACAGAAATAACAAGGCGAAGATGTCAGAATCCCAATCACTGGTGCGTAGCTTGTTAGTGGCAGCGTCAGAGCAAACAACAGAAACATCGAGAGCGAATACGCGTTTTACGGAAAGGAAATTTGAGGTCCTGGGATAACAACTCGGGGCACTATCAGCTATCAGCTGCTAGTGCACCTACTGTTAAACTTCCAATCGATTTCTTCAAGCCTAAAGGCGATTAACAGCCATGAATGAGACCGCGATTATTGCGAAAAAATTGGCACTTGAGCTTGTACAGCGACGACTTCCTACTGTGGAAAATGAACTATCAAAAATTCTTCGAGAACAGGCGGATAACGGAAGCTACATCATTACTTTTGGCGAAGAGATAGAAAACGACTGGGTAGTAAGAACCTATTGCAGCCCCGAATGCCAGTCCTCCAACAAGATGGTATCGATCATCGGTGACTTCTGGGCAGAGCCACTGATTTTTCAAGACAAAAACATTGTAATGGCGATCTTCAAAGAGTTTTTTATACGGGCGATGTATCGAAAAAATATTTATCCTAGTGCTTCCCAAAGCCGCATTTATGCACTGCAGTACAGAGTGGCTGTATTATAAAAATATTATTACTTTTTTCTGATGGAAGATCTCAAATGAATAAATTGGCGGCATTCCTAATCATGTTGGTAATAGTGCTTCTAGCGGGTTGTGCAACCCATGTAAAAAGCGATGTCGCACCAGACCTTGTTGAGAACGGGGTTGTGCTTCTTCCTGTGACCGACCGGGCGCTTTTTACAGCAACCGGAGTTCGATTTTTCGTCGTCAGTTCAACAGGAAAGAGTCATCTACTGACTGCAAACCGATTAGGAAGCACAATTCCTAAAAACGACGGTATGGGAACAATTTATTTGAGCGCCTTCTCGTTGCCTGCCGAGGAATATGAATTCGTGTCATGGTCTTTCATCCAAACACAAGGTGGGGTTGCGTCTAAACCGGAGAAGAAGATTTCATTTAAGTTAAACAAGGGGGATGTGCTTTATCTTGGAAATTTCAATGCGATTCGAGTGCTAGGCTCCGGTCAATTCCGTGATAACTTTGACCATGACATGCGGGAATACATAGCCTCCTATCGGTGGATGGAAGGCTTGCATGTCAAACGCGAGCAGATAAAGACGGCTTGGTGGTCATTGTCAAGTGGTTATGAGCCAAAAGTAATCGAGGCAATGAAGTCGCGCTAAGTGGTGTAGCGTATGCGAATAATCGGCAATAGCATATGGATGAATCAAAACCCGTCAAAGACAACGCCAAACTGACTGCCAAAAAAGCTGGACATTGCCGAAGAAGAAGCAGAAGGTCGAATTATTCGGCAGTTACAGCGGAACGTCGACGGGGTAACGCAGTAGAGCCATGACGAAAAGCTTGTTAAAAAGTAGCGCCAGTCTGGTCTCAGACGATATCCAGCCCCTCAATCGCTGCATCCGTATCAGCACCCTGCGAATTTTTTCCATGCAGTTTGATAGCGAGCCGCAGATCATTGACGGAGTCGGCGTTACGCAGTGCATCTTCGACAGAAATCTTGTCAGCATCGACCAGATCAAACAATGCCTGATCAAAGGTCTGCATGCCCAGTTCGCGTGATTTTTTCATCAGCTCTTTGATCTGATGAACATCGCCATTGAAAATCAAGTCAGATATCAACGGTGAGTTCAGCATGATTTCTACCGCTGCACACCGCCCGCTGCCTGATTTAGCGGGTATCAGCCGCTGTGAAATCATGGCCCTCAGATTTAGCGACAAATCCATCAATACCTGTTGTCGCCGCTCTTCCGGGAAAAAATTCACAATACGGTCTAGCGCCTGATTCGCATTATTTGCGTGGAGCGTGGCCAGACACAGATGACCGGTCTCTGCAAAGGCGATCGCATGGTCCATGGTCTCTCTGTCTCTGATTTCGCCAATCAGAATCACATCCGGTGCCTGTCGCAAGGTATTGCGTAATGCGGTGTGCCAGTCGGCGGTATCGGTGCCGACTTCGCGCTGCGTGATGATGCAATTCATGTGGGGGTGCACGAATTCCACCGGATCTTCGATGGTGATGATGTGCCCGTGACTGTTCGCATTGCGATGCCCGATCATGGCGGCCAGCGTGGTGGATTTGCCAGAGCCCGTTGCACCGACCATGATGATCAGTCCGCGCTTGGACATCACGATATCTTTGAGCTGTGGCGGCACGTTCAGCGCATCAAGTTCTGGGATTTCGGTGGTGATGGTCCGAACCACCATACCCGCTTTGGCCTGCTGCATGAAAGCTGACACGCGAAATCTGCCTATGCCTTGCGGGCTGACGGCGAAGTTACATTCATGCGTTGACTGGAATTCTGCTAGTTGTGATGCATTCATGAGTGAATGAACGAGTGCCGTACTTTCCTCAGCAGATAGGATGGTTTTGGAGACCGGTGTGAGTTTGCCGCTGAACTTGATGGCTGGTGCAAAGCCGGCGGTGATGAAAAGATCCGATCCGCCTTTTTCTTTCATCAAGCCTAGCAATTGATACATCAGCGATTGCGCACGCGTAATATCCATGATCAGCCAGTAAAATTTTCGGGCATCTTGGCAGCGGCGCGTGCGGCGTCCAGCGAAATTCGATGACTCTTGACCAGCCCCATCAAACAGGCATCCAGCGTTTGCATGCCAAGTGCAGTGCCAGTTTGTATGGCCGAGTACATCTGAGCGACCTTGGCTTCCCGAATCAAATTCCGAATAGCTGGGGTCCCCAGCATGATTTCATGGGCGGCTACGCGGCCATTGCCTTCACGATTTTTGATGAGCGTTTGCGAGATCACCGCTTGCAGTGATTCCGAAAGCATCGCACGCACCATGTCCTTTTCTTCGCCGGGGAAGACGTCGACGATACGGTCTATCGTTTTCGAAGCCGACACGGTATGCAAGGTGCCGAATACCAGATGTCCGGTTTCTGCAGCTGTCAGTGCCAGGCGTATGGTTTCGAGATCGCGCAGCTCGCCTACGAGAATTACGTCGGGATCTTCACGCAGTGCTGAGCGCAGAGCTGCAGAGAATGAATGTGTGTGCGGCCCGACTTCACGCTGATTGATGAGTCCTTTTTTGGACTCATGAACAAATTCAATCGGATCTTCAATCGTCAGCACATGGGCATATTCGTTTTCATTAATATGATTGACCATCGCTGCGAGTGTGGTCGATTTGCCTGAGCCTGTCGGCCCGGTGACCAGTACCAGTCCGCGCGGCTTCAAGGCCAGATCAGCGAAGATTGGTGGTGTTTTCAGGTCTTGCAGAGATAAAATTTTCGAAGGGATGGTACGCATCACCGCAGCGGCGCCACGATCCTGGTTGAAAGCGTTCACCCGAAAACGGGCCAGGCCGGGCAGTTCAAACGAGAAGTCGACTTCCAGCGATTCTTCATAGCGCTTGCGCAGCGCATCGTTCATGACCTCATAGATCATGGCGTGGACTTCTTTGTGCGCCATGGGCGGCAGGTTGATACGTCGCACATCGCCATGCACTCTGATCATCGGCGGCAAGCCTGCGGATAAGTGAAGATCAGACGCACCGTTTTTGACGGTAAAAGCAAGCAGTTCGGAAATGTCCATCGTCGGTGAGGCAGATCGGCAAGGCGTTCAGACTGTCAAGGCAGTCAAATTCGCCATCAGACGCGCATTGCTTCAGCGTCTGCCTGGCTCTGGAACGCGCGATTATCTGTCTGCGGCGACGTGGGCTACAAGAAGAAGTCGGAAAAAAATGGGCCGCTGTTGTCTGCGCGCGGCATTCGAAGAATCAGACGGGGTTCATCCCAATGCAACGCCTGCAAAGACGGCAGCGCCCAGCCAGTTGTTGTGTCTGAATGCGGCAAAGCAACGCATGCGGTCGCGTCCGCGTATCAGGGTCCAGTGATAGATGGCGATGCCGGCCGCGACAAGCATGCCGATCAAAAAGCCCGCACCTAATCCGCGCTGCAGACCAACCGCGGTGATCAGCGCAAGGCTGATTGCGTAGCACAGCATGACGGCCAGCACGTCGTATCGTCCGAAGGTAATCGCTGAAGTACGTATGCCGATCCGAAGATCATCATCCCGGTCAACCATTGCGTATTCCGTGTCATAAGCCAGTGCCCAGAAGACATTCGCCAGCAGCAGCACCCACGCTTCGACGGGTACTGCGTCGAGTACGGCGGCATAGGCCATCGGTATGCCAAAGCCGAAAGCAATCCCCAGATAAGCCTGCGGCAGCGCGAAGAATCGCTTGAAGTAGGGATAGCTCGCTGCGATCAGCACGGCCAGTACCGATAACTGTTGGGTGAGCAGATTGAGTGGTTGTATCAGCGCAAACGATATGAGGGCGAGTACGGCTGCTACCAGTACCGCTTCCCATGCTTTTATCTGACCGGAGGTTAGTGGACGTTCCGCGGTGCGTTTGACGTGGCGGTCAAAATCACGGTCGGCAAAATCATTGATCGCACAACCGGCCGAGCGCATGAGTACGGTACCCACCGTAAAAATAGCAACCAGACGCCAGTCTGGTTTGCCCGCAGAGGCCAGCCACAATGCACACAAGGTGGGCCATAGCAGCAGCAGGCTGCCGATGGGTTTGTCGAGACGCACCAATCGGGCGTAGAGAATGAGTCGTTGAATAATCACAGCGTTAAGGGTCTCGTATTCTTTATTCTCACAGTCAGTGGTTATTCAACGAAAGACGCTGGATCCCCCCTTGCAGGGCGCGCCATGGCGAGTACGCCATGGCCGTTTCGCGGGCAGACTGCATGCAGTCTGAAACCCCCGCTACACCTTTCGCTGGGATGACGATTTAGAAGACACCAATTCTTCACACGTCATCCCGGCGCAGGGTGAGGTAGGGCATTAGCAACGCATGCGTTGCACCTGCCGAAGCGGTTTGGCGTACAAGCCAAGCCGTGGCCCGTAGGGGGATCCAGTGTCTTTGCTTTACCAACGCACATCAAGTTCCAGCACGACCTCAACGTTCGACTAACGGAAAAATTTACCTACGTACTGAGTTCGTATGGATCATCAGGCGAGTCAACCTTCCTGCAGCCCGGCACCCGGCAGCATGGTCAGTCCGGGCATAGGGCAGGACAGTACTGCCTGCCTTACCGCTTCAATCGCACCGGCGCGCGTAAAGCTTTTGCGCCAGGCGATGACAACGCGACGCGAAGGTACTGGGTCTTCGAAGGGTACGTAGTGCAGCATGTGATCAGGTCCCGGCGTGACCGGCACCGAGCCTTTTGGTAATACTGTGATGCCGATACCTGAAGCGACCATATGACGGATGGTTTCCAATGAAGAGCCTTCGAAGGTGCGGGCAATACCGCTACCGCCGGTAGAAAATCGGGACATCTCGGGGCAAACCTCAAGGACCTGATCGCGAAAGCAATGACCTGAGCCCAGCAGCAGCATGGTCTCGGTCTTGAGTTCTGCGCTGGAGATAGCTTGCCGCGCTGCCCATTGATGATGACGCGGCAGGGCAATCATGAAGGGTTCGTCATACAGCGGACGCACCATCATGCCTTGTTCATTGAAAGGTAGCGCCATGATCGCTGCATCGAGTTCACCGGCGCGCAGCAACTCGATCAACTTGACCGTAAAATTTTCCTGCAGGATCAGCGGCATTTGCGGGAAATTGTCGATCAGTGTCGGTATCAATTGCGGCAGAAGATAGGGTGCGATCGTATAAATGACACCGACCCGCAGCGGGCCCACCAGAGGATCCTTGTTTTGTTTGGCGATGTTCTTGATATAGGCGGTCTGCTCGAGCACATGCTCGGCCTGCGCCACGATCTGAGCGCCGATAGGGGTCACCGTGACTTCGGAACCGCCGCGCTCGAAGATGGGCACGCCCAGTTCATCTTCCAGCTTTTTGATCGCGACCGAGAGCGTGGGCTGCGCGACGAAACAGGCTTCGGCGGCACGGCCAAAGTGTTTTTCACGTGCGACGGCGACGATGTATTTCAGTTCGGTGAGTGTCATGGTTGCAAGTGTCGCACAAGTGCCGGATTCAGTGCTTGGTGCAAGGGCTTTATGCCATTCTCGTCGCGAGCGTGTCAGACCCGCAGATAATCTTCTTTCGCGCCCAGCCAGCGCGCCAGGTGAGCATCGGCAATCTCGGGTGCATGGGTCAGCAGATTGTGCGCAACATCACGCGCCTGTTCCACCAGCCACTGGTCTTGTTCCAGATCCGCGAAGCGCAGCATCGCTTGGCCCGATTGACGTGCGCCGAGAAATTCACCGGGCCCGCGTATTTCGAGATCGCGGCGCGCAATCTCGAAGCCATCCGCCGTTTCACGCATGATGCCCAAGCGCTGTTTCGCGACCAGCCCGAGTGGCCCCTGATACATGAGCAGGCAGGCGCTGGCATCGGTACCCCGACCTACGCGGCCTCGCAGCTGGTGCAGTTGCGACAGCCCGAATCGCTCCGCATGCTCAATCACCATCAGCGAAGCATTGGGTACGTCGACCCCGACCTCGATGACGGTGGTGGCCACCAGGACCTGCAGCTCACCGCGCGCGAAAGCTTCCATGACCTGCTGCTTCTCTGCCGGTTTGAGACGACCGTGGACCAGACCGATGCGCAAATCGGGCAGAGCCGCGGTGAGCATTACATGCGTATCCGTCGCTGTTTGCAGCTGCAAGGCCTCGGATTCTTCAATGAGTGGGCAGACCCAGTAGATTTGCCGGCCTTCTTTGGCTGCAACGTGCACGCGTTCTATCACCTCATCACGTCGCTCTTGTGCAATCAGTCGGGTAATCACCGGGGTGCGACCCGGTGGCAGTTCATCAATGACGGAGACTTCGAGATCAGCGAAATACGTCATCGCGAGCGTGCGTGGAATCGGCGTGGCCGACATCATCAGCTGGTGCGGCACACTGTCCATGCCTTTGTTGCGCAACGTGAGTCGCTGTGCAACACCAAATCGGTGCTGCTCGTCGACGATCACCAGACCTAGTCTGGCAAATGCGACATCCTGCTGTATGAGTGCATGCGTACCGACGACTAATTGAGCCGAACCCTCTTCGATACGCGCGCGCGCTTCTTCTTTTTCGCGCTTTTTCAAACTGCCAGTCAGCCAGGCGATATTGACACCCAGCGGCGCGAGCCAGCTGGCGATTTTACGGAAATGCTGTTCAGCCAGAATTTCAGTTGGCGCCATCAGTGCCGTCTGAAATTGATTGTCGATCGCTTGCGTGGCAGCCAGTGCCGCCACCACGGTTTTGCCGCTGCCCACATCGCCTTGCAGCAGCCGCTGCATGGGATAGGGGGCAGCCAGATCGACGCGTATTTCTTCCAGCACGCGCTGCTGCGCCGACGTCAGCGAAAACGGGAGTGCCTTCAGCAGCTGCGCGGTGAGTTCGCCCGCTTTGGCAAGTACTGGCGCGCCCTGCTGGCGACGTGCTACCTGCGCGCGCTTCATTGAAAGTTGCTGTGCGAGCAGCTCATCGAATTTCATCCGTATCCAGGCCGGATGCGTGCGCTCAATCAGCGCATCGTCATCAAGGTCCGCTGGCGGATGATGAAGCAGTTTGATTGCCTCGTTGAACGGCATGAGTTTGAGTTTTTCGCGCAGCGCATCCGGCAGCGTGTCGGCGGCATCGATACGGGTCATTGCTGCATCGATGGCCTTGCGCAGCAGCGTCTGCGACAGGCCTTCGCCGGCTGGATAGACTGGCGTGAGCGCTTCGGGCAGTGGGGTGTCGATATCCACCGAGCGCACCGCAGGATGCACCATCTCCAGACCAAAGAAGCCCTCGCGCATTTCGCCGCGTACGCGCAATCGCTTGCCAACGGCCATCTGAGTGGCCTGACTGCCGTAGAAATTCAGGAATCGCAGCGTGAGCTGCTCGGTGTCGTCGGCGAGCGTGACCACCAGCTGCCGGCGCGGGCGGTATTGCACATCGCAGGCAGTGACCACACCTTCGATTTGCACTGTGTGTCCATACATGCGGGCAGCATCGCGCACAGAATAGCGCTGCGTCTCGTCTTCGTAGCGCATGGGCAGGTGCAGCGCCAATGCCATATCCGTGGTCAGCCCAAGCCTTGCCAGGCGGTCGGCGGTACGCAGGCTTTTCGGTGGGCTGCTTTTTTTTCGGGTGGCTGACATAGAAGCTGGGCTGGTCGGGCGCAGCGTAGAATACCGGCTTTTGCCAGCGAGTTCACGCATCAAGTTAAGTGGGTCAACATTCACCGCTCTACAACTCGCCCTACAACTTGCCATAAAGCGCGTCTCACAGACCGCGCTACAGCCTGATCTTCAAAACGTCATGTATTCACTCGCCGATTTCGATTTTCACCTGCCGCCCGAATTGATTGCGCAGGTACCGCTGGCCACACGCAGCAGCTCGCGTCTGCTGCAAGTGAAGGGTGATCAGGTGGCGGACCGTTCATTTTCCGATATTACGGACTTGCTGCAGCCGGGCGATGTGCTGGTGTTTAATGACACCCGCGTGTTGAATGCGCGTTTTCTCGGTATCAAGGCCACGGGTGGTCAGGTCGAAGTGCTGGTCGAGCGCGTGATGGATGCCACGACAGTGCTGGCGCAGGTGCGCGCGTCAAAATCACCCAAGCCGGGGATGCGACTGCGTTTGTCAGATGCGTTTGAAGTGGATGTCGGCGAGCGGGCGGGTGAATTTTTCGTGCTGCATTTCCCTACCGATGCGCTAACACTGATTGAACAATTTGGCAGCCTGCCACTGCCGCCTTACATCACGCATGCAGCGGATGAGGTCGATGCGCAGCGTTACCAGACGGTTTATGCGAAATCGCCGGGTGCGGTAGCGGCACCGACTGCCGGGCTGCATTTCGATCAGCCTCTGCTTGATGCTCTGCAGGCCAAGGGCGTTCGGCTGGCCTGGCTGACGCTGCATGTCGGTGCGGGGACTTTTCAGCCCGTGCGCACCGAGGATCTCGCAAAGCACACCATGCACAGCGAGTGGTACAACATTTCCCCCGACTGCGTTGAAACCATACGTCAGGCGCAGCAGGCAGGACGCGACATCATTGCGGTAGGTACGACCAGTCTGCGCGCGCTGGAATCGGCTTCACGGTCAGGTCAATTGTTGGCGGGCAGCGATGACACCGAGATTTTCATCACACCGGGATTTTCATTTCAAACCGTGACACGGCTGATTACGAACTTTCATTTGCCCAAGTCGACGCTGATGATGCTGGTATCCGCTTTTGCAGGCTATGAACGGATACGTTCAGCGTATGCGCATGCGATAGAACAGCGCTATCGTTTTTTCAGTTATGGCGATGCCATGCTGCTGGATAGAGAAGGCGCACGATGAAATTCACTTTACTGAAGACAGACGGTCATGCCCGACGCGGTCGGCTGGAACTGGCGCATGGCACGATAGAGACGCCGATCTTCATGCCCGTGGGTACCTATGGATCGGTGAAGGCCATGTCGCCTGTCGAGCTGGAAGAGATTCATGCGCAAATCATTCTTGGCAATACCTTTCATCTCTGGCTGCGTCCGGGGCTGGAGATCATCCGGCGATTCGGTGGGCTGCATCGATTTATGGGCTGGAACAAGCCCATCCTGACGGACTCTGGTGGATTTCAGGTGTTTTCGCTGGGCGAGATGCGCAAGATTACCGAAGAGGGCGTGAAGTTTTCGTCGCCGATTAATGGCGATCGTTTGTTTCTGTCGCCTGAAATTTCGATGCAGATTCAGCGCGTGCTCAATGCCGATATCGTGATGCAGTTTGATGAGTGCACGCCCTATGAAATTGACGGTCGCCCGGCAACGCGCGAGGAGGCGGCGACTTCCATGCGCATGTCCTTGCGCTGGGCAAAACGCTCGCTCGATGAGTTTCAGCGTGAAGAAAATCCGAATGCCTTGTTTGCGATTGTGCAGGGTGGCATGTTTGAAGCGCTGCGCGATGAATCACTGGCAGGTCTGGAAACCATGGATTTTGATGGCGTAGCGATCGGTGGCTTGTCGGTGGGCGAACCCAAGGAAGATATGCAGCGCATACTCGCGCACACGGGGCCTAAATTACCTGCACACAAGCCACATTATCTGATGGGTGTGGGTACGCCCGAGGATCTGGTCGAAGGCGTTGCCAACGGTATTGATATGTTCGATTGCGTGATGCCGACCCGTAATGCGCGTAATGGCTGGCTTTTCACGCGCTACGGCGATGTGAAGATCAAGAATGCGCGTCACAAGGACGAGGATCAGCCGCTCGATGCCAGCTGCCAATGCTATACCTGTCAGAATTTCTCGCGTGCCTACCTGCATCACTTGCATCGGTGTGGAGAAATTCTCGGTGCACGCCTCAATACTATTCATAATCTGCATTACTACCTTGAGTTGATGCAGGACATGCGCAAGGCCATCGATGAGCAGCGTTTTGTCGAATTTCGCGTGCAATTTGCTGCCGATCGCGCACGCGGTAGCTGAAGGCAATAGTTCACATTGGCATACTTGCTTCCCGCAGAATTTTTTCCCCCCAGAATCTGATTCAATCGATCAGTTAAATCTGTTCTTCGCTAAGACGTGGAGTTTGCCGGAACTTCGCACGACAATTTTCCCCTCAATGCCGACGCATGACAGTGACTGGTCGCTGTCACGGAATCATAGAGGGAGTGATATTGCATGGACGGCTCGCCAGTAACATTGCCTGTAGAACCCAGATTGGTTACGCCACTTGTCTCGGATAATCCCTTAAAAGAAGAATCAGATTCGCTGCAGTCCGATGCGATTGCGCCGCGCATGGTATCCAGATTGCCGGTACGGATGCCGGAGTTCGATCAGGTTAATGAGGATTCATCCGGAGATTTTTCCTTTGATGATCTGATGATTGCCAATAGCAGTGACAGACCAGAGGGCGCGCCGGGCGCATTGCAGCATTTGCCGCGCTTGTCTGTACTGTGTTGCCATGCGCATGATGCAGAAAGCCTGGTAATTGTTCGTGAGGCAGTTTTATCTGGCGAGAGTATCCACCAGAAAGATCCGACCTATGGACGCACGCCCCTGCACTGGGCTTGCATGTTTTCGAGCATGGCTGCAGTCGAACTGCTGCTGGGGCATGGTGCGGTGGATGACATCAACGAGCCTGATGCCTTGAGTTCGACACCGCTCGCTTGCCTGATAAAAAAGCGCGAACTTCCAGGGCATGAGGCCATGGTGCGGCGTTTGCTGGAGGCGGGTGCTCGGCTGGAGCTGCTGGAGTCTGGCGGACAAGCGTTGATGTTTCAAGACTATCTGACACCGGCACTGGCAGCGACCTTGTTGCAAAAGGGCTTGAACATTCACTGTACCAATGTCATGCGAGAAGCCCCGCTGCATGTCGCCTCGGCCCGAGGTAACGCTGCCCTGGTCGATTTTTTGCTGGCACAGGGTGCCGATGTGAACCGGCGGTGTTTGCTGGGATGCACGGCGCTGCACGATGGCGAGCTGGATCCGGGTATTGCCATGCGCCTCCTCCGCGGAGGTGCTTTGGTCGATGCCCGTGATGATCAGGGCCAAACCCCGCTGATGCTGGCTTGTGATTTCAGCAATATGCCCTTGATTCGCGTGCTGCTTCAGCATGGGGCGTCGCTGACAGTCAAATCCCATCAGGGCTGGTCGGCGCTGGATTGTGCGCAGAATTCCGGAGAAAAGGTCTATCAATATCTGCTTGAGTGCGCCGGCCTGATCCCCGGCACGCGGCTCGCTAGCACTTGAGCGTCGCCGTACGCGCCTGCGCAGGTAGGGATGAGGGCTGAAATGCTAGAATGCCGGGTCTTTGAAAAACCCTTTACCGGAGCAGTCCATGTTTATTTCCAACGCCTATGCGCAGGCTGCGGCACCCGCTGGCGCCGCAGGCGGCCTGATGAGCTTCTTGCCCATCATTCTGATGTTTGTCGTACTGTACTTTCTGATGATCCGCCCTCAGATGAAGCGGCAAAAAGAACAAAAGGCGATGATCGACGGACTGGCCAAGGGCGATGAGATCGTGACCGCCGGTGGTGTGGTCGGCAAGATCACCAAGGTCAGCGATGGCTATGTGACGATGGAAGTGGCCGAAGGTACCGAAATCGTCATGCAGAAAGCGGCGGTGACGCTGCTGCTCCCCAAGGGCACGATCAAGGCGTTGTAATTCCCAGATGCCCCGCATGTCCGGCTCCCGAGCCGGACATTTTCTTTTGATGCAGGATGCCATGAACCGTTACCCCCTCTGGAAGTATGTACTGATCTTGTTCGTGCTGTGCATGGGCGTGCTGTACACCGTGCCGAATTTCTTCGGCGAGTCGCCGGCCGTGCAAATCAGCAGTGCGAAAGCAACCCTCAAGCTCGGACCTGATACGGTCAGCCGTGCGCTTGCCGCTCTCGAGAAATCTGGTGTGCAGGCTGAGGCAGTTTTCTATGAAGACCTCGGCAACAATGGCACGGTACGCGCTCGCTTTGCGACCACGGACATGCAGTTCAAGGCAAAGACGGCGCTAGAGCAGGGGCTCAATAGTGATCCCACTGATCCAAGTTATCTGGTGGCCTTCAATTTGCTGCCCAATACACCGGGCTGGCTGCAAAGCTTGCATGCGCTGCCCATGTATCTCGGCCTAGATTTGCGGGGTGGCGTGCACTTCCTGATGCAGGTGGATTCCCGGGCAGTACTCGCAAAGCGCATGCAGGGTATGCAAACAAGCGTTCGCGCGCTGCTGGTTGAAAAGCGCGTGCGCTTTTCGGGCTTGTCGCGTGAAGGTGAAACCGTCGATATCCGTTTCCGCGATGAGGCGACTCTGAACGCCGCGCGTGATGTACTCAGTTCACAAATGCCCGAGCTGGCGCTGGCCGCGGTTCCTGACGCCGAGGGTCAGCGTTTGCGCGCGACGCTTAATCCTCAGGCGCTGAAGAAAACCCTGGAAGACGCGGTACAACAAAATATCTCCACGCTCTCCAAGCGGGTCAATGAACTGGGTGTGGCCGAGCCGGTAATTCAGCGTCAGGGCGCGGATCGTATCGTGGTGCAGCTGCCGGGTGTGCAGGATGTCTCGCGTGCGAAAGACATCATTGGCCGCACCGCGACGCTGGAAGTACGCATGGTCGATGAATCCATCAGCCGTGGTACCGAGGAAAGTGCCTCCGTACCGCTGGGTTCCGAGCTTTTCAAATCAGGCAAGGCAACTCCGGTCATTCTCTATAAAGACCCGGTGATTACCGGCGACTACATTTCGAATGCAGGCGCGAGCTTTGATCAGAACCAGCAACCCTCGGTCAGTATTGATCTCAATGGTGATGGTGGCCGCAAAATGCGCGAGGCCACACGCAGCAAGGTCGGTAAGCTGATGGCGATTGTCTTGTTTGAAAAAGGTAAGGGTGAAGTGCTGACCGTAGCCACCATTCGTGATGAGCTCGGCTCGCGTTTTCAGATCACGGGTATGGAATCGCCCACGGCTGCAACGGATCTGGCGCTGCTGCTTCGCGCGGGCTCGCTCGCTGCGCCAATGGAAATCATTGAAGAGCGCACGATAGGACCGCAGCTGGGTGCGGAAAACATCAGCAAGGGTTTCAACTCCACGCTGTATGGTTTTGCCGCCATCACCGTGTTCATGGTGATCTACTACCTCCTGTTTGGTGCCTTCAGCGTTTTTGCGCTGGCCGTCAACGTCATGTTGCTGATTGCCTTGCTGTCGCTGATGCAGGCAACGCTGACGCTGCCGGGTATTGCGGCGATTGCGCTGACACTGGGCATGGCGATTGACGCCAACGTACTGATCAATGAACGCATACGCGAAGAACTGCGCAACGGGAATTCGCCGCAGGCTGCGATCGCAGCCGGCTTCGAGCGTGCCTGGGCGACGATTCTGGACTCGAATGTCACCACGCTGATTGCAGGTCTGGCCTTGCTGATTTTTGGTTCCGGACCGATTCGCGGCTTTGCTGTCGTGCATTGCCTTGGCATTCTGACGTCCATGTTCTCGGCCGTCGTGGTCGCACGGGCGCTCGCCAATCTCTGGTACGGCGGTCGCAAGAAACTCAATAGCGTCTCAATCGGACAAGTCTGGAAACCAACCGCCTGAGGCGGTCAGGTTCACTGAAAGGAAGTCATGGAGTTTTTTAGAATAAAAAAAGACATACCGTTCATGCGGCATGCGCTGGTGTTCAACATCATCTCGGCGCTGACCTTCGCAGCGGCGGTGTTTTTCCTGTTCGCCAAAGGCCTGCATCTGTCGATCGAATTCACGGGTGGTACGGTGATGGAAGTCGCCTACACCAAACCTGCCGACCTCGAGCGAATTCGCCAGAACATCTCGTCGCTCGGCTTTGCCGACAGTCAGGTGCAGAGTTTTGGTACCGCACAAGACGTGCTGATTCGTTTGCCTGTGCAGAAGGGTAAAACATCAGCGCAGGCAAGCACGCAAGTGATCGAGGTACTGAAGGCGCAAGACCCCAGCGTCAGCTTGCGGCGTGTGGAATTTGTCGGGCCACAGGTGGGTGAAGAGCTCGCGCATGATGGACTAACCGCGCTGGCCTTCGTGGTGGTCGGCATCATGATTTATCTCGCGTTTCGATTCGAATGGAAGTTTGCGGTGGCTGCCATCATCGCGAACTTGCACGACGTGATCATTATTCTGGGATTTTTCGCATTTTTCCAGTGGGAGTTCTCGCTGACCGTGCTGGCTGCTGTGCTGGCGGTACTGGGCTATTCGGTCAATGAATCGGTGGTGGTGTTTGACCGAGTACGCGAAACCTTCCGTGATCGTCGTTTCGGCAAGCTGGAAACTGCGGAAGTCATGAACCACGCGATTACCAGCACGATTTCAAGAACCGTGATCACCCACGGATCAACCCAGTTGATGGTGTTGTCGATGCTGATTTTTGGCGGCCCTACGCTGCATTATTTTGCGGTGGCGCTGACGATTGGTATTTTGTTCGGTATTTATTCGTCGGTTTTCGTTGCTGCAGCTGTGGCGATGTGGCTGGGCGTGAAGCGAGAGGATTTGCTGAAGCCTGTTAAACCGAAAGACGAGACGGATGGGGCAGTGGTTTGATTTTACCTGCCCATGTAAACAAGAAAGCCGGCGTGAATGCCGGCTTTTTTTATTGCTTGATCAGAGGGACCGCTTGCCCAGCACAAGCCTCAGATATCCTTCGCTAACTTCTCAGCCAAGCCCACATAAGAAGCCGGCGTCATTGCCAGCAGCAGATCCTTGGCTTCCTGCGGTATCGCGAGTTTCGTGATGAACTCTTGCAGTGCATCCTTCGAGATACCCTTGCCGCGTGTGAGTTCCTTCAGCTGTTCATAAGGATTTTCAACGCCGTAACGGCGCATCACGGTCTGCACAGGCTCGGCCAGTACTTCCCAGCTCTGATCGAGATCTTCCGCGATTTTTGCGGCATTGACTTCGAGTTTATTCAGACCGCGCAGGCAGCTGTCATACGCCAGCAGCGCATAACCCAAGCCGACGCCGATATTGCGCAGTACGGTGGAATCAGTCAGGTCGCGCTGCCAGCGTGAAACGGGCAGTTTTTCTGCCATGTGTTTCAGCACCGCGTTGGCCATGCCCAAATTGCCTTCGGAGTTTTCGAAATCAATCGGATTGACTTTGTGCGGCATGGTCGACGAACCGATCTCGCCGGCTTTGGTGCGCTGCTTGAAATATCCCAGCGAGATGTAGCCCCAGACATCGCGATTCAGATCGAGCAGTATGGTGTTGGTGCGCGCAAACGCATCAAACAGATCGGCCATGTAATCGTGAGGCTCGATTTGAATTGTGTAGGGATTGAATGTCAGGCCCAGGCCTTGTTCGATGACTTTGCGCGAGAATGCCGGCCAGTCAAACGATGGGTAGGCCGACAGGTGCGCGTTGTAGTTACCGACCGCGCCGTTCATTTTGCCCAGAATGGCAACGCTGGCGATGCGTTGTCGTGCGCCTTGAAGGCGCGCCACCACATTGGCGATTTCTTTGCCGAGCGTTGTCGGGCTAGCGGGCTGGCCGTGGGTGCGCGACATCATCGGCAAGGCGGCGTGCGCATGGGCGAGCTCGGTCAGTTTGGCAATGATTTCGTCGAGCGCAGGGAGCATGACTGTATCGCGTGCAGCCTTGAGCATCATGCCGTGCGAAGTATTGTTAATGTCTTCCGAGGTGCACGCAAAGTGGATGAACTCGGCGGCTGCGACCAGTTCGGGCAGATGACTGACTTTTTCTTTTAACCAGTACTCCACCGCCTTAACATCGTGATTGGTGGTGGCTTCAATTGCCTTGATGCGCGCCGCGTCTTCTTCCGAAAAATCCGAGGCCAGCTGATTTAATAATGTCGTTGCCTGTATAGAAAATGGCTTCAGTTCTGCAAAACCTGCTTCGGAAAGCGCAATCAGCCAGGCGATTTCAACTTTGACGCGGTGATGCATGAATCCGGATTCGGACAAAATCGGGCGCAGTGCCTGTGTTTTTGAGGCGTAGCGACCATCGAGAGGCGACAGGGCGGACAGAGGGGAAAGTTGCATTTTGGGAAGTGCCGAAAGTCGGCAGAGATAATCCGGGAAGGTCGGCATTTTACCATTCGGCCCCTGGCCAGTTTTAGAGGCTCTAACAACAAGCCGCCAGCGTTGTTGCACCGCCTTGTCGTACAACTGTACTGTCTGCGGCGCTGCGCCTAGCCAGCAGCTTTTTGTTAGAGCCTCTTCGCCTTAAGCGTTGGGTCGCGTACAGTTTTGTCAATGCTATAATCCGCGTCCCCAAATCTTGCGCGCATACTCATGAAACTGATTGGATCGCTTGCCAGTCCTTACGTACGTAAAGTCCGTATCGTCATGACGGAGAAGAAGCTCGATTACGAATTTATTCTTGAAGATGTCTGGTCGCCGACCAGTACCATTTCCCTGTCCAATCCGCTGGGTAAAGTGCCTTGCCTGATCATGGAAGACGGTGGTGCGATGTTTGATTCGCGTGTCATCGTGGAATACCTGGATACCATGTCACCCGTCGGCAAACTCATCCCGAGTCAGGGGCGCGAGCGGGCCAGCATTAAATGCTGGGAGGCCTTGGCCGATGGTGTGCTTGATGCTGGCATTCTTATCAGGCTAGAGCGCACGCAGCGTCCTGCCGACAAGCAAAGCGAGGCGTGGGTAGAACGGCAGTTTGGCAAAATTCGTGACGGCTTGGCCGCTATGTCACGCGGTCTGGGTGATGCCGCGCTTTGCGTGGGGCCGCATCTGTCGCTGGCCGATATTGCCGTGGGTTGTGCGCTGGGCTGGTTGAGTTTTCGTTTTCCCGAGATTCAATGGCGCGATGATCATCCCAATCTTGCCCGTTTGTTCGACAAACTGTCCGACCGGCCTTCGTTCCGCGATACGATTCCCGTCGCCTGACAGCCGCGCAGCCGCAGGCATAAATAAAAACGGAGCCCTGAGGCTCCGTTTTTTCATGCACGGTCGAATCGATTACTCGTCTTCCATTTGCGATTGCAGATAATTTTCCAGACCGATTTTCGCAATCAGGTCTTTTTGCGTTTCCAGCCAATCGATATGTTCTTCGGTGTCATCCAGAATATGCTGGAAGAGCTCGCGTGAGACATAGTCACGTGCTGCTTCGCAAGCCGCGATGCCATCCTTGACGGTTTGCTGCGAGATTTTTTCCAGCTGCAGATCGCAGTCGAGCATCTCGGGCGTGTTTTCACCGATCATCAGCTTGTGCAGCGCCTGAAGATTGGGCAGGCCATCGAGCATCAGAATGCGATCGATCAGTTGATCAGCATGCTTCATTTCGCCGATCGATTCCGCGTATTCTTTTTTGCCCAGTTTTTCGAAACCCCAGTGCTTGTACATGCGAGCATGCAGAAAATACTGGTTGATGGCGGTTAGTTCATTGGTGAGCTGATCATTGAGCAGCTTGATGATATTCGGATCACCTTTCATGGGGGCCTCTGTGCGTGTGGTTTGAATGCGGCGCGACGTAAAACGTTGCGCATCTTACCGCAGCATGCGAGCAATGTCCGATATCTGATGTCATTTCGTTACTGCGAATCATTGTGCTGTTGCGAACGATTCGCAAACGCAATAGAACCGATGATGGGTGGATCCTGCAAGCGACAACGATTGACGCCTATTGACGTCGATGTGGAGGAGAGCGGCTAATCAGGCAGCGACGAGTTCGCGTCGCACTGCGGTGAAACGAGGCATGGCGTCTTCGCGGCATTCGCTCACGATGGCCTTTGCACTTGGAAGGCATTTGCCGCAGCACGCGCCAACATTAAGCTGTGCGCGAATCTCCGAGAGCGAGGTCGCGCCGGCATCCATCGCAGCACGGATGGCTCGGTCGGAAACGTTATGGCAGACGCAAACAATCATGGTGGGCTCGTGCTGTGTAAATGCGAACAATTCTTGTTTAGATTATTAACGAAGCCCTGCCTGATTGCAAGAGGTTTTTTGGGATTCTTGCCGACTGCGTCAAATAGGCGAAAACCTCAGCGAGGCTGGGGCGATAAGGCTTGCGGGTCGCGGAGGGATGGTGGCCTAGGCCGGTTGCAAGGGTCTGTCGATGATGCCGCCGCCGAGACAGACATCCCCGTCATAGAGCACCGCGGATTGGCCCGGAGTGACCGCCCACTGTGGCGCC
Source organism: Oxalobacteraceae bacterium (assembly GCA_027490465.1). Lineage (GTDB taxonomy): Bacteria > Pseudomonadota > Gammaproteobacteria > Burkholderiales > Burkholderiaceae_D > Pernthalerella. Next base: position 25,936 of record JAIXXZ010000020.1, read on the forward strand.
ATGAATTGCAAACTGAAGCCAGTACCGGGCAGGGACGCATGGGTGCAGGCGGTGTCGGCCTGCCGGTAACGGGTTTTTGCGGAGACGGGACCCTCGGCCGGGGCTGAGCCGGCGACCCAGCTCACGTGATCGGCTGCCAGCCCGGCAGAGAACAGCCAGGGGTGATCATGACCCTGCACTACATACAGCGTGTTGGTCGCGATGTCCTTGCGCGCCACATACCAGGCATCGTGATTGCCATCGTCATTGCGGTGCTTGCGGCTGCCCCCGAGGCCAATGCCTTTGCGCTGGCCCAGGGTGTAGAAGGACAGTCCGACATGCTCACCCACGATGTCACCCTCCGGCGTCATCATCGGGCCGGGTCGGAAAGACAGGTAGCGATTCAGAAATTCGCGGAACGGACGCTCGCCGATGAAGCAAATGCCGGTCGAATCCTTCTTGCGGGCGTTTGGCAGCGCCAGTTCGCTGGCGATACGACGGATATCGGTTTTTTGCAGCTCGCCCAGCGGGAAGAGTGTGCGCGACAACTGGGATTGATTGAGTCGATGCAGGAAATAACTCTGGTCTTTGCTGGCATCGACGGCCTTGAGTAATTCAAAACGACCACCGCGCTCACGCACGCGCGCGTAATGACCTGTGGCGATCAAGTCTGCGCCCAGATGCATCGCGTGATCAAGGAAGGCTTTGAACTTGATTTCAGCGTTGCAGAGCACATCGGGATTGGGGGTGCGGCCTGCCTCATATTCGCGCAGGAATTCTGCGAACACTCTGTCTTTATATTCACTGGCGAAGTTGACCGCC